>NZ_JWLG01000036.1:0-11124 GCF_000813905.1 Leisingera sp. ANG-M6
GGATTGGAGGGGGCGGCTCCCGCCCGCGCGGGAATGCAGGCAAGCTGCACCGCCCCCGCGGTTGGGCGTGGCGCCGCGCCCAGGCGCGGCGCGTGTGGCTGTGGCGGGGCTTGCGGGCCACCGGCAAGCGGGGCACGGGGGCGGCTGAATGAGGAGAGCAAAATGCTGGAACTGCGCCCCAATTGCGAGCTGTGCGACAAGGATCTGCCACCGGAGGCTGCGGATGCGCGGATCTGCAGCTATGAGTGCACCTATTGTGCGGAATGCGTGGCGCGCGTGCTGCACAATGTTTGCCCGACCTGCGGCGGCGGCTTTGCGCCGCGCCCGGTCCGGCCCAAACGGGCCTGGCGGGAGGCGCTGAAGCTGGGGCTGGGGAACCATCCGGCGTCAGTGAAGCGGCGGCACTCGAAGTTCAGCCGCGAGGATATTGCGGCGCATGTGGCGCGCATCCGGCATTTGAAGCCGGAGGAGAGGTAAGGGGAGCCAAATGTGCCTGGCTCCGATTGATCATTTCTCTGGGCAGACCGATTTTAATTGAGGGTAATTTGACCAATGCAAACCAAAGACCAGATGCCATCGCATGGCGCGCTGGAAGCGCTGTTCGTGAACAATGAGCACCTGGAACGGATCGAAGCCTATCTGAACCGGTTCAACCCGATCCGGGTCATGAAGATGGAACGGATGGAAATCCGCCATTCTGCGATACTTGCCTGGCTGTTGGATCCAAGCGAAACGCATGGTCTGGGCGACCGGTTCCTGAAGGTCTTTCTCGCGGAGGCCTACCGCGGCAGCAGCCTGGCGGCAGGGCCGACTGCGCTGGAGATTTCGCAGGCAGATATGCGCGATGCCGAAGTGCGCTGTGAATGGCTGAACATCGATATTTTCATTCTGAGCGAGCGCAACCGCTGGGCTTTTGTCATTGAAAACAAGTTCGACAGCAAATTGCACGGGGACCAGCTTGCGAATTACATGAGGAAAGTCCGCGGTGTCTACAAAACGCAGGAGGACTTGCAGATCCAGGGCGTGTTCCTGACGCTGCGCGATGAGGCCTTTGACAACCACGACTATGTGCCGATTGGCTATGGCGAGATCTGCACTTTCCTATCGCGTTTTCTGGAGCAGGAGGCCTATCTTCTGCGGCCCGAGATCAGCACGTTTTTGACCCACTACATAGAAATTTTGCAGGAAGCGACCGGCATGAGCAAGGAACGCGATGAAATGGTGAAACTGGCGCGGGAATTGTACCGCAGCCACAAGAAGGTGCTGGATTTTGTCATTGAGCATGGTGCGGCATCGGAGTTCGCAATGGCGGCGCATGAGCAGTTCGGAGACAGTCCGGGGCCGCTGGAAGAAAAGAAAATCGGCAAAGGCGTCTTTTGCTTTGGGGCCCTGCACCGCGACGGTGTGAGCTTTCTGCCGCAGGAGTGGGTCGCCGCATTGGGTCGGGGCGGCAGCTGGCCGGGCTGCGAAAACTGGTGGATGGGGTTTCCGTTGACCAGCTGGCTGGCGCTGGTGCCGGGCGATGACGGAAGCAAGGGTCAGTTACGGCTGTTTGCGGAAGTCGGGCCGTTGTCCGACCATGCCGCGCGCAAGGCATTGATCGAAGAGATTGAGGGTGTGGCCGCTTCTGAAGGTTTGAGCCGGATCCGGTTCCAGAAAGGGGCTGCCGGAGAGGGCAAGAGATACTCAAAATTCCTGAAGAACAACACGCTGGAGATCCGGGATGTGCATGATGCTGAGGAAATCAGCGCTGCGATGAAAAAGCTTCTGGATAAGTTCCGGCCCGAATTTGTGGCTATCGCAGAGGTGCTGCCGGGCTTCATGAGCCGAAAGGCAGTGGTGTCCTGAGAGTCATGCAACCTGCCATGACAAGGTGTTGCCTGCGCAGCCGCCGGGGCTGCGCAGGCGGTGGAATCAATCCCGCTGCTGCGGCAGGATCAGGTTGAGGAGCAGGCCGGCAACACCCGACAGGCCGATGCCCGCAAGGGTGAAACCTTCGCCGAACTGCAGTGTCAGCCCGCCGAGGCCGATGATCAGCACGGTGGAGATGATCACCATGTTGCGGGCCTCCGACAGCGCCTCGCCCAGTTTCGCGAGCACCGACAAGCCAACCACGGTGACCATGCCGAACAGAAGGATCATGATGCCGCCCATCACCGGCATCGGGATGGTCGACAGCGCACCGGAGAGCTTGCCCGCGAAGGACAGCGCAATGGCAAAGACCGCGGCCCAGGTCATGATTGCCGGGTTGAAGGCACGGGTCAGGGTGACGGCGCCGGTCACCTCGGAATAGGTGGTGTTGGGCGGGCCGCCCAGCAGGCCCGCGGCGGCGGTGGCGAGGCCGTCGCCCAGCATGGTGTTCTGGATGCCGGGTTTCTCCATGTAGTCGCGCTTGGTCACGCTGGAGATCGCCATGATGTCGCCGAAGTGCTCAATCGCGGGGGCAATGGCGACCGGCAGGATGAACAGGATGGCGGCGAGGTTGAATTCCGGCGCGACAAAGCCCGGTACTTTGAACCAGGGGGCATCCGCCAGCGGGGCGGTGTTGACCAGGGTTTCGCCGGTGACAGCGCCCAGCACCAGCGCCGCGATGTAGCCCGCGGCGACGCCTGCAAGGATCGGCACCACCCGCATGATGCCGCGGCCGAGGATCGCCGTCAGCATGGTAGCGCCCAGCGAGATGGCGGCAAGCAGCAGTGCGGTATTGCGCGGCATCACCTGGGTGTCGCCTGCGAGGCCGGTGGCCATGTTGACCGCCACCGGCGCCAGCGACAGGCCGATCACCATGATCACGGGGCCGACCACGACAGGCGGCAGCAGCCGGTGCAGGAAGCCGGCGCCAAAGGCGCGGATGGCGAAGGAGAGCGCCACATACAAGAGGCCCGCAGCGGCGAGGCCGCCGGTGGTGGCGGCCATGCCCCAGGTCTGCACGCCATAGATGATCGGCGCGATGAAGGCGAAGGAGGACGCCAGGAACACCGGCACCTGGCCGCGGGTGACGATCTGGAAGATCAGCGTGCCAAGGCCTGCGGTGAACAGCGCGACGCTGGGGTCAAGGCCCGTGAGCAGCGGCACCAGCACCAGCGCGCCGAAGGCGACAAACAGCATCTGGGCGCCGACAAGGGCTTGTTTCGGGGTGAATTTGTAATCGGTTCCGGGGGCGGAGGGCGCGTCGGCGGGGTCGCTGGTGGCGGTCATGGTCTCGCTCTTATCTCAGGTGTTTACGCAGGCCCGGACCGGGGTGTTGCTGGGGTGCGGGCAAAATTGCAGTGCTCCTAAAGGGAAAATCCGGCTTTGACCATCCGGTCAGAGGGTGTTTTTGCGGCCTGCGGACAGGGTGTCGCAACAGAGGCGGGCGGATGCCGGTTTTCTGCAAGCCAGGGGGCTGGCAGGGCCGCTCTTGTGCTGGGGAGATTTTGCCCGGAAAATTCCCTGATGACCCAGCAGACCGACCCGCTCCTCCAGCCCCTGCAACTGCGCCACCTGACTTTGCGCAACCGGATCATGAGCACGGCCCATGCGCCCTCGTTCCAGGAGGGCGGCTATCCGCGGGACCGCTACCGGCTGTACCATGAGGAAAAGGCGAAGGGCGGCATTGCGCTGACGATGATCGGCGGCTCGACCAATATCGCGCCGGACAGCCCGTCTGTGTTCGGGCAGCTGTATGCGGGTGATGACAGCATCATCCCGTGGTTCCAGCGGCTGACGGACGGGGTGCGCAAGCATGGCGCGGCGGTGATGTGCCAGATCACCCATATGGGCCGGCGCACCGCCTGGGACGACGGCCACTGGCTGCCGGTGCTGGGGCCGTCCGGGCGGCGGGAGCGGGCGCACAGGGCGTTTCCGAAGGTGATGGAGATGGAGGATATCTCCCGCGTTATCAAGGATTTCGCCGCCGCTGCTGAACGCTGCCGGGCGGGTGGGTTTGACGGAATTGAACTGCTGATGCATTCGCATCTCTTGGGGCAGTTCCTGTCGCCCTTGGTGAACTGCCGGGAGGATGACTACGGCGGCTCCTTGGACAACCGGCTGCGGCTGACATTGCAGGTCCTGGAAGCGGTGCGTGAGGCGGTGGGGCCGGACCTGATCCTCGGCATGCGGGTCACCGGCGATGAGCTGACCGAGGGCGGACTCGGCGCGGCAGACTGTATTGAGGCAGCGCAGAAGATTGCCGCCACCGGTTCTGTGGACTTCCTGAACGTGCTGGCAGGGGCGCCCTATGATGACCTTGGCCTTGCCGGCTGGGTGGCGCCGATGGGGATGCCCGCGGCGCCGGATCTGAACGTGGCGGGCGCAATCCGCGCGGCGGTGGATCTGCCGGTGTTTCATGCGGGCGGGGTGGCCGATATTGCCACTGCGCGTCATGCCATCCGCGAAGGCCAGGCGGACATGATCGGCATGACCCGGGCGCATATGGCCGACCCTTATCTGGTGCAGAAGCTGCGCCAGGGCGAGGAAGAACGTATCCGGCCCTGCGTGGCGCTGGGCTATTGCGTCGACCGGGTCAATCAGGGCAAGCCCGCGGTTTGCGGCCATAACGCCGCGACGGGGCGCGAGATGGTGATGCCGCATGTGATTGCACCCGCGGAGGTGCGGCGCAAGGTGGTGGTGGCCGGCGGCGGCCCGGCGGGGCTGGAAGCCGCGCGGGTGGCGGCAGAGCGCGGCCATGAGGTGGTGCTGTTTGAGGCCAGCGCTCGGCTTGGCGGGCAGATTGTACTGGCGGCCAAGGGCATGACCCGGCGGCAGATCTGGGGCGTTGCGGACTGGCTGATCTCGGAGGTCGAGCGGCTGGGCGTGGATGTGCGCCTCAATACTTATGCCGAAGCGGAGGATGTGCTGGCGGAAAGCCCGGATGCAGTGATTGTGGCCACCGGCGGCTGGCCGGAGCCGCTGGATATTCCGGGCGGGCATCTGGTCACTTCCAGCTGGGAAGTGCTGTCCGGCGAGGCGCGGGTGGCTGGCGAGGTTCTGCTGCTGGACGAGGTCGGCGATCACGCGGCGCTGGTTTGCGCCGATGTGATGGCGCGAATGGGCTGCGCGGTCACGCTGGCAACGCCGGACCGGATGGCGGGGCATGACCTGGGGCCGACCAACTCTGCCGTGGTCCTGCGTGACCTGGCGCGGCAGGGGGTGGTGTTTGACTGCCTGCTGGAGCCTGTGTCGGTGGCCGCCGAGGGCAACCGCAAGCGTGTCACCTTGCGCCATGTGCTGACCGGAGAGATGCAGGAGAGGGTGGCGGATCATGTGGTCTCGGAGCACGGGGTCAGCCCGGCTGAGGAATTATACCACGCACTGAAGCCGGGCTCGCGCAATCTGGGGCAGCTCGATCACCAGAAGATGATTGCTGGCTGCAGCCCCTTTGCGGAGGTGAACCCCGCTGGGAAATTCTGGCTGGCCCGTGCAGGCGATGCGGTGGCGGGGCGCAATATCCATGCGGCGGTCTATGATGCGCTGCGGCTGTGCAAGGATCTGTGACACCTGCCGCACAGCGCAGCCGCAGCGCGCCGTCAGGCGCGCTGCCATGCCCAACGCCTCCCGTCGCAGCTTGCCTGCGCGGAAGAGGGGCGGGAGGCCCTGTTTGAACTAAGTGAAACCGCTGCGTTCTGCAGCTTGTCCCCGTGCAGCTCAGGCACGGGCAGACGCGCCGGACAACCGGCGCGGGGTCAGGCGATGATGTCCGGGGTCAGCCGGTCTTCGATCAGGGCAATCTTGTCCTTCAGGACCAGCTTCTGCTTTTTCAGCCGCCGGATCGTCAGCTGATCGGCAGTGCCGCGCTCTTCCAGCGCGGCGATGGCCTCGTCCAGATCACGGTGCTGCCTGCGGAAAACCTCGAGCTCGACCTTCAGGACTTCGTCCGTCTTCATCGACACATCTGTGGGTGCATTCATGGGGGACTCAATCGGGCTTATGAATGAAGTGAGAGTGAAGATACTTCGTTAAGGGCTTTTCCGCTAGACCTATGGGCACATGGTCTTGTGAATCCATAAAGAACTTCCCATATTCTTGGGGAAGCGGCTGCCGGGACCGGGGCCGCGCGCATACGTCGCTTTGGCATAAAGGACGAACAACGTGTCGAAACTAACCTTGGGCTCTTACCCGCATATGCTGGGGTTCGAGCAGCTGGAACGCCTCCTGGAACGCTCGGCAAAATCGGGCAACGAAGGCTATCCCCCCTATAATATCGAACAGACATCAGACCATTCCTACCGCATCACCCTGGCCGTGGCCGGTTTCGCTGAAGAGGACCTGGCGATCACCGTCGAGGACCGCCAGCTGGTGATCCGCGGCCGCCAGCGCGACGACAGCGAGGGGCGGGTGTTCCTGCACCGCGGCATCGCGGCACGCCAATTCCAGCGCATGTTCGTGCTGGCCGATGGCGTCGAAGTGGGCGAGGCGGTCATGGAAAACGGGCTTTTGCATGTGGATCTGACCCGTGCGCGGCCTGAAACCGTGGTTCAGACAATCAGTATCAGAAAGGGGTAAGAGCAATGCATACACCGTTTGACTTCAAGGATGCCGGAGACCGGACCGTCTATGTGAAGGCGGTTGCGGTGGCAGATCTTCCCAAGGACGTGCAGGAGAATGCCGGCGGGCGTGAGCTGCTCTATGCCGTGCACGACGCCGAGGGCGGCCAGCTGGCGCTGGTGGCCGACCGGCAGCTGGCCTTTGTGCTGGCCCGGCAGAACGACATGACGCCGGTTGCGGTGCACTGACGTCCCGGCATCCGCCGGAAAACACTTGCATTTCTGAGAGACAGGCTCCCATTTTGGGGGCCTGAATTGTTTTCAACGGCTGATATTTCAAGTGAGGCAAATAATGATCCGGAATTTCCGCCCGCTGGTGCAGGCGCTGGGGCTGGCGTTCGGGCTGTCCACCCTGGCTGCGCCTGCAGGTGCTGACCCCTTTGTGAAATGCGTGCAGCAGCAGCTGACGGATCTGGGCTATGCCGCGGGCCAGCCGGACGGGCGGCTGACGCAGCAGACCAAGGGCGCCTGGCAGGCACTGCGCCAGGCAAAGGCGGGCACCGCGCTGCTGGCCGCGCTGCCGCCGCTGAGCCAAAAGACCGCGATCCACTGGTGCCGCGAGCTGCCGGCTCTGAAGACCGGCCTGGAGCGGCATATGCCGTCGGCGGCGCCGGTGCGGATCCTGGCGGATACGCCCAACGTGGAAAAGGGTATCCGGCAGGCCTATGACAAGGTGCTGCGTTTTATGGACCGGGAATACGGCATCGTGCTGGCCGGGCATATCGGCATCGGTGCGGCAGGCAATACAAAGGACGTGCAAACCTATGTGCGCCGCCTGCTGCGCGATATGTCGAGCGCGCGGTTCAACCCGGATGCCTCCATCGCCGCCCATTGCAACAAGCCCTTTGGTGTTGCCGGCGCGGCCTATCTCAAGTTCATGTATATCTGCTGGGACAACCCGCATGAGGCCGACAATGCCTGGCTCAAGCGGTCGCGCAAGTGGCTGGGCATGATGATGGCGCATGAATACATGCACCTGGTGCAGGCGGAACTGGGCGGCGCCCGCTCAGAAGGGTTCCACAGCAATTCGCTGCGCGCCCGCATGGGGCCGGCCTGGCTGGTGGAAGGCAGCGCCGAAGTGGTTGCGGCACGGTTCGGCAAGAGAGCCCTGCGGCTGCGCGCGCCGGGGCTTGCGGAGCTGCACGAATGGTCATTGAAGTCAAAAAAGAGCCTGCGCGGCATGCGGGCGCATAAGACGGTCAGCACCAGTGGCGACTATGATTTCGCCCATTATGCGGTGCATATCCTGACCCGGATCAGCGGCGAGGAGGCGCTGTTCACCTTTTGGCGCCGCCTGAACGCGGGTCAGAACTGGGAGCAGGCTTTCAAGGGCGCCTTTGGCGTCGCTCTGGCCGAGTTTGAGACGCAGGTAATGGAGCTGCGCAAGCGGCCCGGCACCGCGCGGGCCTATATTTCCAAGATGCGGCGGAAGCAGTCTTGAGAGCTGGCGGGAGGCTGCGGCGGCTTGTGCTGGCGGCGGGGCTGGCCCTGGCGGCCGTCCCGGCTGCGGCAGACCCGTTTGTCGCCTGTGTTCAGGGGCAGCTGGCGGAACTGGGGTTTGATCCGGGAGCGGAGAACAACCGGGTCACCTACCAGCACTGGCAGGCCTGGAACAAGATGACCGGCAACCAGGGGGACCGGCTGCCCGGGCGTCTGGGCCGCCTGCCGGGGCTTTCGCAGCGCAGTGCCGTGCACTGGTGCCGGGAACTGGCCACTTTGCGCCCGAAGCTGGCGCGGCACATGCCGAACGATCAGCGGCCGGTCATTCATGCGCAGCAAGGCATGGCGCGCACCGCATTGATGGTGAACTACCGAAAGGTGCGGAACTTTTTCAACAATAGCCTGAAGATGCCTATGGCGTTGCGGCCTGGCATCGCTGTGGGGGAAGACCGCAGCAGCCTGATGCTGCAGACCCGCTATATGCTGGAGGACCTGGGGCTGCCGCCAATTGATTTTTCTGCAGTTATAGAGGAGGCCTGTTCCATTGATGGCGGCTATGCGGGACGGGCCTTCCCCGGCCTTTTCATCATCTGCTGGGAGAAGGTCGAAAAATACGATGCGGAATGGCTGGAGGCATCGTACCGCTGGCTTGGCCCGGTAATTGCGCATGAGTACATGCATCTTTGGCAGGCGGAAGTCTCGGGCGAGTTCGGCATGCTGAAACCGAACCAGGCGAATTGGTCCCTGGCCCATCCCCTGTGGCTGATCGAAGGCGCCGCAGAGATGGTACAGGAGGAGTTTGCCTTCGAGATGCTGGATGAACCCAGGGCGTCTCTCGGGGAGCTGCGCCGGGAAGCAAAGGGATCCTCCCGCAGTTTGCAGGAAATGCGCCTGTCAGAGGTGGCCTTCGATTCAGACAACTACCCGCTGGCACATTTTGCCGTACGGCTGCTGGCGGAGGAACACGGCAAGGCAGCGGTATTTGATTACTGGCACAAGCTCGGGCAGGGTATGGGCTGGCGGCAGGCCTTTGCCAGCAGCTTCGCAATGCCGGTTGAGACATTTGAAGTAAAGGTGGAGCGCCGCTTGCAGGCACCGCTCGGGTTAGGGCGCGGCAAAGAGGCCGGAAAGGACAAGAAACAATGAGTCTTTTGAATTTCGACTGGGTGGATGCGTTCTCGGACCGGGCGTTCGGCGGCAATGGTTGTGCGGTGGTACATGGCGGCGCGCATCTGCCGGTGGAGGTCTGCACCGCTTACGTGCGGGAGACCTCATTGGTGGAGTGCACCTTTACCGGTCCGTCGGAGGTAGCGGACGTTAAGGTGCGCTATTTCCTGGCCAGCCGCGAGATCCCTTTTGCCGGTCATCCGACCATTGCGACAGTTGCGGCGATGCGCGACCGGGGGCTGTTTCAGGGGGACAGCATCACCCTGGAGACCGGCGCCGGGATCGTGCCGGTGCGGCTCGATGGCGATCTGATAGAGATGACGCAAGTTGCGCCAGAGTTCGGCCCCTTTGCCGATCCGGAACTGGTGGCGGCGGCGGTGTCGCTGCCGGTGGAGGCCATCGTGGGGCAGCCGCAGAAGGTCTCTACCGGGCTGCCGTTCTGTGTCACCGTTCTGCGCGACCGTGCGGCGCTGGAGGCGGCGGAGCTGAACCTGGACGCGCTGGCCGCATTGGGCCAGTCGCTGGGCGCTGACGGCATCGACATGATGGAGCCGTTTCTGGTCACGCTGGAAGGGGCGACGGCGGCGGGCGACACCTTCTCGCGCCTCCTGATGGCGCCGCCGAGCCCGCCGGAGGATCCCTTTACCGGCTCGGCCACCGGCGCGATGGCGTCCTATCTGTGGCGTCACGGGCTGATGGCGAAAGCCGAATTTGTGGCCGAGCAGGGCCACGGCCTGGGTCGCCCCGGCCAGGCGCGGGTGGCGCGGGTTGGCCCGGCGGATGCGATTGAGGGCGTGCGGGTTGCGGGCGAGGGCTTTGTGCTGATGCGCGGCACGGTGGATTTGCCGGAAGCGGGATAGGCCGCTTTCGGGCAGGCCGCCCCTAGCTGTTCAGCATGTCTTTCAGAGTTTGGAGGCCGCGGTCATCGGCCTTGGGCACGATGCGCCAGGCGGCGTTGACGAAACAAACCAGGGAAAATCCCAGGAGGCCGATGCACAGGAAGGTCACTAGGATCTGGCCGTAGGTCTTGTCCTGCAGCCAGTTGAAGGCGGTGCCAATCCCGCCGGCTTCGTGGCTGGAGGCATAGGCGGCTGCCTGCATCATCAGAAACCCGATGATGGCAATGACAACGCCATGGGCGGCCATGCCAGCCTTAAGCACCAGGTTCAGATGCAGGGTCGCCGGATTGCCCTGCATGTGGTCGCGGTAGCCTTCGCTCCAGGCCTTGTGCAAGTAATAGCCGCCGGCGCCGAGGGTGAGCGCCCCGGCGATGCCTGCGGCGGCCTGCCCGCCGGGGGAGGCGAGGAGGCGGTTCACCAGCTCTGTCTTTCCGAGGCCTTCGGAGCGTCCCAGAAGCACCGTGATGGCGAGCCCGCTGAGGCCCAGATGCACCAGGCCGGTAGTGATCATCCCGGCGCGGGCGATCAAGCCCTTGGGGCTGTTTCCGTAGTCTTCGAGATCCCAAATGCTGTCCACCGCGCGCCAGATGGCGTAGGCGGCCATGCCAAGGGCAATCAGCAGCAGAATGGCGGTGCCAAGCGCGCCCTGCAGGCGGCCCATCGCCTCGCCTGTGCCTTCGGCGCTGCCGCCGTGCCAGATCGACCACAGCGAAGCGCCGCCCACCAGCAGGTAGACCAGACCGCGCCCGGCGTAGCCTGCGCGCATCAGCGGAACCGCCCAAGCGAAACCGCGGGCAGAATTTTCTGCCGGATCGTCGCGGCGGGACTCAGGCGGGGCGGGGTGTTGCGGCATGCGGGGCTTCCTGACTGCGCGGAGCGGGGGGGGCGGGGACGGAAGAACAACGCCCCGGCGGGCGGAAAGGTTCCCTGCGGGCGCTGCCGCCGCCCCAGTAAACACGTGTGTTCCGGGCCGTTTCCTGCGCCGGGAAACGGAAGCGGCCCGCCAATTGGCGGGCCGCTCTCATGTCTCGCTGTGCCGTCAGGCTCAGGCCTTGATCAGGCCCATGCTTTCCAGCTTCAGCAGAACCTGGGGG
>NZ_JWLG01000037.1:0-23089 GCF_000813905.1 Leisingera sp. ANG-M6
CTACAAATTGGGCCGCAGTCCCAGCCTTGTCCTCACCTCATCCCGCCGCACCCGTACCCCGCTTGCCGGGGGCCCCCAGGCCCCGCCACAGCCCCACGCGCCGCGCCTGGGCGCGGCGCCACGCCCAACCGCGGGGGCGGTGCAGCTTGCCTGCATTCCCGCGCGGGCGGGAGCCGCCCCCTCCAATCCCCTGCCCATCCCCCTGCGGCATAGCGCCGGCCCTCGCAAAACAAGGCAAATCCCGCCGTTTTCCAGCGCGGCCCGCATTGCGAAAACCGCAACTTTCCCTATAGTGCGCGCTCCACAAGCCGCGACAGGAGCCACCATCCATGGGTGACATCAAAGTGGGCATCATCATGGGCAGCCAATCCGACTGGCCCACCATGAAGGAAGCCGCCAATATCCTCGATGAACTGGGCGTCGAATACGAGGCCAAGATCGTCTCTGCCCACCGCACCCCGGACCGGCTGTGGAGCTACGGCAAATCCGCCGCCGACCGCGGCCTGCAGGTGATCATCGCAGGCGCCGGCGGGGCAGCTCACCTGCCCGGCATGGTCGCTTCCAAGACCCGCGTGCCGGTAGTCGGCGTGCCGGTCCAGACCCGCGCCCTCTCCGGCGTCGACTCGCTTTACTCCATCGTGCAGATGCCCAAGGGCTTCCCGGTTGCCACCATGGCGATCGGCGCCGCCGGTGCCGCCAACGCGGGCCTGATGGCCGCTGGCATCCTGGCGCTGCAGGACCCCGCCCTGGCCCAGCGCCTGGACAACTGGCGCGAGGCGCTCTCCGCCTCCATCCCCGAGGAACCCTCCGATGACTGACGTGCTTGCTCCCGGCGCCACCATCGGCATCCTCGGCGGCGGCCAGCTGGGCCGGATGCTCTCGATTGCGGCCTCCCGCCTCGGCTTCAAGACCCATATCTTTGAACCCGGCGCCAACCCGCCCGCAGGCCATGTCGCCGACCGCGTGACCACCGCAGGCTACGAGGATGCCGAGGCGCTGGCCGCCTTTGCCGCCTCGGTCGACGTCATCACCTATGAGTTCGAGAACATCCCGACCTCCGCGCTGGACCTCTTGGAATCGCAAAAACCGATCCGCCCGGACCGCGAGGCGCTGCGGATCAGCCAGGACCGGCTGACCGAAAAGAGCTTCCTGCAGGACCTCGGCCTGCAAACCGCGCCTTTTGCAGACATCAGTGATCAGGCCAGCCTCGACGCGGCGCTCGCGGATATCGGTGCGCCGTCGATCCTGAAGACCCGCCGCTTCGGATATGACGGCAAGGGCCAGGCCCGCATCAAGACGCCGGAAGACGCCGAGGAAGCCCTCGCGTCCATGGCGGGCGCGCCCTCGATCCTCGAAGGTTTCGTCAATTTCAGCCACGAGGTCTCCGTCATCGCCGCCCGCGGCGTAACCGGCGAGATCGCCTGTTTCGACCCCGGCGAAAACGTCCACCGCGACGGCATCCTGCACACCACCACCGTGCCCGCCAAGCTGACCACCGGCCAGCGCATGGATGCGGTGCTGATGGCGGGCAAGATCCTGAACGCGCTGGAGTATGTCGGCGTGCTGGGGGTGGAACTGTTCGTGACGCCGCAGGGGCTGATCGTCAACGAAATCGCCCCGCGCGTCCACAACTCCGGCCACTGGACCCAGAACGGCTGCACCGTGGACCAGTTCGAACAGCACATCCGCGCGGTGGCCGGCTGGCCGCTCGGCGACGGCCAGCGCCACTCTGACGTGGTGATGGAAAACCTGATCGGCGATGACGTGGACCGCATCCCGGAGCTGGCGAAAGAGGCCGATTGCGCCATTCACCTCTATGGCAAGGCGGAGGCCAAGCCGGGCCGCAAGATGGGCCATGTGAACCGGGTGGTGAAGGCGGAAGGCTGACGGACTGGGGGCGTTGCCCCCAGACCCATGCTGAACTTGGGGCTTCGCCCCAAACCCGGGATATTTTCAGACCAGAAAGAAGAAGGCGGCCCAAGAACGGAACGCCCGTGAAAGCGGCCCCGCCGGGTTCACGCGCCGCAAGGAGGGCCATCCGGCCTGATGCGCGGCGCCCCTGCTCCAAGAACCGGCCGGTAACGTTGCGGGCTAACAATCACTGCAGCATAGCACCGGCGCGGGGTTAGTCGAACTTTGCGCTCAGCCCCTGCGACTTCCGCCACTGACGCCAGACGCAATAGATAACCGCCCAAATCACACAACAGAGGACCACTCCAAAAAACGCCATGTCGAGTGCAGTCTCAAACCAAAAACGCAGTGCGGTCGTCTCTACCCATTCAGCAGGCCTCCTCCCCACGCGTAGCAAGAGAAAGTACTGGCCTGCATCGGTTTTGGCCTCCCGCACACGACCTTCCAAAGAAAGCGCGGCTAACAGGCTGATTGCCAGATAACCATGTACAACCCAGCCCAACATATTGCGTATTTTCTTAAGAAATGAACGCATGTTGTTCTATCGTGCCAACCGATTGCCCCTGCCTTCAGGCAAGGAAACGACCCGCCACATCCCCCGACATATAGCTGACCTGCCCGCCGGACAGTGTCGCCGCAACCCGCAGGCTCTCCTTGTCCAGCACCACGATATCCGCCCGCTTGCCTGCCTCCAGCATGCCGCGGTCCGTAAGCCCCAGCAGCTGCGCAGGCCCTTCCGAGACCAGCCGCCACGCCCCCGCCAGATCCAGCAGGCCGGAGCGTTCCAGCATCAGCGCCGCACGCCGCGGGCTGGGGTAGTGATAGTCGGAGGCCAGCGCATCGCACAGCCCCATGGCGATCAGCTCCACGGCAGAAGCATTACCCTTGTGCGAGCCGCCCCGCACCACATTCGGGGAGCCGAGGATCACCGGATCACCCGCGCTGCGCGCAGCCTCTGCCGCCTCCAGCGTCTCGGGGAACTCGGCAATCCGGGCGCCGCGCTCGCGCCAGACGGCGCGGTCCTCTGCGGTCTGATCGTCATGGCTGCCCAGCCGCACATCCAGCGTGGCCAGTTCAGCACAAAGCGCGTCCAGCCTGCCCGGCACCTCGTCCCGGCGCGCGTGCATATCCTTCAGCATCTGCCAGTGGACCTCCGGGTTGCGCCCTGCCTTCAGCGCCTGGCCGGTCAGCCGCGGCGGCTTCTTGCCCGCTGCCAGCCGCTCATGCGGCAGGTGGTCGTTGAACACCACATAAGGCACCTGCCACTCCGCCACCTTGGCGGCGAGTGCGGCATAGTCCTCCAGCATATGGATTTCGAACCGCAGCTGCGGCAGCAGATCAGTCACCAGCGACCCGCGCACCGCCTTGATGCCCTCAAACACCTGTCCTGCAAACTCGGGACCGCGCAAGCCGCCCTCCCAGGAGTAGAACTGCGCCAGCACCGCAGTGGTGATGCCGTTGGCGGCCAGCTCCGCCTCTGCGGCCACCACACCCTCCGCCATCTGCTTCATCGCCCCACGCCGCGGCGCCAGGTGGCGCTCGAACCCGTCACCATGCGCATCCACGATCCCCGGCAGTACCAGGTAACCTGACAGGTCCACGGCCCGCCCGGCAGGCGCATCCGTCACCAGACCACCCGCAATGGCGATCTCACCGCCACGCTCCAGCCCGCCGGGGCGCAGCACATCGCCGCCCTGCAGCGTCAGTTCCAATGTCATTGTTCCGCCTCTTCACAGCCGCCGTTCAGCTGGCACGCCTCGCCAATGATCTCTTCCACCGCCGCCAGCCAGCCCAGGCTGGGCTCAAACCGCCCCTCCTCCAGGAAATGCAGCGCCTGCGTCATCACCTGCGGGTTGTTCATCATGTAGGTATGGGTGACCGGCAGCGTCAGATGCGCCGCCATGCCGTCCACCTTGGTGCTTTCGACCGAGACCTTGCCGTCATCCGGCCCCGGGATCAGCGCCGAAAATACCGGGTTCAGCGTCTCACTGCCCGCAATCACGCCCAGCTCAAAATCCACCGGCGGCAGCTTCTTGGGCAAGCTGTCCTCACCAGTGCCCAGCTGCAGCCCGGCGGGGCCGTTCAGGAAACCAAAAACCTCCCAGTCGCCCAGTTCGTCCACCAGCTCGCTGCCCTGGTTCGGCGGCCCCATCATCACCACCCGGCCCAGGTTTTCCGGGCTATTGTCCTGCAGCCAGTACCGCAGCAGAATACCCCCCATCGAGTGGGTCACCACATGGGTTGTCTCCCCGCCGCAGGCGGCAAAGGCGGCGGGCAGGGTCTCTTCTGCCAGAACCTGGATAGTCTCCTCAGTCGAGGCATAGCCGGGCCGCACCACAGCAAGCCCGCGCGACTGCAAGACCTCCTCCATCACCGCGAATGAGGTCTCGGAGCGCGCCAGCCCGTGCAGCAGGATCACGCAATCAGCCGCCGCAGGCAGCGGCAGCAGCACCGCAGCAGCGGCAAACAGGGGTTTCAGAACATCACGCATGGGGCCCAGATAAGCGCAAGCGGCACCACAGGGAAGCCCCCGCAGTTACTTGGCTGCACGAACCCTGCGCGCAGGCGCCCGCAGCACCACCAGCGCAATGCCGCCCAGCACCGCCGCGCTGCCAAAGACCAGCCGCAAACCAATCGCCTCACCCAGCAAGGCCGCCCCGGCGAGGATCGCAATCACCGGCACGCCCAGCTGCACGGTAGCGGCCACCGCGGGCAGGATCTGCGGCAGCAGCCGGTACCACAGTGCATAGCCCATGCCCGAGGTCACCGCGCCGGACAGCACCGCCAGCACCGCGCCAAACAGGCTCACCGTGCTGCCGCTCAGCCAAAGGGCCACCGGCAGGAACATTACTGTGGACCACAGAAAATTCACCGCCGTCGCCGCCAGCGGCTGCGCAGCACCCCGCCCCAGAATGCTGTAGATCCCCCAGCCAAGCCCCGCCGCCGCCATCAGGAGCGACGCGCCAAGGGGCGCCGTGCCGCTGCCATCCGGCCAGACCACATAAGCAAGCCCCAGAAACGCCAGCACCGCGCCTGCGACCTGGCCCGCGCTGACAGGCGTACCCCGCAGCGCGCCCCATAGGAACATCGTGACCTGTACCACCCCGAACAGCACCAGCGCGCCAAGACCGGCGTCAAGCTGCTGATAGGCCAGCGAAAACCCGGCGATATACAGCGTCAGCGCCGTCCCGCCGCGCAGGCTCGCACCCAGGTCCTGGCGCACCGCCAGCCCCTGCATCCGGCACAGCACCACCAGCATCGCAGCCCCCGAGGCCAGGCGCAGCAGGCCAAAGCTGCCCGCATCCATATGCCCGGCCCCAATTGCCAGCCGGCTGAGGATGGAATTTGCGGCAAAGGCCGCCATGGTGAGAGAGACGAGAAGAAACAGGCGCATGCGGAACCGCTACAGTGCAACCCCAGCGCGGGCCAGTGATTTTTTCGTGTTACAGATCAGCGAACGCGCGCGGATAAACCCGCCCTGCTTCAAGCGTATCATCTTAAAAGCAACACGGCCTCGATTGCGCAATACCACACTGGCTATTTGCGGCTCCCCACGGTGTCACCGGCTGTTTGAGATCAGATAGGAAACCGCTGCATCTTCGACCTTACTTTTCAGCGTAGGCTCGGAAGATCCAAATTCTCCCAGAAAATCTTCCTCCAACACCTCCACATCATCTTCAATGAGCAATTCCTCGGCAGCCTGCAGGTCTTCCCAATATTGCTCCATGTTAACCGTCTCACCCATTTTCAGTTCTTGCCTAACACGGTCTTGCAGCTCAAAAACCGGACCAAAAAGCTGACCAAAGCGATCTGCTGCACTCTCCAGGCCCAAGAGCTTCAGCAGTGGAACGCAATCCGCAACCAATTGCGGCTGGTTTCCGAGCAGACCGTCCCAGACCCCGCCATTGGCAATCCCGCCGGTTAGATGCGAGGTGCAGAAGACAACCCACTGCAGTTCATTCATGACCCCCTGATCCTTCAAGGCCCTAAACCCGCCCGCAACCACTTCAGGCGTTTGGAGTTGCTGCAACTCCGACGAAACGGGTTCCGGGAACATGAGTGAATAGCATTCCATCAGAATGTGTTCCGATGGATCTGCAGTGCCTACAGACTTCAAGTCCGGCAACGATGGCATAGATATCTTGTCCAAAATGAATGTCCTTTTCACGAAATCAACGCAAACCTTACTTAGACAGGTCAAAGCGGCAAGCCCAAACCGAAAAGGGGCCGCCCGAAGGCAGCCCCAAATCTTGCAGTCATCAGCGGCGGGCTCTCGGCAGATTGGCCTTCCCGGCCAATCGCCTGTCGCCTCATCCCAAATCCCAAAGGGATTTGTGATTACATCATGCCGCCCATGCCGCCCATGCCGCCCATGTCGGGCATGCCGCCGCCGGCGCCTGCGCCTTCTTTGGCGGGCTTGTCGGCAACCATGGCTTCGGTGGTGATCAGCAGGCCAGCAACCGAGGATGCGTCTTCCAGCGCGGTGCGGGTTACCTTGGCCGGGTCGATCACGCCGAAGGAGAACATGTCGCCATATTCACCGGTCTGCGCGTTGTAGCCGAATGCGCTGTCCGAGGATTCGCGGATCTTGCCGGCAACCACGGCACCGTCGACGCCTGCGTTTTCGGCGATCTGGCGCAGCGGCGCTTCGATGGCCTTGCGGACGATGTTGATGCCTGCGTTCTGGTCAGCGTTGGCGCCTTCCAGGCCTTCCAGGCCTTTGCCGGCCTGCACCAGGGCAACACCGCCGCCGACGATCACGCCTTCCTGCACGGCTGCGCGGGTCGCGTTCAGCGCATCGTCCACACGGTCCTTACGCTCTTTCACTTCCACTTCGGTCATGCCGCCGACGCGGATCACGGCAACACCGCCAGCCAGTTTGGCAACGCGTTCCTGCAGCTTCTCGCGGTCGTAGTCAGAGGTGGTCTCTTCGATCTGGGTGCGGATCTGGGCAACACGTGCTTCGATCTCGGCCTTCTCGCCAGCGCCGTCGACGATGGTGGTTTCGTCTTTGGTGATGGAGACCTTCTTGGCGGTGCCCAGCATGTCCATGGTGACGGACTCGAGCTTCATGCCCAGATCCTCGGAGATCACCTGGCCGCCGGTCAGGATCGCGATGTCCTGCAGCATGGCCTTGCGGCGGTCGCCGAAGCCCGGCGCCTTGACGGCTGCGATTTTCAGGCCGCCGCGCAGCTTGTTGACAACCAGGGTTGCCAGCGCTTCGCCTTCGACGTCTTCAGCAATGATCAGCAGCGGCTTCTGCGACTGGATCACCTGCTCCAGCAGCGGAACCATCGGCTGCAGCGAAGACAGTTTCTTCTCGTGCAGCAGGATCATGCAGTCTTCCAGATCCGCGACCATCTTGTCGGGGTTGGTGACGAAGTAGGGCGACAGGTAGCCGCGGTCGAACTGCATGCCCTCGACCACGTCGGTCTCGGTTTCCATGCCTTTGTTCTCTTCGACGGTGATAACGCCTTCGTTGCCGACCTTCTGCATCGCGTCGGCGATCTGGCGGCCGATTTCAGCTTCGCCGTTGGCGGAGATGGTGCCAACCTGCGCAACCTCGTCGGAGTCTTTCACTTCGCGGGCCATGTCCTTGATGCCCTGCACGACTTTGGCGGTTGCCAGGTCGATGCCGCGCTTCAGGTCCATCGGGTTCAGGCCGGCTGCAACCTGCTTCAGGCCTTCTTTGACGATCGCCTGGGCCAGAACGGTTGCGGTGGTGGTGCCGTCACCGGCTTCGTCGTTGGTGCGGGAAGCAACTTCCTTCACCATCTGGGCGCCCATGTTCTCGAACTTATCTTCCAGTTCGATTTCCTTCGCCACGGACACGCCGTCCTTGGTGATGCGCGGTGCGCCGAAGGATTTGTCCAGAACCACGTTGCGGCCTTTGGGGCCCAGGGTCACTTTCACGGCGTCAGCCAGAATGTTGACGCCTTTCAGCATGCGGTTGCGGGCATCGGTGTCGAATTTGACGTCCTTAGCAGCCATTTTTCACTCTCCTAGAGAAATTCTGTGTGTATCAGCGATAGTGGGATCAGAGCAGGCCCGCGGGCTTACTCGATGATGCCCATGATGTCGCTTTCCTTCATCATCAGCAGCTCTTCACCGTCGACGGTGATCTCGGTGCCGGACCATTTGCCGAACATGATGCGGTCGCCAGCGGACACCGCCATCTCGATCAGCTCGCCGCTGTCCTTGCGGGCGCCAGCGCCGCATGCAACAACAACGCCTTCACTCGGCTTTTCCTTGGCGGAATCGGGGATGATCAGGCCGCCCGCGGTTTTTTCTTCGCTTTCGGTGCGGCGCACCAGCACACGGTCATGCAGCGGTTTCAATGCCATCTTTGCAGCTCCTTGAAAGGCTCAAAGGTTGTTATCTGTTGGAC
Source organism: Leisingera sp. ANG-M6 (assembly GCF_000813905.1). Taxonomy (NCBI): domain Bacteria; kingdom Pseudomonadati; phylum Pseudomonadota; class Alphaproteobacteria; order Rhodobacterales; family Roseobacteraceae; genus Leisingera; species Leisingera sp. ANG-M6. The sequence continues at coordinate 8,300 of NZ_JWLG01000037.1, forward strand.
CTCCGCCTCCCCGGCGGGGCCGTTATCACTCACGAGGGGTGAGTGCTAACGAGGGGAAGCTAGGAATGCCCCCGCATGTTGTCAACACGGAATCAGCAAAAATAATGAGGGCGCCGGAGCGCCCCCTGTCCTGCTTCGGATTTCCGCTTATGCTGCCTTGTCTTTCAAATGCGGAAAGCTGTCCTTGAAGCGGCCGAATTTGTGCGCGCCGCAGCTGACCGGCTCATAGCGCGCGGGGTTATCCGCACTGACGCAGCTGTCCAGCGGCTGGAATACGGCGTCCGCATCGGCGTCAATGAAGAACGGAATCGAATAACGCTCCCGGCCCGAGGCATTCACCACCCGGTGCAGGTTGGCAAGATACAGATCATTGGTCAGCCGCTGGATCAGGTCGCCAATATTGATGACAAATGACCCGGCAATCGGCGGCCCCTCGACCCACTGGCCGTCGCGGTTCATCACCTGCAAGCCGCCCACATCGTCCTGCGCCAGGATGGTCAGGCTGCCGTAATCCGTATGCGCTCCAATCCCCATCACGCTTTCGTCGATCCGGCCCTCCTGCGGCGGGTAGTGCAGCAGCCGCTGGATGGTGATCGGGTTCTGCATCTTCGGCGCAAAGAAATCGGCCTCCAGATCCAGGCTGACCGCAATCGCCCGCATCAACCGCTGCGCCAGGCCCTTCATCTCCTGATGATAGCCATAGACCGCGCGTTCAAATTCCGGCCGCGCCGCGGGCCACAGGTTGGGGCCAAAGAACGGCGCGTCCCCGGCCGGGCCTTCCGGCCCGATATCAAAGCACTCCTTCAGATCCTTGGTCTTCTTGGGGTCGGTGTTCTCGCCGAAAATCTCGATATAGCCGCGCAGGGCCAGGCCGGATTTCGAGATATGCAGGTCCATCTTGTCCTGCAGCGGCAGGTCAAAGAACGCCCGGGTTTCATCAAAGGCGCCGTTCACAACCGCCTCCGGCACCCCGTGGTTCTTCACATAGAAGAAGCCGACGTTGGTCAGCGCCCAGCGGATTTCCTTGGCGACCTCAAACAGGCTGCCGCCCGTGTTCAGCGCGCTGATGTCGATCACCGGGATCTTGTCGAAAGAGACCCGCTGCGCCCGCAGCCGGTCCTGAAGCCGGTCAATGTCCTGATCTGCCATTGCTCTCTCCCCTTGTGCAAAGCTGGGGCAGTCATCGGCTGACAGGGCCCCGCGCTCAACAGGGAAAAAATGCAACTGACATGAATCTGATTAACTCAAGGGGCGACAATTTCCTGCAAAATAGGGGCTGTACACAACTGAACGCATTAGCCCGCAACAGCACAAAGCCGCCACATCACTTCCCCTCCCAGCTCTCCGCCCAATGCACCAGCCCTTCACGGCCCGCATCGGTCAGCTGGTAGATGCCGGTCTCCACCCGTTCGAACCAGCCATAGTGGTTGCTGGCCATCAGCCGGGTGGCCCGCGCCACGCCGGTGGCCTTGGCGACCTCCGCCCCCTTGCAAGCGCCCGCCCCGGCCAGATGCGCGGCGCAGGCCAGCGCGTCCTGGCGGTAGGCGGTGACGATGCCGTGCCGTGTGGCGCCGCCGGCATTGGGGTCGCCGCGCAAGGCCTGGAATTCGCGCAACAACCGCGCCTGCTTTTTCTTCGACTTGCGGGGCGCATAAGGGCCGGGATCGCAATGCACCTCTGCCCGCCCGTCCGCCAGCACCGTGATCAGCCCCAGCCCCAGCCGCCGGCACATCGCCAGATTGTCCTTCATCATCCGCCGCGCCTGCCGCCCGCCGGGCCTTGGCACCGCGATATAGACATGGTCGGTGATGGCCAGCCGGGCGATGGCCTGGTGGAACAGCGACAGCGAAAACTTCAGCTTCAGCTCGACAATCACCGGCGGCTCAGCGCCGCGCACAGCCACCACATCGGCCGCGCCCACCTCACCCTTGACGGCATAGCCCTGGGCCTCCAGCAGCGCCTTCACCGGCGCATAAAGCTGATCCTCGCGTTCCATGCCCCATGACTGGCAGGAAGCGCGCGGCTTGGCAATCCGCCGCCCGGTTTTACGGGGCAACGCAGGGTTTTACATTGCCGCCGCCCCTGCCCCGCCCTAGGCTCTTAAGTTCAGGCCAAAAGTTCGGAAACCCCGGGGAAAGGGCGCGTGATGAAACGGATTGCACTGGCACTTGCGCTGATGCTGCAGGCCACCGCCGGTTTTGCCGCCTGCCGCGGCATCGACTACCGCGACCACCTGCCGCCCGCGACCCAGGCGCAGCTCGACCGCGAAATGGCCGCAACCCCGTTTTCCCAAGGCAACCACTGGGTCGCCACCAAGGGCCGCCGCACCATCCATGTGATCGGCACCATGCATGGCGGCGACGCCCGCATGGCCAAGGTGATGCGCACCCTGCGCCCGGCGCTCAGTTCGGCGCAGGCGATTTACCTGGAAACCTCCGATCAGGACATGGAGCGGCTGGACCGGATGCCGCCCGCGATGGCGCGCAGCTTCCTGCTGCCGCAGGGCCGCGAGCTGCGCCAGCTGCTGGCCCCCGATGCCTGGCAGCGCTTCAAGCTGACCGCCCAGGTCACCGGCGCCAATCTGGAAACCATGAACCGGATGCAGCCCTGGGCAATCTCGATGTTCCTGGTGCAAAGCGGCTGCCGCCCCTACGGCTTTGGCCTGCGCCGCGGGCTGGACGACCGGATCGCCGATTTCGCCGCCCGCAAGCGGATCCCGCTGGGTGCCCTGGAAACCCCGGAGCAGGCGCTGGCGGCCATCTCCGGAATGCCGCTGCGTGACCAGGCCCGGATGCTGGAGCTGGAGCTGCAGCTGATCCAGTCCGACAAGCCAGAGGACGCCACCCCGGTTGAGGCCTATTTCGACCAGAGCGTCTGGACCTCCTTCGTGCTGGCACCCTGGATCAGCGCCCAGTACAGCAGTTTCACCCATGCCGAAACCACGCGGCTTTGGGACCAGTACAACCGCCGCCTGCTGGACCAGCGCAACATCCGCTGGATGAAGGTGATCGGCGCCGCCCGGCAGGAGCGCTTTGTGGTCGCCGTCGGTGCCGCCCATCTGCCAGGCAAAAACGGCCTCCTGAACCTGCTCAAGGCACAGGGCTTCAGCCTGGCCCGCGCCCCGTGGTAGGCTGCGGCAAACCTGCCATTCAATTCACGTTTCAGGACATTTCTTCATGCGTTTCATTCTCGCCTTTGCCTTCCTGCTGCTGCCTGCTTCGCTCTGGGCCGCCTGCTCCGGCACTGACCAGCGGCTGGCGCTGAGCGCCAGCGACCGCGCCGCCATTGACGCTGAGGTCGCCGCCGCCCCCTTTGCCGAAGGCAACCACTGGATTGCACGGCGCGGCAGCCGCACCCTGCATGTGATCGGCACCATGCACATCAACGACCCGCGGCTGGACGCGGTGACCGCTGCCTTGAAGCCTGTGATTGCCGAGGCCGACCTGCTGCTGCTGGAGGGCACCAAACGCGAAGAAGCGGAGCTGATGGCCGCCATCGGCCGCGACCCGTCGCTGACCCTGATCACCGAAGGCCCCAGCCTGATCGACCGGCTGCCGCCGCAGGAATGGGACGACCTGGCGGCCAAGGCCCGCGCCAATGGCGTCGCGCCCTGGATGGCAGCCAAGATGCGGCCCTGGTTCCTGGCCGTCTCAATGTCAGTACCGCCTTGCCTGCGGACTGCGCCGGAAAGCACCAACGGGCTGGACAAACGGCTGGAACAGGCCGCGGATGACGCCGGCACCGCAACTCGCGCGCTGGAAAGCCCGATGACCCTGTTTGAGGTATTCAACAGCGAACCGCTGGAGGAGCAGGTCCGCCAGCTGCGCGCCTATCTGACCCTTCTGGGCGGCGAACAGGACGCCCTCTTTACCATGATCGAAAGCTATTTCGACGAGCAGGCGCTGACCTATTTCACCATCTATGAGCGCGACTTCCTGCAATCCGACGCGCTGCCGCCTGAGGAAACCCGCCGGATCTGGCAGGAGTCGATGGAGGCGATGCTGGACAACCGCAACCGCGCCTGGATCCCGGTGATCGAGGCGGCGGAGGGCGACCTGATCGTGGTCGCCGCCGGCGCGCTGCACCTGCCTGGTGAGACCGGCGTTCTGAACCTCTTGCAGCAGGCAGGCTACACGCTGGAGCGCGCGCCATTCTGAGGCCGCGCCTCAAGACACTGTTTTACAAAGACATCTGCACATGGCCAAAATCCCCTTCTCCGATCCGATCTGGGCCCGGCTGTACGGGCCCTACGGCAACCAGTCCGGGCCGCAGCAGTTGCAGGCGCTGGCAGCCGGCTGGGACCAGGACGCCGCAAATGCGCTCTATTGGGATCAGCTGCACCATCAGGAAACCCTCTATCCGCTGACCTACGCCGCCCTGCCGTGGCTGTGGGATCTGGCCCCTAGAACCCTCGATAACCTCTACTTTTTCTCGCATACTGTCAGCTGCGCGCTGTCAAACAGCGATGACTGGGAGGACGCGCCGGACCCGCAGCGGCGGCTGACCGGCCTGTCTCTGGATGCCAGCCGGCACGCGCAAGACTGGCTGCCTGCTGCGGAGCATCTGAGCCCTGAAGACATGGGCCTGCTCGCCAGTCTGGAACGCTGGTTCCTGGCAGCCGCGCCAAACATCGCAGAGGCTGCCCTGGCGGGCCTTGATGCCGCGAACACCCTTTCGGAAATTGCGGTTCTATGCAGCGCCCATTGCAGCCTCAGCGGCTGCTATCCGGCCTTTACGGCGCTGGAAATGATGGCAGAAAAGGAACCGGATGAGTTCCTTCTGGAGGAGCTTGGCGCGCTGGATCAGCGCAACCGCCAGATGCTGCTGACGCTGGCCGGGCGGATGCAGGACCGCCACCCGGACCACGCCCGGAACGTCAGGGCGTTTGCCCGGCATCCCGGCCACGGGGAAGCCCTGGTGGAGCGGGATCCAGGAACGGCGGACATGTTCGCCTGAGCCTTCCTTCAGGCACAACGCCGCATTGCAGCAGCTGCGGGGTGACAAGCTTGCGCGCCAGCCCTATAAGGCGCGCAAATCCCGCCTTTGCGACTCTTTCGACGAACAGGACAGCCCCATGACCATCCAAGTTTTCGGCCACAAATCCCCCGACACCGATTCCACCGGCTCCCCCATTGTCTGGGCCTGGTACCTGAACGAGGTGAAAGGCGTGGCCGCCGCGCCCAAGCTGCTGGGCGAGCCGAACACCGAAGCCGCCTTCATGCTGCAGCGCTGGGGCCTGGAAAAGCCGGAAATCATCGCCGATGTGGCTGACGACGCGGCGGTTGTCATCGTCGACACCAACAACCCGGCAGAGCTGCCCGCCAACATCAACGGCGCCGACGTGCAGGCGATCATCGACCACCACAAGCTGGTCGGCGGCCTGGAAACCAAAGGCCCGATCGACATCACCATCCGCCCGCTGGCCTGCACCGCCACCATCATGCACGACCTGATGGGCGACGATGCCGCCAAGATGCCGGAAGCCGTCAAGGGCGCAGCGCTGACCTGCATCCTGTCCGACACGCTGGAGTTCCGCTCCCCCACCACCACCGCCCATGACAAGGCCGTGGCCGAGAAGCTGGCGGGTGAGCTGGGCATCAACATCTCCGAATATGCCGCCGAGATGTTTGCCGCAAAATCCGACGTCTCCTCCTTCTCCGATGCGGAGCTGATCCGCATGGACTCGAAGGAATACGAGGTCGACGGCACCAAGTTCCGCGTCTCCGTTCTGGAAACCACCGCGCCGGGCGTGGTGCTGGACCGCAAGGCCTCGCTGATGAACACGATGACCTCTGTCGCGGCCGAGGACGGCGTTGATCAGGTGCTGCTGTTCGTGGTCGACATCCTGAACGAAGAAGCCACCCTGCTGGTGCCGAACGACCTGGTGAAAACCGTTGCCGCCAAGTCCTTTGGCGCCGATGCGGCCGGTGACACCGTGGTGCTGCCGGGCATCATGTCCCGCAAGAAGCAGATCATTCCGAACCTCAAGGTCTGATCCGCCTTCTGGCCAAGCTTAAAAAAGGGCGCCCGCGGGGCGCCTTTTTCGTTTGTGCCGGCGTTTTAGGCGTGCCGTCAGTCCAGCCCGAACACCGTCATCCATTCGCTGCCCGCCGGGCGGAAACCGGCGTAATCCGCCAGCATCCGCGTCACCGCAGGCATATGCGCGGCGCCATAGACGATAGCGATGGAAAGCGGCTGATCCCGGTCCAGCACATCCGCCAGCTTTTCGCAAAGGCGCGTGTCGCGCTGATGCAGCAACACGCCGCGCAGCAGGGCTTCTTCGGTATCCCAGGACAGGCTGCTTTCGCGCGTGCTGAGGTCATCCACATTGCGCCCGCGCGACAGGCTGTCCCGGGTGGCGAAACAGCGCCGGCGCAGCCCGATCCAAGGCGCATAGACGAAGCAGAGTGCACGCATGGCAAGCGGCAGCGTCTTCCAGGCTGCCTCGAACTCCGCCTGGGTGACGTCGGCGTGAATGCGTTCTGCCCGGCCCGCTCCGGCCGGCAGTTTGGGCTGCGTCACCAGCCCCAGGCGGTTGCCGTGCAGCCAGCGGTAAGACCGGGTCAAATTCTGTCCGACCGGCGATTTCACACCCTCGAACAGCAGAACATCGTGGTCCAGCGCGTCGCGGTAGACCGCGTCATAGAACCCGGCCTCGCCGATATGCAGCATCGGGAACAGGGTCACCTCTGCCGGGTGTGCGGCGCTTTTGAAAACATGGCGGGCGGACCTCAGCCCCATGAAAGACCGTTCAATAAATTGCATCAAGCGCCTGAAAAAATTGAAGTTCAGGGCGCAGGCTACACCAGAGGCTGTGAATGCGGAAGGCCCGGCCTCCTTACGGAGGCCGGGCCCTTACTGACGCCAGGTTATTCCAGCGGCTTGCCTCAGGCGGAGCGGGCAGCGGGTTCGCTTTCTTTGCCGGACCAGGTTGCGCCTTCATCGCCGAAGTCCTCCCAGCGGTCTTCTTCCAGGCTTGCCGCCATGGCCTCTGCATAGACCGTCTCCGTGTCCAGCTGCTGCTTGCCCATGTCTGCCGGCCCGGGCTTCACCTGCGTGTCCAACGCATCCGGCCGGGCGCTGTCGAGCAGCACGAACTGGCCGACCATGCGGTTCAGCTCCACGGTTTCGCCGCTCATGGCGCGGATCGCGGAGCCGGTTTCCTCCACCATCGAGGCGTTCTGCTGGGTCACCGCGTCCAGCTGGGCGACACCGATATTGATCTCGTTCAACCCCTGCGCCTGTTCTGCCGACTGGCGCGATATGCCGGCCACAAGTTCGGTGATGCGGCTGACCTGGGTGACCACGGTCTCCAGCGCCTTGCCGGCGCCATCCACCTTATGGACGCCGTCCTGCACATGGCCGGAGCTGGCGCTGATAAGCGTCTTGATCTCCATCGCCGCGTCAGAGGAGCGCTGCGCCAGCGCCCTGACCTCGGACGCAACCACAGCAAAGCCGCGCCCGACCTCGCCCGCGCGGGCGGCCTCCACCCCGGCATTCAGCGCCAGCAGGTTGGTCTGAAAGGCGATATCGTCAATGACGCCGATGATCTGGCTGATCTGGTTGGAGGAGTTTTCGATCTCGTTCATCGCCGCAATCGCGCCCTCGACCACTTCGCCGCTGCGCTCCACATCGGCGCGGGCGGCCTCAACCGCGCCCTGCACCTCTTGCGCGTTCTGGGCCGAGGAATTGACGCTGGCCGTCATCTGCTCCAGCGCCGCGGCAGTCTGCTCCAGTGTCGCCGCCTGGCTTTCGGTGCGCTGCGACAGATCCTCTGCCGCGGTGCGGATGCCATCCGCCTGGCTGTTCAGCCGCCCGCCGGCCTGCACCACCTTGGACAGCAGCTCATTCAGCTTGTCGACGGTCTCATTGTAATTCACCCGCAGCGGATCGTAATCGGCCCCGAATTGTTCTGCAATCTGGTCGCTGAAGTCACCCTCTGCCAGATGCTGCAGCGCCTGGCGCAAGCGCTCGATCACTGCCTCGCCCTCCTGGCGCAGCTTGTTCTGCTCCTCCAGCGCCTTGACCACGCGGCCCGAAACCGCATCAATGTCCTTGGCAATCTCGCCGAAATCATCCGCCCGCATCCGGTCCGCAACCTTGAGGCTGAAGTCGCCCTCTGCCACCTCGCGCAGGGCGGCCCGCATCCGTTCAATCGGCCGTGTGATGGTCAGCGTCACCTTGCGGGAATTGCGTGCCATGATGACCGTCGCAACCGCCGAAATACCCAGCACCAGATAGAGCAGGTTGTAATTATGCTGGCGTGCTTCAATCGCGGTTTCTGAAGCTGATGCCTTGATCGCGGTGCCAAGCCTGGACAGTTTTTCGGAGATCGTAGCGGAGTAGGACTGGAAGGCGGGCAACGCATCGACGGCTTCCGCCGTGTCGGTAAAGGCGAGCGCCACGACCTCTGCACCCGTATTGTTGAACCCGTCGACCAGCGGCAGCAGCGACGCCACCATGTTGCGGATATGCTCCGGCTGCTCCAGCCCGTGCAGCAACTCCATCTCGGTGCGGAATTTTTTTGCTTCAGCCTCCATGGCGGCCTGCAGCTCTGCCTTGCGGTCCTCCGCCCCGTTCTGGCCCAGCACCACTGCAGAAACCACCGCGGCCTCCACCTTGCTGTGGGCCATGTCCGCCGTCAGCTCATGCCGGACCGCCTGGGTCACATTGATCTGCTTTTCCAGGTTCAGCTCGCTCTGCCACAGGCTGAAGAGCGATACCGTGGCCAGGATAACCACCGAGGACATGGCGATGACGCCGGACAGCAGAAGCCGCCGTTTCAGGGACATCGTGCGAAAAATAGACGGACTGCGAAACATGACAAAATCACCACAGGGTTGTTTTCTGACATACAAGATCGCCCGGGTTAATTTTTGAAAAATCTGCAGGCCCGATGCAGCTTTTTAACGGTAGCTGAACGGAACGGCGGCAATTCCGGGGCGCGCGGACCACTGGCCTTCTGCTGCCGTCTCTGCCATAGCTGGCGGCAAAGATCCCACGCGCGAAGGCCCGGACATGACTCAGATCATCAACTCCCTTTCCGACATTTCCAGCCGCTACAAGGCGCTGTTCGTGGACCTGTGGGGCTGCGTGCACAATGGCATCACTGCTTTTCCTGATGCGGTGGCGGCGCTGCAGACCTACCGCGCGGCGGGCGGCATCGTGGTGCTGGTGACCAATTCGCCGAAGCCGCGCGCCGGTGTGGCGGCGCAGCTGGGCCAATTCAACGTGCCGGATGATGCCTATGACACGATCTCCACCTCCGGCGACAGCGCACGGGCGGCGATGTTCACCGGTGCCGTGGGCAACAAGGTCTATTTCATGGGCGAGTGGGAGCGCGATGCGGGCTTTTTCGAGCCGCTGCACGTGATCCATGAACCGGTGGAGATCACCCGGGTGCCGCTGAAGGAGGCCGAGGGCATCGTCTGCTGCGGGCCGTTCGACACCATGGCAGACCCGGAGGTGAACCGGGCAGATTTCCTCTATGCCAAGCAGATGGGCATGAAGCTCTTGTGCGCCAACCCTGACATCATCGTCGATCGCGGCGAGAAACGGGAATGGTGCGCGGGCGCCCTGGCGCGGCTTTATACCGAGATGGGCGGCGAGAGCCTGTACTTCGGCAAGCCGCACCCGCCGATCTATGACCTGGCCCGGCTGCGGCTGCAGGAAGTGGCGCCGGGGATTGCCGATTCCGAGATCCTGGCGATCGGCGACGGGCCGCATACGGATATTGCCGGCGCCATGGGCGAAGGCATCGATTCCCTGTTCATCACCGGCGGGCTTGCGGCCAGAGAGACAAAGACATCAGTCCAGCCGGATCCGGAAGCGCTGGAAGCCTATCTGGCGCAGGAGCAGTCCGCGCCCAGCTATGCCATTGGTTTCCTGCGGTAAATACAGCGGCCGGCACCCCTTCCAGCTTACTATGCCTTGCAACCCCGCCCGCTTTGGGCGGGGTTTTCTTTTGTCAGAAACTTCTTGATTTTCTGCAGTTGCAAAGTAATAAAGTTGCGCAAGGCGTCACGCTGGCGCGCAAAAGTTACAACGCCAAACGGTCAAGCAGCACGATCAGGACCGGGCGAACGGAGGATGAAATGTTGGACAACATGCCGCGCGGAACCATCTGCATCGAGGACATCGAGATGGGCATGGTGCGTTACCTACGCAAAGTCATCACCGATGAGGACATCGAGAAGTTCGCCCAGGTGTCAACCGACCGCAATCCGGTGCATCTGGATGACGATTACGCCCAGGACACCATTTTCGAGGGCCGGATCGCGCACGGGATGCTCACCGCCGGGCTGATTTCAGCCGTCATTGGCGAGCAGCTGCCGGGCCACGGCACCATCTACATGAGCCAGTCGCTGAAATTCCTGGCGCCGGTGCGCCCGGGCGACCTGGTGCTGGCGGAGGTCGAGGTGACCGACATCGTGATCGACAAGCGCCGGGTCAAGCTGGACTGCCGCTGCATCGTGGATGGCAAGAAGGTGCTGGTGGGCGAAGCCATGGTGATGGCGCCCTCGCGCAAGTTCGACTGAGGCAGAGGCAGAGCCCGGACAGGGGGCGTTGCCCCCTCGCGCCTTTGGCGCTCACCCCCAGGGTATTTCGGACCAGAAAGAAGCGCAGGCGCAGTGTGCGCGGTGCGCGCAGCGTTGTGAGCCGCCGGGGGCCTTTGCCCTTGGCGGTTTTCTCTTGCCGTGTCTGTTGTTTTGGTCTTTCCGTTCGGTTCTGCGCTGAAGCCCAATTAAGGGGGCGGCGCCGCCGGGGTGGAGGTGGACAGACCCCGCCGGGGGCCTGCTCGGACAGGATATCCTGGACGACCCCCTTTTTATCAGGGCCGGTCTCCGGGTGTTGCCCATTCAGCCGCACAGATGCCTGGGCCTCGTATCATGGCCCCGCGCGCGGGAACCATGGCTGGGGGATCGCGATCATTGGGGAGTATGGCAGAGGGGCATGAGGATTGCGTGAAGGGGGCGTACGGTGGGTCCGCAACACCCTGTGAACATGCCACTCAACCTGCAGCCTCAGCCCCTGTGAAACCCGGCGGCAGCGTGCGCCCTAGTCACTCAATCTTCTGCCAGACAGAACCTGTTTCCCTGGCAAACCTTTTGGTCCAGATCGAAAAGGCCAATCATTGTGCTATTGATTTCATGGGGCGTGCCTGAAAACTCTGACGCAACAGTTACTATTACCCATTCCCGTTTGCCATTGTCATCATTGACATAGGAGTAATGCCGGGACGTTTTCACAGGTCCCAAAATACTGCTGTTTGGCACATCTGCAGTCAATGGTCCTCCGATTCTGGCCCATGTGTCATATACTTGCCGCAACACCTTTTCGCCAAACGGTACGGTTTCCTGAATACATTCCTTAACGACCTGGCTTGGTTCCTGTTCGGCCGCGACCAGGATCATTTTTTGAACTCGTTCCTTGTTCGGAGCCGGGTCAACGAATTGGAATGGCCCATCCTGAATGTGAAAATCCGGCTGGATGCCTGTGGCTTCTTTCAGAAATCCCCTGAGGCGTTTCGCATTCAGTTCAGGATACTGAGAGCATACAACGATTGCTTTGATCAGGACAAAGCTCTTTGTACTTGTACCTAAAGTGAATTGGGCGATCAGCTCCGCCCGAGCCTGAGTCAGCAGCGTTGCATACATTGCCATTGCGGCCAGAATTGTTAGTCGCAAGATTCGAATACCCTTAACCTGATGCGCTTTTTCAATCAGCCTGTTCTAAGCTTTTAACGCGGTCCCCCGCCAGAGTCCTTGTGACTGCCGGTCCCGCCCTCCCCCGCCACTGGCCGCTTGAACCGCCGCGCGGCTGCGGGTACGGATGCGCCATGCGTATCGTCAGAGATTATGAATTCGTCGAAGACCAGGACCGGGGCGCCACCGTTGCCATCGGCAATTTTGACGGCGTGCATCTGGGCCATCAGTCGGTGATCGAGTTGGCCCGCGATGCGGCACCGGAGGCGCCGCTGGGGGTGATGACGTTTGAGCCGCACCCGCGGGAGTATTTTGCGCCCGACAGCCCTCCGTTCCGGCTGATGCGGGCCGAGACCCGCGCCCACCGGCTGGAGAAGCTGGGGGTGGAGCGGCTGTATGAGCTGAACTTCAATACCGCGCTGTCGAGCCTGACGCCGGAGGAGTTTGCCCGCGACGTGATCTTTGAAGGGCTGGGGCTGGCGCATGTGGTCGTCGGCGCCGATTTCTGTTTCGGCAAGGGCCGCGCGGGCGATGCCGGGGACCTGCAGCACTTTGGCGCACAGTACGGTTTTGGCGTCACCATTGCGCCCCTGATGGAATATTCCGAGCACGCGGTGTCCTCCACCGCGATCCGCAATGCATTGAGCGAGGGCCGCCCGGCGGATGCCAAGGAGATGCTGGGCCACTGGCACCGCATCGAAGGCACCGTGATCGGCGGCGAGCAGCGCGGGCGGGAGCTGGGGTTTCCCACCGCCAACATGTCGATCGACGGGCTGCATCAGCCGTGCTTTGGCGTCTATGCGGTGCTGGTCGATGTTTTGGACGGGCCGCATAAGGGCAGCTACCACGGCGCTGCCTCTGTCGGGGTGCGGCCGATGTTCGGCGGCGTGGTCCCGAATATCGAGACCTTCGTGTTCGACTTCTCCGGCGACCTGTACGGCGCGACGCTGTCGGTGGGGCTGGTGGCTTTCCTGCGGCCGGAGATGAAGTTTGACGGGCTGGACGCGCTGATCGCGCAGATGGACGCGGATTGCGCCGAGGCGCGTGACATACTGGCGGCGCTATGAAACCTGCAAAAGACGTGATCGACCGCTCCGGCCTTGGCCAGCGCTTCTGGGAGAAGAAGCCGCTGGAGAAACTGAGCCAGAAGGAATGGGAAGCGCTGTGCGACGGCTGCGGCAAATGCTGCCTGAACAAGCTGGAGGATGAGGAGACCGGCGAGGTGGCGCTCACGCGGGTCGCTTGCCGTCTGCTGGATGACAGCACTTGCCGCTGCGCCCAGTATCCGATCCGGCACCAGTTCATCCCCGAGTGCATCGTGCTGAAGCCGGACAATCTGGACACCCACGCCTATTGGATGCCGCAGACCTGCGCCTACCGCCTCTTATGGCAGGGCAAGCCGCTGCCGGAATGGCACCCGCTGCTGACCGGCACCCCCGAGAGCGTGCATCAGGCGGGTGTTTCGGTGCGCGGCTGGACGGTGTCAGAGTTTGAGATTTCCGAGGATGAGTGGGAAGACCACATCATCGAAGAACCGACCGGCTGATCCTGCCCTGCCGCGGGACTGTTAAACAGAAATACAATTTCAGGTTGCATTGCACGCCACCCCGCCGCCATGATGAGGGAATCCAAGCGGGTTTCCCACAAGGAGGGCAGCAAATGCCATTCGAGCACGGCACCTATTTCAGCGAGAAAGAAGCCTATAAGGCCAAGGCGTTCCTTTCGACCCTGGGGCTGAGCGGCAAGCAGGCCGCGGAGATCCAGGCTTGGCATCAGTATCACCTGGGCAAGCAGCTGACGGTCTGGGCCACGGTCGGGACCTTTGCCGGCATCGGGCTGGGGCTGCTGTTTGCGCGGATGTTCTGAACCCGCCGGGCCGGGGCGGCTTGGCATCGGCGCCGGAACTGCCTACTGCTAGACGGATACTCTGGCAGACAAGGGACTTCGCTGATGCATTTCGCCTCTGACAACTCCGGCCCGGTGCCGCAGCAGATCCTCGACGCGCTGGCGCGGGCCAACCAGGGCTATGCCATGGGCTATGGCTCTGACGCTGAGATGGCAGAGGTGACGGAGCGGATCCGGGAGATTTTCGAGGCACCTGAGGCGGCCGTCTATCTGGTGGCCACCGGCACCGCGGCCAATGTGCTGGCGCTGTCCACCCTGGCGCAGCCCTGGCAGACGGTGTTCTGCACCAAGCCCGCCCATATCAACATGGATGAATGCAACGCGCCGGAGTTTTACAGCGGAGGCGCCAAGCTGACGCTGGTGACGGAGGCGGACAAGATGACCTCCGAAGGGCTGCGCGCCGCCATCGAGGGTGAGGAGACCCGCGGCGTGCACGGGCCGCAGCGGGGGCCGGTGTCGCTGACGCAGGTCACTGAGTTCGGCACCGTCTACAGCCTGCAGGAGCTGCAGGCCATCTGCGGGGCGGCCAAGGAATACGGGCTGCCGGTGCATATGGATGGCGCCCGGTTTACCAATGCGCTGGTGTCGCTGGGCTGCACGCCTGCGGAGATGACCTGGAAAGCGGGCGTCGATGCGGTGTCCTTCGGCGGCACCAAGAACGGCTGCATGGGGGTAGAGGCGGTGATCTTCTTTGATCCCCGCCACGCGCAGGAGTTCGAGTACCGGCGCAAGCGCGGTGCGCATCTGTTTTCCAAGCACCGTTACCTGTCAGCGCAGATGCTGGCCTATCTGAGCGACGATCTGTGGCTGGAGAACGCCCGCGCTGCCAATGCGAAAACCGCGCTGCTGGCCGAGGGACTGAAGGCGGCGGGCGCGCATTTCACCCACCCGGCGCAGGCCAATATGATCTTTGCCGCCCTGCCCCGCCGCAAGCATCAGGAGCTGTTCGCCGCCGGCGCCATTTATCACCTTTGGGACGGGCTGCTGCAGGGGCCGGAGAACGAGATGGTCACGGCCCGGTTTGTCTGCGACTGGTCGGTGCCGGAGGAGGACATCCGGGCGTTCCTGTCGCTACTCTGACCGCAAGCAGGGCTGCGGTCAGCGCTTGCCCTGCGCCCAGAGCAGCGCGTCCTCCAGCCGGTCGTCACCCCAGAAAACCTCCCCCGCCACAACGAAGCTG
>NZ_JWLG01000038.1:0-2864 GCF_000813905.1 Leisingera sp. ANG-M6
GTATCCAAGCTCTGCTTTGCATCGCCATAGAACATGCGGGTGTTTTCCTTGAAGAACAGGGGGTTCTCGATGCCGGAGTAGCCGGTGCCCTGGCCTCGTTTGGAGACGAACACCTGTTTCGCCTTCCAGCACTCCAGGACCGGCATGCCCGCGATCGGCGAGTTAGGGTCTTCCTGGGCGGCCGGGTTGACGATGTCGTTGGAGCCGATGACGATGGCCACGTCGGTGTCCGGGAAGTCCTCGTTGATCTCGTCCATTTCCAAGACGATGTCGTAAGGCACCTTGGCCTCGGCCAGCAGCACGTTCATGTGGCCCGGCAGGCGGCCTGCAACCGGGTGGATCGCAAAGCGCACCTCTTTGCCCTTTGCGCGCAGGCGGCGGGTCAGCTCAGCCACGTTCTGCTGCGCCTGGGCCACCGCCATGCCGTAGCCGGGGATGATGATGACGCTGTCGGCCTCATCCAGCGCGGTGGCAACGCCGTCGGCGTCGATGGCGATCTGCTCGCCCTCCACTTCCATCGCGGGACCGGTGGTGCCGCCGAAGCCGCCCAGGATCACGCTGACGAAGGAGCGGTTCATCGCCTTGCACATGATGTAGGAGAGGATCGCACCGGAGGAGCCCACCAGCGCGCCGACCACGATCAGCAGGTCGTTGCCAAGCGAGAAGCCGATCGCCGCCGCGGCCCAGCCGGAGTAGCTGTTCAGCATCGAGACCACCACCGGCATGTCAGCGCCGCCGATGCCCATGATCAGGTGGTAGCCGATGAACAGCGCCGCCAGGGTCATCAGGAACAGCGGCAGGAAGCCGCCGGAGCCGAAGTACCAGATCAGGCAGAGGAAGGAGAGGCCCGCCGCGCCCGCGTTCAGCATATGGCCGCCCGGCAGCTTGGTGGCAGCCGAGGTGACCTTGCCCGCCAGCTTGCCAAAGGCGATGACCGAGCCGGTGAAGGTGATGGCGCCGATGAAGATGCCGAGGAACAGCTCAACCCGCAGGAAGGAGATCTCTGCCGGGGTCTTCTTGGCAATCAGCTTGGCAAAGGTGCCGAGGTCTTCGGTGCTGCCCGCGGCCACGGCGGCCGCCACATTGCCGATCTCAAAATGGGCGATGAAGCCCACAAAGACCGCAGCCAGACCGACCAGCGAGTGCATCGCGGCAACCAGCTGCGGCATCTCGGTCATCTGGACCTTCTTGGCGACATAGGTGCCGATGATGCCGCCGCCTGCGATCAGCAGGACCGACAGCAGCCACAGGCCGGAACCGGGGCCGATGAGGGTGGCAAAAACCGCCAGCCCCATGCCGGCAATGCCGTACCAGACCGCGCGCTTGGCGCTTTCCTGATTGGACAGCCCGCCGAGGCTCAGGATGAAAAGAACAGCCGCAACAACATAGGCGGCGGTGGTGAAACCGTAATCCATGTGCCCGGCCTCCTTAAGATTTCTGGAACATGGCGAGCATGCGCCGGGTGACGAGGAAGCCGCCGAAGATGTTGATCCCGGCCATGAAGACCGAAAGCGCGGCCAAGAGGATCACCAGCCAGCTGCCGGAGCCGATCTGCATCAGCGCGCCCAGGATGATGATCGAGGAGATCGCGTTGGTGACCGCCATCAGCGGTGTGTGCAGCGAGTGGGCCACGCCCCAGATCACCTGGAAGCCGACGAAGCAGGCCAGCGCAAAGACGATGAAGTGCTGCATGAAGCTGACCGGCGCAAAGAGGCCCACCAGCAGCAAGAGCGCGCCGCCGCCGGCCAGCATGGTGACCTGGCTCTTGGTCTGCGCCTTGAAGGCCTCAACCTCCTTGGCGCGTTTTTCCTCCGGTGTCAGCTCCGGCACGGCCTCCTTGGGCTTGGCCGCAATGGCCTGCACCTTCGGCGGCGGCGGCGGGAAGGTGATCTCGCCCTCGAACGTGACGGTGGCACCGCGGATCACGTCGTCTTCCATGTCGTGATTGACCAAACCGTCTTTCTCCGGCGTCAGGTCAGCCATCATGTGGCGGATGTTTGTCGCGTAAAGGCTCGAGGACTGCGCCGCCATGCGGCTGGGGAAGTCGGTGTAGCCGATGATGGTGACACCGTTTTCGGTGACGATCTTCTCGTCCATGACGGTCAGCTTGCAGTTACCGCCCTTCTCCGCTGCCAGGTCGACAATGACCGAGCCGGGCTTCATTGCGGCAACCATATCCTCGGTCCACAGTTCCGGCGCCTCGCGGTTCGGGATCAGCGCGGTGGTGATGACAATGTCCACCTCCGGGGCCAGCTCGCGGAACTTGGCCAGCTGTGCTTCGCGGAACTCCGGGCTGGAGACCGAGGCATAGCCGCCGGTGGCAGCGCCGTCCTGCTGCTCTTCCTCGAAGTCCAGATAGACAAACTCGGCCCCCATCGACTCGACCTGCTCAGCCACTTCGGGGCGCACGTCAAAGGCATAGGTGACGGCTCCCAGCGAGGTCGAGGTGCCGATGGCGGCAAGCCCCGCCACCCCGGCGCCGACCACCAAAACCTTGGCAGGCGGCACCTTGCCTGCCGCGGTGATCTGGCCGGTGAAGAAGCGGCCGAAGTTGTTGCCCGCCTCGATGACAGCGCGGTAGCCCGCGATATTGGCCATCGACGACAGCGCGTCCATCTTCTGCGCGCGCGAAATCCGCGGCACCATTTCCATGGCGATGACATTGGCGCCCTTGGACTTGGCCAGCGCCATGCCTTCTTCGTTGCCCGCAGGGTTGAAGAAGGAGATCAGCGTCTTGCCCTTGGTCAGCCGCTTCAGTTCGGTGGCATCGGGCTGACGAACCTTGGCGACGATATCCGAGGCCTTCCACAAGGCTGCCGGGGTCTTGATGACCTCAACGCCTGCCGCCTCATAGACCGCATCGG
>NZ_JWLG01000039.1:0-2703 GCF_000813905.1 Leisingera sp. ANG-M6
GCAACCACGATGTCGGCGCGGCGGACAACATCCGGAAGATCCTTGGTGCGCGAATGCGCGATGGTCACGGTGCAGCTGTCACCCAGCAGCAGCTGCGCCATCGGCTTGCCGACGATGTTGGAGCGGCCAATGACAACCGCGTCCATGCCCGAGAGGCTGCCGTGGTGGTCGCGCAGCATCATCAGGCAACCCAAGGGCGTGCAGGGCACCATCGACTTCTGGCCGGTGCCCAGCAGGCCGACGTTGGAGATGTGGAAGCCGTCCACGTCCTTCTCCGGCGCGATCGAGTTGATCACCAGGTCCTCGTCCAGGTGCTTGGGCAGCGGCAGCTGCACCAGGATGCCATGCACCGACGGGTCGTTGTTCAGCTGGTCGATCAGCGCCAGCAGATCGGCCTCGGAGGTGTCCGCCTCCAGCTTGTGCTCATAGGAGTTCATGCCGACCTCGACGGTCTGCTTGCCCTTGGAGCGCACATAGACTTGCGACGCCGGGTCCTCGCCCACCAGCACCACCGCCAGGCCCGGGGTGATGCCGTTTTGCTCCTTCAGCCGCGCCACATGTTCGGCCACCTGGCCGCGCACCTTGGCCGCAAAGGCCTTGCCGTCAATCAGAGTTGCTGCCATTGCTCTCTTCCTTTTTGTGCAGGCATTCGGCCCGCCTTACTCTTCCCGGATCACCCGCGCCTCGCGGGCAATCGACCAGTCCACCAGCTGCCGCCACAGATGCTCGATCAGATCGGGGTCCAGCCCCTGAGCCTCCGCCGCGGCGCGGGCATTCATGACCACTTCCTCAACCCGGTCCGGGATCCGCGCGGGCCAGCCGTTGGCTTGCTTCAGCTGAATCGCCCGGTCGATATAGGCGGCACGCCGCGCCAGCATCCGCACCAATTCCCGGTCCATCCGGTCGATCTCAGCCCGCAGCTCTGCCATCGACTGGCAGTCCTGCGGCGGTGTCTCTGTGCTCATGTCTCAAAACTCCAGCGGCCCGGGATGTCCCGGGCCGCTGAATGTCGCATATCTTGTCTTAGAACAAGCCTTCGATCTGGCCGTCCTCGTTCAGGCGGATGGTTTCCGCCGCCGGGGTGCGCGGCAGGCCCGGCATGGTCATGATCTCGCCGCAGACCGCAACGATGAAGCCCGCACCGGCCGACAGGCGCACTTCGCGCACCGGCACCGAGTGGCCCACCGGCGCACCGCGCAAGCTCGGGTCGGTCGAGAAGGAGTACTGGGTCTTCGCCATGCAGACCGGCAGGTTGCCGTAGCCCGCGTCTTCCCATTCCTTCAGCTGGTTGCGGATCTTGTTGTCCGCCAGCACCTCGTCAGCGCGGTAGATGCGCTTGGCGATGGTCTCGATCTTCTCGAACAGCGGCATGTCGTCCGGGTAGATCGGCGAGAAGTTGGCGGAACCGGCGTCGACGATCTCGACAACCTTCTCGGCCAGCGGCGCGGAGCCCTCGGAGCCCAGCTCCCAGTGGCGCGACAGCACTGCTTCAACGCCGTGGGTGGCGCAGTAGGCCTTGACCGCGTCAACTTCGGCGTCGGTGTCGGTGACGAAGTGGTTGATCGCAACCACAACCGGCACGCCGAAGGATTTGACGTTCTCGATGTGGCGGCCGAGGTTGGCGCAGCCGGAGTTCACCGCGTCGACGTTCTCGGCACCGAGGTCCGCCTTGGCAACGCCGCCGTTCATCTTCATCGCGCGCACGGTGGCCACCAGCACCACTGCGGAGGGTGCGATGCCTGCCTTGCGGCACTTGATGTTCATGAACTTCTCGGCGCCGAGGTCCGCACCAAAGCCTGCTTCGGTGACGACATAGTCGGCGACTTTCAAGGCGGTCTTGGTGGCGATCACCGAGTTGCAGCCGTGTGCGATGTTGGCGAAGGGACCGCCGTGCACGAAGGCCGGGTTGTTTTCCAGGGTCTGCACCAGGTTCGGCTGCATCGCGTCCTTCAGCAGCACGGTCATTGCGCCCTCTGCCTTGATGTCGCGGCAGTAGACCGGGGTCTTGTCGCGGCGGTACGCCACGATGATGTCGCCCAGGCGCTTTTCCAGGTCCTTGAGGTCGTTGGCGAGGCAGAGGATCGCCATCACTTCCGACGCCACGGTGATGTCAAAGCCGGCTTCGCGCGGGAAGCCGTTGGACACACCGCCCAGAGACGCGGTGATGGTGCGCAGGGCGCGGTCGTTCATGTCGACCACACGGCGCCAGGCGACGCGGCGGGTGTCGATGTCGCACTCGTTGCCCCAGTAGATGTGGTTGTCGATCATCGCCGACAGCAGCGAGTGGGCCGAGGTGATGGCGTGGAAGTCGCCGGTGAAGTGGAGGTTCATTTCCTCCATCGGCACGACCTGGGCATAGCCGCCGCCTGCAGCGCCGCCCTTCATGCCGAAGTTCGGGCCCAGCGAGGCTTCGCGGATACAGATCATCGCGTTCTTGCCGATCCGGTTCAGACCGTCGCCCAGACCCACGGTGGTGGTGGTCTTGCCTTCGCCCGCCGGTGTCGGGTTGATCGCGGTCACCAGGATCAGCTTGCCGTCTTCCTTGGACTGCACAGAGTCGATGAACGCCTGGCTCACCTTCGCCTTGTCATGGCCGTAGGGCAGCAGGTCATCGCTGGAAATCCCGATCTTCGCGCCAATCTCCTGGATCGGCTTCTTCTGCGCCTCACGCGCAATCTCGATGTCACTCTTGTAGCTCATGGC
>NZ_JWLG01000004.1:0-374 GCF_000813905.1 Leisingera sp. ANG-M6
CGCGCTTCTGGGCTGGATCAACGCCCGCGGCGGCGACAGCGCCGACGCAATCCCCGCCTGCACCCTCACCACCGCGGAGGAGCCGCTGATTCTGAAAGCCGCGGCCAGGGCCACGGTCTGGATCTTCCGCACCGCACTGCCGCACGACCTGGTGCACGGCACCGTTTCAGGCGGGTTGGAGATCACTTGGCAGCCCGGACCGGGCTCCGCTCCGCTACTGCCGCCACTGCTGGGCGACACCCGCGACGAATTCACCGTCAGCCGCGGCACCGGCTGCGCCTACGAGGTGAAGAAAGGCGAGATCATCCAGATCATCGACGTGGAGGGGCAGCAGTGTTCTGACTTCACCGCCTTCCGCGCCACCGGGCTGGAGC
>NZ_JWLG01000004.1:422-58997 GCF_000813905.1 Leisingera sp. ANG-M6
CCGCGCGCGGCCTGGCCTGCGATCAATTTCTTCTGGAACACCTGGGTCGATCCCAATTCGCACCACATCCTGACCGAGGAATCCCACTCCCGTCCCGGCGACTACGTGGCGATGCGAGCGCTGGAAGACCTGGTCTGCGTCTCAACCGCCTGCCCGGACGACATTGACCCGATTAACGGCTGGAACCCGACGGACGTGCACGTCCGCATCTACCGCCCCGAAACACCTCTGCGCCGCGCTGTTGCCTACCGCGAGAAGGAAGACGCCCCGATGTCGATCAGCCAGAATTCCGCCTTTCACGAGCGGCTGGAGCCGCTGACCCAGCATTTTGCCCCCGCGCGTGATCTCTGGGCGCCGGTGAGTTTCCCGTCGCATGGCACCACAGGCGAATACTGGGCCTGCCGCAATGCAGTGACGCTGCAGGACATGAGCGGGCTGCGCAAATACGACATCGCCGGCCCCGACGCCGAAGTGCTGCTGCAGCAGGCCACGACCCGCAACGTCGCCAAACTGGCGGTGTGGCGCGGCTCCTATACGCTGATGTGCGACCAGGCTGGAACGGTGATCGACGACGGCACCCTGTTCCGGCTCGCCCCCGACCTGTTCCGCTGGTGCTGCGGCTCCGAGGAAAGCGGCCGGGTGCTGGAGACGCTGGTGCAGCAGATGGGCCTGCAGGTCCGCATCCACGACATGCGCGGCGCATTGCCCAATCTGGCCATCCAAGGCCCCAGGTCGCGCGACCTCCTACGCAAGATCGCCTTCACCCAGCCGCATGTGCCGCAGCTGGACCAGCTCAAATGGTTCGGCGTCACCGTGGCGCGGCTGCACGACCGCGAGGGTGCGCCCTTCATGCTGTCCCGCTCCGGCTACACCGGCGAGCTGGGCTATGAGATTTTCTGCTCCCAGGCCCACGCGCTGGAAATCTGGGACGCGGTGATGGAGACAGGCGAGGAATTCGGGGTCACCCCGATGGGCTCCGCCGCGCTGGAGATCATCCGGATCGAGGCCGGGCTGGCGGCCGCCAACGCGGAATTCGCACCGGGCGTGGAGGCGTTTGAGGCGGGCCTGGGCTTTGCCGTCGACCTGACCAAACCGCAATTCACTGGCAAGGTGGCGCTAGAGCGCAACGCGCGCGAGCCGCGCCGGGTGCTCAAGGGCCTGCTGCTGGGCTGCAATGACGTGCCGTTGCACGGCAGCCCGGTCTATGCCGGCGCACGGCAGGTCGGCACCCTCACCTCCGCCACCCGCTCGCCGATGCTGGAACATGCCATCGCCATCGCCCGGCTTGGTGTCGAGCACGCGGAAAACGGCACCCGGCTGGAAATCGGCCAGCTCGACGGCCGGATGAAACGCCTCGGTGCCACCGTCACGGATATTCCTTTCTTAGACCCGCAGCGCAAGCGGGCGCGCGCCTGAGGCGCTTGAAACAAACACCAACAGGAGAGAGAAAACGATGAAAAATATCATCTTCGCCACCGCCGTTACCGCCCTGGGCGCAGCTGCGGCCACTAGTGCCACGGCACAGGAGAAAGTCATGGTGGGCGAGCCCAGCTGGCCCGGAGCCAAGATCATGAGCCGGATCATCGGCCAGGTGATCGAAACCCGCCTCGGCAGCGAGGCCGGCTACGCCCCCGGCGCCAACGCGGTGATCTTCGCCTCGATGGACGGCGGCCGCGGCGACATCGACGTGCACCCGGATGTCTGGCTGCCGAACCAGGCCTCCTTCACCGATGAATATGTCGATCAGAAAGGCTCCGTGGCCCTCTCTTCCGGCAGCTACGAGGGCCGCGCAGGCATCTGCGTGCCCAACTACATGGTCGAGAAACACAACATCAAATCGATCTTCGACCTCGCCACCCCCGAAGCACAGGCACTGTTTGACAGCGATGGCGACGGCATGGGCGAGGTCTGGGTCGGCGCTTCCGGCTGGGCCTCGACCAACACCTTCAAGGTGCGGGTGCGCGACTACGGCATCGAAACCTTCCTGACCCCGACCACCGAAGACGAAACCGTGTTCTACTCCCGCCTCAAGGATCTGGTCGGCCAGGAGAAAGGCGCCGCCTTCTACTGCTACGCGCCGCACTATGTGCACGCGCTCTATGACGTGACCATCCTGGAAGAGCCGGAGCATGACGCAGCCACCTACAAGATGGTGCAGCCGGATCAGCATGCCGATTGGTACAACAACTCGCACATCTCCACCGGCGAGCCGGTCAAGACCGTGACCGTGGCCTATTCCAGCTCCTTGAAGGACCGCAACCCGGCCGCTGCCTCCTTCCTGTCCAGCATCGACATGAGCGCCGAAGCCCTGTCCGAACTCACCTACGAGGTGGTGGTCAAAGGCAATGAGATCGACGCGGTTGTTGCAGACTGGATCGCCGACAATGGCGATACCGTCGATACCTGGCTTGGCCTGAAATAACACGCCCTCCCACACGCGCGCTCCGGCGGCGGCCTGCCGCCGGGGCACCTTCATTAAGTTAGACGGGGGTCCGGATGGAAAAGGACATTGCAATCGACGCACGCGGCGTCTGGAAGATCTTCGGCGCACGCTCCGCCGAGGCGCTGAAGGCCATTCACGCCGAACGGCTGACCAAGCCGCAGGTGCTGGAGCGGTTCAACTGCGTGGTCGGCGTCGCCGATGCCAGCTTCCAGATCGAACGCGGCGAGCTGTTCTGCGTGATGGGCCTGTCTGGCTCCGGCAAATCGACGCTTGTGCGCCATGTGAACCGGCTCTTGGAGCCGACCGACGGCCATATCTACATCAACGGCGACGATGTGATGGGGCTGAACGCCGAAGGCCTGCGCGACCTGCGCAACCGCCGGGTTGCCATGGTGTTCCAGAACTTCGGCCTGATGCCGCACCGCACGGTGCGCGACAACGTGGCGATGCCGCTGGAAATCCGCGGCACCGGCAAGGCCCGCCGCTGGGAGGAAGCCGACCGGGTGCTGGAGCTGGTGGAGCTTTCGGGCTGGGAGGACAAATACGCTCATGAGCTGTCGGGCGGCATGCAGCAGCGCGTCGGGCTGGCCCGCGCCATCGCCTCCGACCCCGAGATCCTGCTGATGGACGAGCCGTTTTCAGCGCTGGACCCGCTGATCCGCAAGCAGCTGCAGGACCAGTTCATGGAGCTTTCCCGCAAGCTGGGCAAAACCACCATGTTCATCACCCATGACCTCGACGAGGCGATCCGCATCGGCCACCGCATCGCCATCATGAAGGACGGCCGCATCGTGCAGATCGGCACGCCGGAGGAGATCATCCTCAACCCGGCTGATGACTACGTGGCGGATTTCGTGGCTGGCATCTCCAAGCTCAACATGATCTTCGCCCATTCGGTGATGAAGCCGGTGGCGGAGTTCGAAGCCACCCACGGCGCCCTGCCCGCCGACGCCAGGGAGGCGCGGCCCGACATGGACCTAAGCGGCCTGATGGAACTGGCAGTGGACGGCCACGGCATCGTCAAAGTGGCGGATGATGGCGCCACCGTCGGGGTGATCAACCGCGCGGGCCTGATCCGCGCGATTCAGGACAGCCAGGCGTAAGGAGAAGGGTGATGCAACACATCGACCAATCACAGATCAAACCGGAGACCGCCGGACGCCTGAATGCGCTGGTGGCGGAATTCACCGGTCAGTCGCAGGCCTATTACCAGCGCGTTTTCTCCTACATGATGGAGGCGCCCGGTTACCGCTTCACCCTGAACCGCGCCGCCGCGCTGCTGGGGCCAGTCTGGTTCGGCGCCCGGGGCCTGTGGTCCTGGTTCCTGGGCTTTCTGCTGCTGGAAACGCTGGCCTATATCCAGATCGCGATGGGGCTGTTCGGTGACCTCGGCCGGGTCTCCCGCCTGCGCGCGGAACAGATTGCCCAGACGCTGGACCTGCGGCACCAGCAGATCGCTGCAGCCGAGGCCTCGGGCGCGTCCTCGCTCGAGTCCCTGAAACGCGCGGCAGAGTCGCTGGAGGCGGCGATGGCCGGCGCACAGCAGGCCGCGGCAGCCGCCAATGCCAGCGGCACCATCTACCTGATCGCCGGCGCGGCGCTGTTGCTGGCGGTCAAGTTCCTGGCGGCGTCGCTGGCGAACTGGACGCTGGAGGGGCAGTTTGCCCGCTGGCGCTCCGACCGCCGGGTCGCCAGCGGCTGGTCACTGCCGCGGCTAATCGTCTCCTCCGTGCTGGCCGCCGCCGTGGTCGTGCTGTCGGCGCTGAAATTCGCGATGCCCGATGCCTTCTCGCTGCTGAACGCCTTCCCCACCAACCGCGACTGGCGGCTGAACGTCGGCGACGGGGTGCAGGCGGCGTTCGACTGGACCAAGACCTCCGGGCGCGGCTTCTTTGACGGGCTGACCGCCGGCATGCGCACGCTTCTGGACTGGATCGAGGTGGTGCTGGTCGATACCCCCTGGCCGGTGGTGGCGCTGGTCATTGTGATGCTGGCCTACCTGTCGGCAGGCGCCCGGGTGGCGATCTTCACCGGCGCGGCGCTGGCCTACCTGGGCCTCTTGGACTTCTGGGAAAAGGCGATGACCACCATTGCCCTCCTGGGCGCCGCGGCGCTGATCTCGATCACCCTGGGTATCCCGCTCGGCATCTACTGCGCCCGCCGCCCCAAGGTTTTTGCGGTGGTGCGCCCGGTCTTGGACTTCATGCAGTCGATGCCCTCCTTCGTCTACCTGATCCCGGTGGTAGCCTTCATCGGCTCCGGCAAGCCCGCGGGCGTGGTCGCCACCATGATCTTCGGCAGCCCGCCGGTGATCCGCTTCACCGTGCTGGGCCTGCAGCAGGTGCCGGAAACCGTGCGCGAGGCCGCGCTCGCCTTCGGCGCCACCCCGCGTTACCTCCTGTGGCGGGTGGACCTGCCGCTGGCGCGCAAGACGATCATGGCCGGCGTCAACCAGACCATCCTCTTGTCACTGGCGATGGTGGTCGTGGCCTCGCTGATCGGCGCCAAGGGGCTGGGAGAGGACGTGCTGGAAGCGCTGCAATATGCCGCCGCCGGCCAAGGCATCCTGGCAGGTCTCGCAATCCTGTTCTGCGCCCTGATCCTCGACCGGATCGTGGCAGGCAAACGATGACCTGAAGACGCCGCACCCGGCTTCCGCCGGGTGCGGCTTTCTTGACTGTCCAAAAAACTTCTTCAGCTGTAACCTGCTATCGAAGCTGGAGAGTGCCTCTTCTGATGCTGACAGGAGAGGACGTTTAATTAATAGAGCCTTTAAAAAAACAGTCTGAAACGGGGTGCGGTTGAATTGGCTGGGTCATTCCCTCACATCAAATACGTGGTCGCTGACGATTTCGATGCCGATCGAGGCCAGGTGCGGAATATGCATGGCCTTGTAGGCTTCCAGGTGCTCTAGGGCTTTGATCAGATAGGTGGAGCCAAAGTGTTCGGTACCGGCCTCTTGGGTCCAGATATTCCGGACAACAACTAGGTTCTGGGCCATGCTCTCGGCAAGATTTTTGGTGCCTTGGAGGAATTCTTCGGTGACGGGTCATCATAGTTCAGCTGGATGGGTAATCCCCCTTTTTTCGGAGCGCTTACTCCATCAGGTCCTTAGGATCAGGTTTTCTGGTTCAAATGCAGCATGCTTCTGTATGAAAAGCTGTTGCTTGTGGTGGAGCGGGCTTGTCCAACTGGCGTTGTTGGATTCAAACCGCACCGGTTGTTCCGCGCAAGATGTGCTCCAGTTTACAGCAGATTCTGAACGGCCTAGGCGCATCCGAGGTTATGAAGGCCGTGAACTGCTCGCCGGCGAGCGTCCCGATGGTGCCAGCAGGGATGCGAACCGTTGTCAGCCCCGGTTCGACTTCGGCGGATCCTTTGAAATCGCCGATGCCGATGACCGACAGCTGCTCCGGCACCCGCAGCCCACAGCGCTGCGCTGCATAAAGCGCGCCCTGGGCAATCACGTCATTGCCGCATAGCAGCGCGCTCGGTCGGGACGGTGCCGACAAAAGCGCGAGGGCCGCCTGCTTGGCCTGCGAAACACTGTATGGCGCTTCCGACTTGCGCCCCTCCGGCACCGCCACGCCTGCGGCCTCAAGTGTTTCCAGAACCGCCTCCAGCCGGTGCCGTGCCCGGTCGTTGCCGCTGGTGTCGGGAAAGATTAGGCCAATGTCCCTGTGCCCCAGGGCTACCAAGTGCTCCGCTGCCATCCGTCCGGCCAGTTTGTTGTCGGCGCCGACGCAGGGCAGATCGGCATCCTCTGCATAGTTCCAAATCGCCATTGCCGGCATTTCCTGCTGCGCAATCAGCCGCGCGGTAGCCTCGGAATGCTCCAGCCCGATCAGCGCCACACCATCCACCCGGTGCTCCATCAGCTTGCGCACCATCTCGTATTCCCGCTCCAGATCATAGCCGTGCGAGGCCAGAAGCAGGGTAAAGCCGGCCCGGTCGATCGCATCCGAGAACGCCTGGATCACCTCGGCAAAAATCGCATGGTTGATGGTTGGCACCACCAGCCCGATGGTGCCCGACCGCTTGCCGTGCATCATCTGCGCCGCGCGGTTTCTGACATATCCGAGTTTCTGCACCGCACGGGTGATCTTCTTGCGAGTCGCCGGGCTTACCAGATCGGGGTGATTGAAGGTGCGCGACACCGTTGAGGGCGACACTTTTGCAGCCTTTGCTACCGCAACGATATCCACGTTACCCTTCTGTTTCGGCGCCATAATCTCCCCTCCCCCGGCAAGATTCATGAAAACGTTTGCAATACTATTTTCATAGCCTAACCTGTTTTGTCAACAAATGTAAAAGCGCGATCAGCCGGGTTGGGAGGCCCCGAATGGACTTCATATTTTACTTCGGAGATGTGTTCTCGCCGCTGTCATTCCTGCTGCTGCTGGGCGGCACAATCGGCGGGCTTATCCTGGGGGCAACACCGGGGCTTTCACCGACAATGGCGGTGGCGCTGCTGATCCCCTTCACCTTCCATCTGGAGGCCGTTCAGGGCCTGATTCTGCTGGGCGCCGCCTATACCTCCACCGTGGCCGGCGGCGCAGTCAGCGCGATCCTTCTGAAGATCCCCGGCGCACCCGCAAACATCGCCACCACGCTGGACGGCCACAAGATGGCCAAGCAGGGCCAGGGCGCCAAGGCGCTGCAGCTGTCGTTCCTGGCCTCCGCCGTCGGCGGCATCTTCGGCGTGCTGCTGCTGATCTTCCTGACCCCGCTGCTAGCCCAGTGGGCGCTGGCCTTCGGCCCCTCGCATCTGTTCTGGCTGGCGATCCTGGGCGTCACGGTGATCGGCTCGCTGGACTCGGCCTCCGTGGTCAAGGGGCTGCTCTCGGGCTGCATCGGCTTGTGGCTGGCCACCATCGGGTTCGACGACATCATGGGCGCCCAGCGGTTCATCTTCCATCCGTCGCTTGGCGGCGGTATCAACATCATCGCGGCGCTGATCGGCCTCTTTGCCATCCCGCAGGTGCTTACCATGTTCGCCAAGGGCCGCCGTGCGGACGGCGCCGAGGTGATCGAGGTGCAGAAGCATTCCGTGCTTGACGCCACCCGCGAACTGCTGCGCCGCCCGCGCGCCCTTAGCATCGGCACCATCACCGGCTCCATCATCGGGCTGATACCCGGCGTCGGCGGCCAGATCGCCGGGCTGGTGGCCTATGACCAGACCAAGAAGTTCTCCTCCGAGAAGGAGAAGTTCGGCAAGGGCCACAGCGAAGGCGTGATCGCCGCAGAGGCCGCCAACAACGCCATGGTCGGCCCGTCGCTGGTACCACTCTTGACGTTGTCGATCCCCGGCAGCCCTACCGCCGCGGTGCTGCTGGGCGGGTTGCTGATCCACGGCATTTTCCCCGGCTCTGATCTGTTCGACAATCACCCGGATGTGGCCTGGACCTTCATCAACTCGATGCTGGTCGGCCAGGTCCTGATGTGCCTGTTCGGTCTCTATGTGGCGGGCCTCGCCGCCCGCGTTGCCCAGGTGCCGCAATCGGTGATGGCCGCCATCGTGCTCGCCCTCTCCGCCTTCGGCGCCTACTCGGTGCAAAGCTCGATGGGCGACGTCTACGTGATGGCCTGCCTCGGCATCGGCATGTACTTTCTGGAACGTTTCGGCTTTTCCGCCGCGCCGCTGGTGCTGGGCCTAATCCTTGGTCCAATCGCTGAGGCGAACTTCATCCAAGGCGGCATGATCGCGGACGCCACCGTCGGCAAGGCCAGTTACTTCCTGTCGGGCGGGCTGAACATCTTACTGATCGCCGTGGTCGTCGCCTCCATCGCCTACTCGGCCTGGATGGAACTGCGCAGCCGCCGCTACACCACCAAAGAGGAGGCGCAAGCATGAACCGGTCTCAGCACATCCTTGGCTCCGGTCTGGTCTTTGCCGTCGGCATCTGGGTCGCCTGGGTCAGTTACACCCAGCAGCCTGCCGAGGCCTTCCTGTTTCCGCGCCTGATCGCATCCGTCTTTGTGGTGCTGGCGGGCTGGACCTTCGGCAAGGCTGCCCTCGGCCTCAGCAAGGTCGGCTCCGGCGTGTCCCGGACGATGTTCCTGAACATGGTTCCGGGTCTGGCGGTGATGCTGATCTATGTCTTTTGGGCAGCCAAGGCGCTGGGGTTCTACACCGCCACCGCCATCGGATTTTTCATCCTGCTGTCGCTCTACGACCCGGCGCCGCATTCCGAAGGCAAAACCTGGGTAAAACGCATGCTGGTCACCGCCGTCTTCGTGGCGGTGATGTACGGCCTCTTTGCAAAACTGCTGAGTGTCTACACGCCGCGGGAAATTCTGTTCTAACCGCGGGAACGCGGTCAGAAACCAATAGGGAGGAGAAGAAAATGAAGAAACTGATTGCAGGCGCTGCCATCGCGCTGATGGGCCTGGCAGGCGCTGCCATGGCCGAAGAGTACCCGGAACGCCCGATCATGATGATGGTCTCCTACGGGGCCGGCGGGGCAACTGATTTTCAGGCCCGGATCGTCACCATGACCGCCGGCAACGAGGATGCGCTGGGAATGCCCATCGCCATCATCAACAAGCCCGGCGCGGGCGGCCGTGTCGGCTGGAACTGGTTTGCGACCCAGGCCGATGCCGACGGCTACACGCTCGCGGCCTACAACGTGCCACACTTCATCGCGCAGTCGATCAAGGGCGGCGTGTCCTATTCCGCAGACAGCTTTGAACCCATCGCCAACTGGGGCGCAGACCCGGCGGTCTTTGTGGTCGGTGCTGACAGTCCCTTCAATTCGATGGCGGATGTGGTTGCCTATGCCACGGAAAACCCGGGCAAGCTGACCTTTTCCGGCGCCGGCCTGTTTGTCGGCCACCACATCGCGGCGCTGCAGATCGAAAAGGCCGCAGGCGTGAAAATGGCCTACATCCCGACCAAGGGCGGCGGTGCCGCTGCGATGAAGGCAGTGATCGCCGGTGAGGTAATGGGCGGCATCAACAACCTGTCGGATGCCTACCGTGCGCAGGAGGCCGGCAACGTCAGGATCCTGGGGGTTGCCGACCTGCAGCGCTCCGATTTCCTGCCCGACGTGCCCACCATGCAAGAGCAAGGTCTGGAGGTCGACAATTCCTCCGTCAATTTCCGCGGCGTGATGGTGCCCAAGGGCACGCCGCAAGAGGTGATCGACAAGCTCGCTGCAACCGTGCCTGCGATGTTCGCCAATGACCGGGTCTCCAAGAAGATGGCGGCCGGCGGCTCACCCATGCACATCATGACCCGCGACGAGGTCAAGGAGATGTGGGCCGCCCGCGAACAGACACTGAAAGAGCTTCTGGCAGGGCTCTGATCCCAGCCGGAACTCCTCCGGGGCGCGCACAGCCGCAGCGCGCCCCGGCCTAGAAATCGAGGTAAGACATGAACGCTCAGGACGCACTCGCCTCCGGCGCCGCCGAGGTGGAAAAGATCGTGGTGCGCGCCCGCACCGCCCAACAGGACTTTGAAGCCAAGGGAAGCCAGGCTCTCTATGACAAAGCTGCCCTGGCGGCCGGATGGGCCATCATGGAGCCCGCCCGCAACCGCGCCCTGGCCGAGCTGGCGGTGGAAAGCACCGGCCTCGGCAATGTGCCGGACAAGATCACCAAGAACCACCGCAAGACGCTGGGACTGCTGCGCGACATCGCGGACGTCCAGACCCATGGCATCATCAGCGACGACCCTGAAACTGGCATCACCGAGATCATGCGCCCCATCGGCGTGATCGGCGCCGTTGTTCCCTCGACCAACCCGGCGGCGACGCCTGCCAACAACATCATCAACGCGCTGAAGGGCGGCAATGCCATCGTCGTGGCCCCCTCCCCCAAGGGCGTCGCTTCCTGCGAGTTGCTGCTGGCCTATATCCACGCCGAGTTTGCCAAGCTGGGCCTTAATCCTGATCTGGTGCAGATGATCCCTGCACCCGGTTCCAAAGCCAAAACCCAGGCGTTGATGGGGGCCGTCGACCGGGTGATCTGCACCGGCAGCCAGAACAACGTCCACCGCGCCCAGTCCTGCGGCACGCCTGCCGTGGCCGTGGGGGCCGGCAATGTGACCGTGATCGTGGAAGAAACCGCGGATCTGGCCGATGCCGCGGCCAAGATCACCGCTTCCAAGTGTTTCGACAACGCCACCTCCTGTTCCTCGGAAAATTCCGTCGTGGTGGTGGATTCCATCTATGACCAGTTCATTGCAGCGCTCGCCCAGGAAGGCGGCGCGCTGGTGCCGGAGGCTGAGGCAGATGGCATCATCGCCAGACTCTGGCCGGACGGCCATCTGAACCGCGCGGTCATCGCCCAGGATGCCAGCAAGATGCTGGGCGCATTGGGCATGGCCGGCAAAGTCCCCTCAGACACCAAATTCCTGGCGGTGGAAACCAGGGGCATCGGCCCGGATCACCCGCTGTCCGGAGAGAAGCTGAGCCGCATCCTCGCCGTCTACCGGGCCGCGGATTACGCAGATGCCAAGGCCATCGCTACCCGCATCCTCACCCATCAGGGCGCCGGCCACTCCATCGGCATCCACACCGCCCTGGACGGGCGCGCCGTCGAACTTGGCCGCGAACTGCCCACCTGCCGGGTGATCGTCAACCAGGCGCATACTTTCGCCACCGGCGGCGCCTTTACCAATGGCATGCCGTTCTCCCTGTCGATGGGCTGCGGCAGCTGGGGCGGCAATTCCATCGACACCAACCTCAACTGGCGCCACTTCGTCCAGTCCACCAAGATTGTACGCGAGATTCCCGCCCGCGAACCGGCGCTGGACGACATCTTTGCCACCTACTGGGCGGAGGTGGGCCAATGATGAAACCGCCCAAGGGAACCACCCGTGACTGGCTCGACACACGCGCAGCAGAAGGCGGCACCGGCTTTGTCTTTCCGGACGGCGGCCCAGATCTGAGCTGGCAGGAGCTGCGCAAGACGGCAGAGGCAATCGCCCGCTACCTGACCGCCAAGGGAATCGCCAAGGGCGAAAGCATCGCCATCCTGCACCCCAACGGGCGCGAAGCGCTTGAATGCCTTTTCGGCGTGCTCTACGGCGGCTTCCGCGCCACCATGATCAACCTTGTTGCCGGCAACAGCGCGGTGTCTTACGCCCTGCAGCACAGCGGCGCTCGCTTTGCCTTTGTCCACCCCAGCCAAACGGACCTGTTTCAAGAGACTGCCAGCCTGCCCTTTCTCTCCCCTTTGGACCAGGCGGCAGCAACCGGCGGGTCACCGGCAGAGCTGCACCCGCTTTCTGCCGGTGACCACGCTTTGCTGATGTACACCTCAGGCACAACCGGCCAGCCCAAGGGGGTGGTGCATACGCACGCCAGCCTGCTGGCGGGCGGCTGGACCACCGCCGTGGCGCATGAGCTGACACCGCAGGACCGCGGCCTCTGCGTGCTGCCCATCTACCATATCAACGGGCTCTGCGTGACGGTGATGGGCGCGCTGACCTCTGGCGGCTCGCTGGCCATGTGCGAACGCTTTTCCGCCAGCCGCTTCTGGGCCCATGCCGGCTGGTCGCAGGCCACCTGGTTCTCTGTGGTCCCCACCATCATCTCGCATTTGCTGCACTCGGATCTGGACCCCGTTGACAGCACTAAGGCGCGGCTGCGCTTCGGCCGTTCCGCCTCTTCCGCACTGGCTCCCGACGTTCAGCGCGCGTTTGAGGATCGCTTTGGAGTCCCGATCATCGAGACCATGGGCCTGACTGAGACCGCGGCCCAGATCCTGTCCAACCCCCTGCCCCCGGGCATCCGCAAGATTGGTTCGCCCGGTTTTGCCTACGGCAACGAGGTGACAATCCTCGATGCCCGGCTGCAGCCCGTCAGTGATGGCAGCGAGGGCGAACTGGCGGTGCGCGGCCCCAACGTCATGCTGGAATACCTGAACAACCCGGAAGCCACGGCCGCGACCTTCACCCCAGACGGCTGGCTGCGCACCGGCGATCTGGGCCGTATCGACGGCGATGGCTACGTCTATGTCACTGGGCGGCTCAAGGAACTGATAATCAAGGGCGGCGAAAACATCGCCCCGCGCGAGATCGACGAGGCGCTTTATTCTCATCCTGACGTGATAGAGGCCGCCGCCTACGGACGCCCCTGCAATACCTACGGTGAAACAGTGGAAGCGGCGGTGAAAATCCGCGACGGCTCCAGTCTCACCGCGCTGGAGCTGATTGAAATCTGCCGGTCCCAGCTCGGTAATTTCAAGTCTCCTGACGAGGTCCACATTCTGGACGACCTCCCCAAAGGCCCATCCGGTAAGATCCAGCGGAACAGGATCCTTGAGGAGATCACGGATCGCGTGGCCGGGAAGAGCAGCTGAGAGAAGCGTCAGGCAGGACTTGCTAGTTGGATACAGCGCGACGACGGACCAATACCAGAATAGGATCTGAAACGGTAACGTCGCCGCCAGATGATAAGGTTTCCTCGCGTCGCAATTTGGAAGGAGTGGCAATGGGTCCTAACTGGCTGTAATTCGTGAAGGTAACGGGGCCCGGCACCCGCATGTCAGCAGTGCAAAGCCAGTCGGGGAGATACTGCTTCCTACAGTTCTTCCAGTTGGAAACTATTTTATTGGCTCGTTCCTGAGCGACCAGACATAACTAAGAAAGGGAGTGTATTCGCCATGACCGTGTCGGCCGCGGCATTCCGGATGCCTGGGAATTTGGTATCTGAGCGAACTTGAGGGTCAGCCGTGCCACGCTCTGTTCTGTGGCGTCAGACACCAGCTTCGAAATACGCTTACAGCAATTCGGTGGATGAACTGGGTGCTGCTATAAATTTTCTGCGAGCATATCCGCCTCCAGCTGCATGCATTTTCTTGAAAGCTCAGAATCGCTGTAGCGCACGACTGGTTCACTGTGGTCGGCAGCACAAGGAAATAGTCCCATTCTCTATTCTCCCATCAGCCCCTCAATCAGAACCGGACAGTCTAAGAGGATTGCAAATGCCGCTTGTACGTTGCTGAGGCTGTGTTTGGAGGAAAACCTTGTGCATCCTTGGGTTGACGTCAGGAAGGTAAGTCGCACTCTTGGTTCTAGGTGAACCGAAACTACTGCAATATCAGTTCACTGGCCTTTTCCCCGATCATGATCGCGGGCGCGTTGGTGTTGCCCGACACGATCTCCGGCATGATTGAGCAGTCCGCCACCCGCAGGCCCCGAATGCCATGCACGCGGAGTTCCGCATCAACCACCGCGTCGCCGCCCTGTCCCATCTTGCATGTGCCGGTGGGGTGATAAATCGACGCGGTGTTGCTGCGTGCCCAGTCCAGCGTCGCCTCGTAATCGTTCATCGGCAGATCCGCACTTGGGCGGAACTCCTCAGAGATCTTCGAGGTCAGCGGCGCGTGGCGGGCGATCTTGCGGGCAATGTTCACCCCGGCCACGATGGTCTGGCAGTCGGTTTCGGCCGACAAGTATTTCGGTATGATTTTGGGATAGGTGTTCGGATCGGCGGACACGATCCGGATCTCGCCTTTGCTTTCAGGGCGCAGCTGGCAGACCGACATGGTGAAGGCCGAGAAGGGATCTGCCCCCTTGCCCGGGTTCTCGGCCGACAGCGGCTGCACGTGGAATTGGACGTCCGGGGTCTCCAAGTCGTCGCGGGTCTTCATGAATCCGGTGGCCAAGCTCGCGGCCATTGTCATCGGACCGGCCCGGAATAGCGCATATTTCAGGCCTATCTTGGCCTGGCCGAACAGGGTGCGGACCTCGTCGTTCAGCGTCGGCTCATTGCATTTGTAAACCAGCCGCGCCTGCAAATGGTCCTGCATGTTTTTGCCGACGCCATAGAGGTCTTTTTTGACCTCAATGCCGTGTTCGGCAAGCTGTGCCGCCTCGCCTATGCCCGACATCATCAGGATCTGGGGCGAGTTGATGGCGCCGCCCGACAGTACGATCTCGCGCCGCGCGGTGATGCGCTGCATTTGCCCCGACCTGTCCTTGTACAGAACCGCCACGGCGCGGCCGTCCTGGATGTCGACCTTCTGCACCATCGCTCGGGTGATGATCTGCAGGTTCTCGCGTTTCTTCACCGGATTCAGGAAGGCCACGGCGGCGCTGCAGCGGCGGCCTTTCTTGGACGTGAGCTGGAAGAAACCGACGCCCTCCTGGGTGGCGCCGTTGTAATCCGGGTTGAACGGGTATCCCGCCGCCTGCGCAGCCGCGACCCAGGCATCCGTTATGGGGCGCTGGATGCGCATGTTGGAAACCGACAGCGGACCGCCGGTGCCATGGAATTCATCTTCGCCGCGCTCGTTGTTCTCGGAGCGTTTGAACAGCGGCAAAACATCCTCCCAGCCCCATCCGATGTTCCCCATCTGGCGCCAGCGGTCATAGTCTTGCGGCTGTCCGCGCACATACAGAAGCCCGTTCAGAGAAGATGAGCCACCTAGAACTTTGCCGCGGGGCCATTCGATCGAACGGCCGTTCAGGCCCGGATCCGGTTCGGTCTTGTAGCACCAGTCGACCGAGGGGTTGTGGATCGTCTTGAAGTAGCCAACAGGGATGTGGATCCAGGGATTGATATCCCGCCCGCCTGCCTCCAGCAGCACCACCTTGTTGCTTGGGTTGGCGCTCAGCCGGTTGGCGATGACGCACCCCGATGACCCCGCTCCGATAACAATGAAATCTGCTTCCACGACCTTCTCTCCGGCTTGTGTGGAAAAAACTTCTATACAGATCGCAGGAAATAATCTAGGCTTTTTTGATACGAAACGTCTCAATAATTGATCTTAGGGAGGAGAATTATGGGGCTTACTAACAAACTGAGCCGTATTTCGCGGCGGGATCTGTTCCGCGTTGCAGGCACTTACGGGATGAGCTCGACGCTGCTGGCAGCAGGCGGTTTCGGCGGCGCGATGAGCCTGGCGAATCTCGCCTCGGCTGCGGAATCGATCTATGAGAAGCGCTACGCTAAGCCCGCCAAGCACACGCTGAAGTTCGGCGCTTCCGGCTTCAACGCGCGCAACCTGCTGATCGAACGGGCCGGCGCGCTGGAGTTTGCCCGGGACCTTGAGGCTCGTACCGACGGCGAGATCCGTATAGAGTTCATCGGCGACAACCAGATCTGCGGCCAGCTTAGCTGCGTCGAGAAAACCCAGCAGGGGATTGTCGACATCTACGCCGCTTCAACCCAGAACTCGGCCGGCGGCGCACCATACCTGAACGTGCTGGACTATGCCTTCATGTTCCCAGGCCGCGCGTCCCAGTACCATTTCCTCTATCACCCGAAGAGCCAGGATATCCTGCGCGACCCGCTGGAGAAGCGCCACGGCCTGAAGTTCCTGTTCAGCCATTGCGAGCTGCGCGGCATCCAGCTGGGCTTGAAATACAAGGACCAGCCGACCATCACCAAGCTGGAGCAGCTGTTCGGGACCAAGAACCGCGTTACCGGCACCCAGCTGGGCCGGATTGCGATGAATGCCCTGAACCTGAACCCTGTGCCAGTGGCATGGGAAGAGACCCTCGACGGCCTGAAGCAGGGCCTGATCGACGGCGCCGAAACCTGGGCTTCCGCAGTGGCCTATGCCAACATGGCGCCAGTGGTCTCGCAGTCCGTCGATCTCAAGTTCTTCTGCGGCACCGAGCATACCTCGATGTCGGCGAAGGTCTTCGACGGCCTCGAGGGCTATCTGCAGGACGCGGTGATGGAGAGCGCCTATTGGGCACAGGCCCATGTGCAGGCTGCAAACGAGGCGGCGCTGGTGAAGACCGTCGGCTTCTCCGACCCGCAGCTGCCGGGCACGGTGTTTGCGGAACACGGCGTCCGCCCGGCCTTCCTGCCAGACAGCGAAATCCGCATGGCCGAGGAAATGTGCTCGCCCGAGTTCCAGCCGCAGCTGTGGGAGCAGTGGCGCGACCGCCTGAACAAATGGGCTGGCGGCATCGACACCTACCAGGAAATCTACACCATCGCGCGCGAAGTCGACAAAGACATGAAGCCCGAAAACGTAGAACCGCGCCGCTGGTGGAAGGGCTGACAAAGGCCTGAACAATGAGCATAGGGCCGGTGCCAGATTGCGTCGGCCTTGTTTGCCCGACAGGATCCGGCAGGATCACAGGGGCAATGAGGGGAGGAACACATGCAGCTTTGGCCGGATATCGCTGCCATTTTCAGCGCCTTCGCGTCCCAGGATAGCTGGGAAATCCGCAATGCCCTGGAAAGCAATGCCGCTTGGGTGCTGGGCACCGCCGCCGCCGCGCTCGGCGGCCTTCTGGTGATGCTGGTCTACCGGCTGGTGCCGCTGATGGACCGGCACCTGGAGCGCACCATCATGGTGTGGAGCTACCTGGCGATTGCCTTCATCATTTTCTGGGGTGTGATTGACCGCTTCGTGTTCAAGAACCAGCAGCCCTGGTCCACCACCATTCCGCCGCTGCTGTTCATGATCATGGCTTGGTTCGGGGCCGCCTTCAACGTGCGGCTGCGGACCCATCTCAGCTTCTCGGAATTCCGCACCGTCATGCCCCGCTGGGCGCAGATGGGCTGCCTGACGTTGGATGCGGTCCTGTGGTTCGGCTTTGCGGTGATCGTCTTTGTCACCACCACCCGGCTGACGGCGCTGTCGGCCTCGAACTTCCAGATCGTGCTGGGCACCGACAGCGTGCTGCAGTGGTGGTTCCTGATCACCGCGCCCCTGTCCTTTGTCCTGATGATCGCCCGGGTGTTTGAAAACCTGGCCGACGACATCCGCAACTACCGCAGCGGCGCGCCGCTGATCAAACAGGCTGTGATCGGAGGAGACGTGTAATGGATACGGGAACCTGGGTCACGCTGATCTCGATTGGGGTCACCTTCCTGTTCATGCTGGGCGTGCCGGTGCTGCTGGTGATCGGCTATTGGGTGATCGGTTGCTCCTTCGTGCTGGGGCTGACGCTCGACAACATGGGGGCGGAGCTTCTGAATGTGTTCAACAAGGGCTTTGCGCTCCTGGCGATGCCGCTGTTCATCCTGACCGGCGACCTGATCAACCAGTCCGGCATCGCCCGGCGCCTTTCGGATTTTGCCTATGCCTGCCTTGGCTGGATGCGCGGCGGGCTGGCGATGGCCTCGCTCGGCGCCTGCGGGCTGTTTGCCGCCATTTCAGGCTCTAACTCGGCGACAACGGCCACCATCGGCTCGATGCTGCACCCGGAAATGGTCAAGGGCGGCTATGACGAGCGTTTCTCGGCGGCCACCGCCGCCGCGGGCGGCACCGTGGGCATCATCATCCCGCCGTCGATCATCTTTATCGTCTACGGGTTCCTGATGAACCTGCCGATTTCCGACCTGTTCGTCGCGGGCATCCTGCCTGGCGCGATGATGGTCATCGGCATGCAGCTGGCCTGCTGGATCATCTGCCGCAAGAACGGCTGGGGCTTCCTGATCCCCTTGCAGCTGAACCGGGTCCTGAAAACAGCCTTCGGCGCCTGGCTTGGCTTCTTTGCCATCGGGCTGGTGCTGTGGGGCATCTACACCGGCAAGTTCTCCCCTACTGAGGCGGCGGGCGTTACCGTTGGTTTCTGCGTGATTGCGGGCGTGCTGTCTTGGGTGGTGACCAAAATCACCGGTGCCCGCAGTGACAAGACGTGGGAAGAAAAATCCTATGCTGAAATGCTGGTGGTTGAGGGTTTCACCATCCCGCAGATCCCCGGCATCGTGGTGCGCTCGGCCCAGATCACTGGCATTCTGGCGCCGCTGATCGCGATTTCCGTGGTGATGCAGCAGATCCTGTCGCTCCTCGGGGCGCAGCAGGCGATCGGCGGGTTTGTCACTTCAATGGGTGGCTACCATGCGGTGCTGTTCACCTCGATGGTCATCGTGTTCTTCTCCGGCATGGTGCTGGAAAGCCTGCCGGTGACCATCATCCTGGCGCCGATCCTGGCCCCCATCGCGGCCTCTGTTGGGGTCGACCCGATCCATTTCTCAGTGATCTTCCTAGTCGGCGCCTCCATCGGCTTCATCACCCCGCCCTACGGGCTGAACCTCTACGTCGCATCCGGTGTGACCGGTGTTCCGTATTTCCGCCTGCTCCGCTATACGGTTCCTTACCTTGCAGCCCTGATCGGGGTCTGGGTACTGGTCTCACTGGTTCCTGATTTCGCGCTGGTGCTGCTGCCCAACAAGTAGCGATGAGGCGGCGATGGCAGCAGATGCGCCGGAAAAGAAAGAGGGGCAGATCCCCACCAACCTGCGCCTTCTGGTGCTGCTGGAGGAGGTCGCCCGCCGCGGCGTCGCGGTGAAGCCGGCCGAGATGATCGAGGCGATGGGCCTGCCCAAGCCCACCGTGCACCGGCTGATGCAAACAGCCGAGGCCGAGGGTTTCCTGCAGCGCGACCTCGACGGGCGGGCCTACGGGCCCGGGCCGAGGCTGCGCAAGCTGGCACTTGCTACTATGTCGTCGGAACATTTGAGCACAGCGCGTTTGATCATTCTCAAAGGCGTTGCTGAAGAATTGGGAGAAACATGCAATCTGGCAATCCCGGACCGTGAGGGGATGCTTTATTTGGACCGGGTGGAAACCAAATGGCCACTGCGTATTCAACTGCCAATAGGCACTCAGGTTCCCTTCCATTGCACAGCAAGTGGCAAGATGTATCTATCTACTCTAAAACCAAGCACACGGGTAGCTGTCTTGCGTGCGCGTACTCTCGAAGCGTTAACCGGGCAGACCTGTACGGATCCTGATGCGCTCAGCGAAGAGCTTGAGACGATCGAAAGCCGCGATTATTCCACTGATGATGAGGAATTCATAGCTGGAATGGCCGCCGTTGCTGTTCCAGTCAGGGATGCCCGCAACCGGCTGCTAGCCACACTCTCGGTTCATGCCCCAGTGCAGCGCCGCAGTTTGTCTGAGTTGATGGAGTTCCTGCCGTCCTTGCAAAAAGGAGCCAGAGCTCTTGGGAAATTGATCTGACACGTTTTGGTGCAAAACTCATTAGCCAGTCCGAAACCTGATGTTTCTTGAAGCGGAAGTGAGGTAACTTTCCGGCTTGGCAATTCACCGTTTCATGTTTGGAGGAAAATGCTCCAATCAGACTGTCCTCATTTGGGGCGACCGGGAGCGGTGGTGCCGGAAATGAAACGATCAGGTGAGTCTCGGGCGGACCATTTGGAATTTGCTATTCCGTAAGTGTCAGGTGCACTAACCTATTTTGCGAGTCTTTCTTTATGAAAGAAAAGGCGGCATTGCCAAAGAGTCGCGGGTAACAAGCCTTGTACTGATGCAGATTGTTCTGCCTTCCGACTTGCCTTCAACCATTGCTGTCAGTTCGCACGCTGCCTTGCGTCCCATTTCTCGGTGCGGAACGTGAACGGTGGTCAGGGCTGGGCTAACGATCTCCGCCAGCTCGATATCATCAAAGCCCGTGACGGATACCTGCTCTGGTACCTTAATCCCCAACTTTCGTGCTTCGTGCACGGCCCCTGCAGCCAGTACATCGTTGCCGCATATAACCACTGTTGGGCGAGGCGTCAGGTCCATTAACTGGGCAAAGGCCTCAGCCCCCTTGTCAATTTCATATGCTGTTTCGATCACTTTTAAGTCGCTGGTGTCCAGTCCACCCTCCTCCATTGCCTGCCTGACGCCCTGCAAACGGCCCTGCGCCCGGTCGTTGCCCTGTGTCATGCCCGAGATCATGGCAATCCGCCGGTGGCCGGCCGAAATCACGCTCCGCGCCAGTTCGCACATTGCGTCTGTGTTTCTGAAACCGACAGAGGGCCGCTGTGCCTCGGGATCGTAGGACCAGGCGACCAGTGACGGGATCTGGTGGCGCTCCAGATACTCGTAGATTTCTGCGTCGCGCGCGTGCCCGATCAGCAGCAGCCCGTCGGCGCCGCGGGCCACCAGGGTGCGGATCTGCTCGCGTTCCGCCTCAGGGTCGTAGACCGAACTGGACACCAGGAGCGTATAGCCCTTCTCGTGCAGCTGGTCTTGAAAGGCCTGCAGGCCGCGGGCAAAAATGGCGTTGTCCATGGTCGGAATGATGGCGCCGATGGTGAAGCTGCGTTTGGCTGCCATCACGCGCGCCGCGAAATTCGGCGTGTAGCCCAGTGATTCGACCGCCTGCATCACCCTCTGGCGGGTTGCCTCGATCACCCGATCCGGAGAATTCAGGCAGCGCGACACCGTGGCGGTGGAAACGCCCGCGGCCTTTGCAACATCGTTAAGTGTCGGAGCTGAGCGGGTTTTTCCCATGTGACGTCTGCCATTTCCTTTGCCCCTCGTCATACCACAAAATGCAGCGCTTGCCAGCTATCAATGTAAGCGCTTGCATTATTAATGTAAGCGCTTACAAATGGGATTGGGATAACAAACCGGGAATTTGCGATGTTTCTCTGGGCTGCCGCTGCCGTCTTTGCCGTGTTCTTTGCCAATGTCGCCATGGGTGCGTTTGGCGGCGGCGGCTTCCTGGGCGATGTCGGAGAGATGCTGGTTCTGTTCGCTGCCTCGATCCTGTTCGTGGCGGCCATTCTCAAGCGCGAGGCTGACCACAAGAACAAGAACGGCAGCTGACGGATCTTTAGGGAGGAAGACAATGACGAATGGCAAGGATGGCCTCAAATCTGCTGAGCGCCGCAATTTTCTGAAACTGGCCTCGACCGGCTCTTTCACCGCGGCGCTGGTGGCCGGCGCCGGCGGGGTTCTTTGGTCGTCCGAAGCCGCCGCGCAAACCGCCAAGGAAGAGAAAGAGCGGGAACGTGCAGCGGAGCATATCATGACCGTTGCCACGGCCTATGTGCTGGGCGCGTCGCGCAGCTATCCGATCATGCAGCTGGATCTCAAGGAGAACATCCAAAACGCCACCAATGGCAAGATCTATGTCAAGCTGGCCCCTGGCGGCCAGCTGGGTGCGGGCGGCGCATTGGTGCAGAAGGTGCAGGGCGGAACCATTCAGGCAGCGCAGCATTCGCTGTCGAATTTTGCGCCTTTCGCCTCCACTGTTGACTTGATCAACATGCCCTATCTCTGCGGCTCCAACCAGCGTTTCACCAATCTGGTGACCTCCGATTTCTGGAACGCGGAAGTGCACCCAAAAGTGGAGGCCGCAGGCTTCAAGGCGCTGTTCTATGTCAATATCGACCCCCGCGTCGTGGCGGTGCGCAAGGGCGGCAACGCGGTGATGTCGCCGGGCGACATGGCCGGAGTGAAATTCCGGGTGCCGGGATCCAAGATGCTGCAGCAGTATTACCGCATGGTCGGTGCCAACCCGACGCCGGTGGCCTGGGGCGAGACGCCCTCCGCCATCAAGCAGGGGGTGGCGGATGCGCTCGATCCCTCCGTCGGGGCACTCTATGTCTTTGGCTTCAAGGATATCCTGAGCCATGTGACCTTCACCCAGGCGGTGCCAGACAGTCAGGTCTATTCCTGCAATCTGGAATGGTTCAATTCACTGCCTGCCGACGTGCAGGACGGCGTGATGTGGGGATCGGAAATGACCGCGCATCAGAACCTGTCCAAAGTGCCCTCCGCCCGCGCCTATGCGATGGCGGAACTGACCAAGGCCGGTGTCGAATTCCATGCTCTGAGCGACGATCAGCTGGGCGAGTGGCAGGAAGCCGGCGGCTATCAGCGCAGCGAGTGGGATTCCTTCAAGACCGAGCTGGCAGGCTCGATGGACAACTTCGCCAAGCTGGAAGAGGCCGCAGGCACCCAGGGCAAATACTACGTCCACGACGCCTGAGCCTAAGAGGGCGGGAGCGCCTTCATCCGGCCCCCGCATTTTTCAACAGCAGCCTTCGCAACAGCCCGCCGGGCTGGCTGAGGGGGTGTGCCTGAACCCCGGGAATGGCAATGCACATCCTGCGAAACATCGACAAGAACGCAGAACGCTGGCTGCTCCTGGTGTTCTATGTGATGCTGGTCATCACCATGGCGGTCGAGGTGATCCGGCGCGAGCTGTTTGCCTTTTCCTCGATCTGGGGCGAGGAAATCGTCCGCTATTCCTTTATCTACCTGGCTTGGATCGGCGCCGCGGCGGCGGTCAAGGAGCGCGCCCACATCCGTATCGACGTGATCCTGCATTACCTGGGGCCTCGCACCAAGGCGCTGGTCTACATCTTCGGCGACCTGGTGATGTTCATCGTGGCCTTGGTCGCGCTTTACTGGTCGTTCGAGACGGTGCTGGTCTCCGCCAAATTCGGATCGGTCAGCCACGGGCTGCGCATCTCGATGGTGTGGTTCCTGATGGCGGTGCCCGCGGGCTTTGCCCTGATGATCTGGCGCCTGCTGCAATCCTTCCTGCGCGATTACCGCAGCCTTCGCGACGGCACCCCCGTCTTTGAAGGCGACAAGCTGTTTGATTGAGGGGCCTTAAGCGATGCTGTGGAATTCACTCAACCAAACAGTCGAGCTGGGCTGGGACTTCTACCTGCCAGTGATCATGTTCGTGGCGCTGATTGCGCTGGCAGTGCCGGTCTGGGCCGCCATTGGCGCGGCGGCGATCACCATGCTGGTGATGTCTGGCGACCTGCCGCTCAGCGCCATCGGCGAAAGCCTGTTCACCGGCATCGACGCTTTTGCGCTGACCGCGGTGCCCTTGTTCATCCTGACCGGCGATGTGCTGGTTCGGACCGGGCTCAGCAAGAAGTTCCTGGATGTGGCCGAGGCGCTGACCTGCTGGACACGGGGCGGCTTCGGCTCTGCCACGGTGCTGGTCTGCGGCATGTTCGCGGCGATCTCCGGCTCTGACGCCGCCGGTGCTGCCGCCGTGGGCCGGATGACCATCGCGCGGCTGGTCGAAAGCGGCTATCCGCGGCCTTATGCTTGCGCGCTGGTGGCGGCGGGCGCCTGCACCGGCATCCTGATCCCGCCCTCCATCGCCTATATCATCATCGGTCTGGTACTCGGCATTTCCGCATCCACCCTGTTTCTGGCCGCGCTGATCCCGGGTCTGGCGATCCTGGTGTCGATCCTGGTCACCAACATCATCATGAACCGGCTCTATACCTATGAGACCGGCGGCAATATGGGACTGGGCGAGTGGCTGGGCAACCTGGGCCATGCGCTAAAATCCGGCTGGTATGCCTTCGTCGTGCCGGGGATCATCTTCTACGGCATCTTCTCAGGCCGCCTGACCCCG
The DNA here is from genome assembly GCF_000813905.1 of Leisingera sp. ANG-M6. Taxonomy (NCBI): domain Bacteria; kingdom Pseudomonadati; phylum Pseudomonadota; class Alphaproteobacteria; order Rhodobacterales; family Roseobacteraceae; genus Leisingera; species Leisingera sp. ANG-M6. The sequence continues at coordinate 23,915 of NZ_JWLG01000004.1, forward strand.
ACCGAGGCCGGCGCCACCGCGGTCGTCGTCACCATCCTGATGGGCTTCCTGCTCGGCACCCTGAAGCTGTCGGACTTCCCGGCGATGCTGGTCAGCTCTGCCAAGGTGAACGGGGTGATCTTGCCGATCATCGCCTTCTCCGCCCCGCTGGCCGAGGCGCTGGCCATCATGGGCGTGCCGCAGGGTTTCGTGACCGCGGTGACCGGGCTGACCGATGATCCCTCGCTGCTGATCCTCCTGATGATCTGCATCCTGATCGCCGCCGGCTGCGTAATGGAGACAACCCCCAACATCGTGATCCTGGCGCCGATCCTGAAGCCCTTGGCGGACAACATCGGCATGAACGAAATCCAGTTCTGCATCATGATGATCACCGCTTTGGGTGTGGGCTTCATCACCCCGCCGCTGGGGCTGAACCTGTTCGTCGTCTCCGGCATCACCGGCGAATCCATCCTCAAGATCGCCGCCCGCGCCGTGCCCTTCGTGCTGACCATGCTGATCGTGGTGCTGCTGATCGCCTATTTCCCGCCGATCTCGACCACGCTGCTTCCTGATATCTACAAGTAGGACCCCCGGAAATGACCCGTGAATACCTAAAAAAAGCCGCCTTGACCCCCAAGTCGGATGCCTCCGAGACTCATAAGATCGTGCAGGGCATCCTGGATGATATTGAGGTCGGCGGCGATGCCAAGGCTCTGGAATATGCCGCCAAATTCGACCGGTACGAAGGCAATGTGCTGCTGACGGCCGAGGAGATCGAGGCCGCCTGTGCGCAAGTGCCGGAGAAGCTGAAGGCCGACATCCGGTTCGCCCACGACAATGTGCGCCGCTTTGCGGAGCTGCAGAAAAGCACGATGCAGAATGTGGAAACCGAAATCTCTCCCGGGTTTGTCACCGGACAAAAGGTGATCCCGGTGGACGCGGCAGGCTGCTATGTGCCTGGCGGGCGCTACAGCCATATCGCCAGCGCCATCATGACCGTGACCACCGCCAAGGTGGCCGGCTGCAAGCACATCGCCGCCTGCTCGCCGCCGCGTCCCGGGGTGGGCGTGGCCCCCGCCATCGTCTATGCCGCCCACATCTGCGGCGCGGACCAGATCATGGCGATGGGCGGCGTGCAGGGCGTCGCGGCGATGACCTTCGGACTGTTCGGTTTGCCCAAGGCCAATATCCTGGTCGGCCCCGGCAACCAGTTCGTGGCGGAGGCCAAGCGCATCCTGTTCGGCCGTGTCGGCATCGACATGATCGCAGGCCCCACCGACAGCCTGATCCTGGCCGACAGCACCGCGGATGCCCATATCGTCGCCACCGATCTGGTGAGCCAGGCAGAGCATGGCTACAACTCTCCGGTCTGGCTGGTGACGGACAACCGCGCCCTGGCGGAAGAAGTAATGCGGCTAGTGCCCGGCTACATCGACGATCTGCCCGAGGTGAACCGCGAGAACGCCACCGCGGCCTGGCGCGACTATGCCGAGGTGATCCTTTGTGCGGCCCGCGAGGATATGGCCGCCTGTTCCGACGAATACGCGCCCGAGCACCTGACCGTGCAGGCAGAGGACCTGGACTGGTGGCTGGAGCAACTGACCTGCTACGGTTCGCTGTTCCTGGGCGAGGAGACCACGGTCTCTTACGGGGACAAGGCGGCGGGCACCAACCACGTGCTGCCGACCTCGCGGGCGGCCAGCTATACCGGTGGTCTCAGTGTCCACAAATACATGAAGATCGTCACCTGGCAGCGCGCCACCCGCGAGGGCTCGAAGCCGGTGGCCGAGGCCACCGCGCGGATTGCCCGGCTGGAGGGGATGGAGGGCCACGCCCGCGCGGCCGACGTGCGGCTGGCCAAGTATTTCCCGGATGAAACCTTTGACCTGACCGCCAATGGCTGACCCGCGAGCCCTGTTCGATCTGGCAGGCCGGACCGCCTGCATCACCGGCGCCAGCTCTGGTCTGGGCCGGCGGGCAGCGATCGCGCTGGCCGCAGCCGGGGCGCAGGTGGTGGTGGTGGCGCGGCGAGCGGAGGCTTTGGAAAGCCTCTGCGCGGAGATCGGGCCGACGGCCGCATATGCGGCCGCAGATGTTGCGGACCGCAGCGGGCTGGAAGCGCTGCGGCAGGCGGTCTCCGCCCCCTTCGGGGCGCCGGACATCCTGGTGCATGCGGCGGGCGTCAACACGCGGCAAGCCGCGGATGAGGTGACAGCGGAGGGCTGGGATCAGACCCTGGCGCTGAACCTTTCGGCGCCCTTCTTCCTGAGCCAGGCGCTGGTGCCGGCGATGAAGGAGCGGGGCTGGGGACGGATCGTCAATTTCGCCTCGCTCCAGACAACCCGCGCCTTTCCCGGCGGCATTGCCTATGGCGCCAGCAAGGGCGGGATTGGCCAGCTAACTCGCGCCATGGCGGAAGCCTGGTCGTCTCATGGAATCACCGCCAACGCGATCGGGCCGGGGTTCTTCCCGACTGAGCTGACCCAGGCGGTATTCGAGGATGACGCCCGCGCCGCCCGCAATGCGGCGCAGACCTGCATCGGCCGCAACGGCCGGATGGAGGATATCGACGGGCCGCTGCTGTTCCTGTGCTCGGAGGCGTCGGCCTATGTCACCGGACAAATCCTGATGGTTGACGGGGGGTTCACGGCGAAATGAAAGCCTTGGTTTATGAAGGGGTTGAAACGCTTGCGCTGCGCGATGTGCCAATGGCAGCGGGCCGGGACGGCGAACATCTGATCCGCATCCGCGCCTCCGGCATTTGCGGGTCGGACATGCACGCCTATCTGGGCCATGACAACCGCAGGCCCGCGCCACTGATCCTGGGGCATGAAGCCGCGGGGGTGATCGAAAACGGACCGCAAGCAGGCCGCCGGGTGACGATCAATCCGCTGGTGACCTGCGGCAGCTGCGCTGCCTGCGCATCGGGGCGCGAAAACCTCTGCGCCAGCCGCCAGATCATCTCCATGCCCCCGCGCGAGGGTGCCTTTGCCCAGTTCGTGGCGATGCCGGAGCGCAACCTTCTGACCGTGCCGGAGGCGGTGCCGCTGGAAAAGGCCGCGCTGGCCGAACCGCTGGCGGTCAGCTGGCACGCCGCCCGGCTGGCACTGGAGGCGCTGCACCCAAGCACGGAGCCCGGCGCGCTGGTGATCGGCGGCGGCGCCATCGGCCTGGCTGCGGCATTGGCGCTCAGGGCGATGGGGGTGGCGGAGGTGACCATCCAGGAGCCGAACGAAGCGCGCCGGGCCTTCCTGACGGACCGCTGCGGGCAAAAGGTGGTGGCGGAGTTTCAGGGCATGGCGACGCTGGTGGTGGACGCCGTGGGCTATGCCGCCACCCGCGCCGCGGCCTCAGCAACTGCCGCGCCCGGCGGGGTGATTGCCCATGTCGGACTGGGCGAGGACGCGGGCGGCCTGGAAATCCGCCGCATGACGCTGCAGGAAATCACGTTCATCGGCACCTACACCTATACCGCGCAGGATTTCCGCGACACTGCGCAGGCAATCTTCGACGGCCGTCTCGGCCCGCTAGACTGGACTGAGCAGCGGCCACTGTCGGACGGCGCAGCTGCCTTCCGCGACCTGCGGTCCGGCGCGGTGGCGGCACCCAAGATCATCCTCGACCCCTGGGCATGAGCCCGCGCACGGAGCAAACGGAGAGCAACCATGTATGACAAAATCCTGGTTCCCATGGCCCTGGATCACGGGGTCTCTGAGACCACGCTGAAGGCCGCCGCCACCCTGTGCAATCCGGGCGGGCAGATCACCGCGCTGCATGTCTATGAGGCGGTGCACAGTTCGGTCACCGCCTACCTGGATGAAGACACCGTGCGCGAAGGCTTCGACAAGGCCCGCCAGTTGCTCGCGGCCAAGACCGCAGGCCTGGACAATGTGACGGCGGAAATCGTCAAAGGCCGGTCCTATCGCGCCATTGTCGAATACGCAGAGCAGCACGGCATGGACTGCATCGTTGTCGGCTCCCACAAACCGGGGCTTAGCGACTTTTTCCTCGGCTCGACAGCCGCCCGCGTGGTCCGCCACGCACCTTGCGCGGTGCATGTCTGCCGCACTTCCTGACTCAGAAACACGACCTCCGAAGCAAAGGCTACCCACCATGAACATAGACAAGAGGATCGCTGACGATCTGGCCGCCAACGGCGTCTCCTTCGTCACGACCGTGCCCTGCAAGCAACTGGCCGGCGTGATCGAGGAGATCGACCAGCGCGACGACATCTTTCACATCCCCTCCAACAAGGAGGACGAGGGCATGGGGCTCTGCGCCGGCGCCTGGATGGGCGGCAAGCGTCCCGCCATCATCATGCAGAACACCGCCATCGGGGTCACCATCAACACGCTGGCAACGCTGATCCAATACTACCGGATGCCGTTGCCGATGCTGATTTCCTACCGCGGCGAGCTGCGCGAGCCGGTGGCCTGCCAGGTTGAAATGGCGGTGCATACCAAGGCGCTGCTGGCCCAGCTCAATATCCCGGCCTACCACTTCCACTGGCAGAAAGATGTCGAGGAGCTGGACAACATCCTGAAATACACCTTCATGTGCAACAAGCCCGTTGCCATCCTGACCGACGCCAACTTCTGGGGAGGCTATGGCGACCAATGATCCGTTCCGAAATCCTGAAAGAGATCGCGCCCATCCTGCGGGACCAGCTGGTGGTCTGTAACATCGGCATTCCCAGCCAGGAGCTGCACGCGATCGACGACCAGCCGACAAATTTCTATATGCTGGGCACCATGGGGCTGGCTTCCTCCATCGGGTTGGGGCTGGCGCTGGCGCAGCCGAAACCGGTGATCGTGATCGACGGTGACGGCTCGATCCTCACCAATCTCGGCACCCTGCCCACCATCGGCAACAATGCCCCCGGCAATTACATCCTGATGATCATCGACAACGGCTCCTATGGCTCCACCGGTGATCAGCCAACCTATACCAGCCAGCGCACCGATCTGGCGGGCATGGCCCGCGCCGCTGGCTGCGCCCGGGTGGTGGAGGTGCAGGACAAGGACACCGGGCCGGCGCTGGAGGAAGCGCTCGCCAGCGGTGAAGCCACCGTGCTGGTGGTCAAATGCGACAGCGGCAACGCCAAGATGCCGGTGATCACGATGGACCCAGTGGTGATCCGCGACCGCTTCATGAAGGCCGTGGCCGGCTGATGGGCGCAGGCGCCATCCATTCCGCCGAGGATGCCCGGCGCCTGGCCCGGCGGCGGCTGCCCTGGATGGTGTTTGACTATATCGACGGCGCCGCCGGACAGGAAACCGGGGCGGCGCGCAACCGCGCTGCCCTGGACGCCATCACCCTGCGGCCCCGTATCCTGCGCGATGTCAGCCAGCGCTCGCTGGCCACCCGGGTTTTCGGTGCCGAGGCGGACCGGCCCTTCGGCATTGCCCCCATGGGCATGTGCAACCTGTCGGCCCCCGGGGCCGACCTGATGCTGGCCCGGCTGGCGGCGCGCTACCGTGTGCCGCATGGGGTTTCCACCGTCGCCTCGACTCCTTTGGAGACCATCCTGGCGGCGTCAGAGGGCTATGCCTGGTTCCAGCTCTATTTCAGCGGCGACGGCACTGGCACCTTCAAGCTGGCCGAGCGCGCCCGCGCGGCCGGCTATCAGACGCTGGTGCTCACGGTCGATGTGCCCGAGGTCGGCCGCCGCCCGCGCGAGCTGCGCCACGGCTTCAAGATGCCGTTCCGCATCGGCCCGCGGCAGTTCATTGATTTTGCCCTGCATCCGCGCTGGTCTCTGACCACTTTGATGAAAGGTAAGCCAGTGATGGCGAATTTCGAGATGGAGGGCTACGAATTCGACCGAACCGAAAGCCGGGCGCGCGCCACTTGGGACACACTGGCGCGGCTGCGCGATCTCTGGCCCGGCAAGCTGGTGGTGAAGGGCGTGCTCGACGTAGAAGATGCCCGCACCCTGGTCGCTGCAGGCGTTGATGCCATCCAGGTTTCCAGCCATGGCGCGCGCCAATTGGAAGCAACTCCGGCACCGATAGAGATGCTCAGGAAAATACGTGCGGCGGTGGGTCCGGAGGCCCCAGTTTTCTATGACAGCGGCCTCCGGTCAGGCGAGGATGTTCTCAAAGCTCTTACAGTGGGTGCGGACTTCGTCTTTATCGGCCGGATTCTGCAATACGCGATAGCGGCTGCTGGTGAGCCGGGGCTGGAACAACTTTGGAATGCCCTTAGCGAAGAATTGAGCATTGCCATGGCGCAAACCGGAAGAACTTCAATCGTTGGTGACGGTCTGCGAAAGTAAGAGGGGTACTGCTCATTCCAAACTCCGCTGCACTTCTAGAGATAACAACTAGCTTGATGTGCAGGACATTTCCGCGGTTTCAGCCCTGATCGGCTGGAAGGAGCTCTTGACCGCCGCCGGGAAAATACCGGCCACAGGAGGCGGTTACAAACAGCTGCTGGTGCATGCGGGCCCTTTCGCGGCCTTCTGTCAACACACGATATGAAACTCATGGATAAGCAAAACTAATGGGGCATTTGCTGCTTCGGCGACTGAATTTGGAAAAAGAGCACAAATTACGTTAGCGCTTGCAGCAACCAAATTTTGCGAGTCTGCCGGTTCCACCAAGTCAGAGCCGGATTGCCACACTGGCGTGAACCCCCACTCATCCGCGCGCGGTATCTGGCTTAAACTGGTATGAAAGGTGCCCAAACTGTCAATCTGTGTTTTAGCTGGCGCTGAAGACTAGTCTTCATTGCGCCAGCAGAATCCAAGACAGCGAAGCAGCAGCAAACAGATTGCTTTAAACGTCTAGAATACAACGTTGTTTGCAGCACCTGCCCAATGGACTTAGCTTGTGCATGACTAACGGAGCATTTATTGCTCCGTTGCCAATACGGACCTGGACTGAGCACCTCTCTCCACTAAGCTTAATCAGGCCTTCAGCGTTTCGGTGGACGAAAAGAACATCGCCTGGCTCACTGCCGAACGCACCTGCTCCTCAGTATAAGGTTTTGAAATCAAGAACGCCGGTTCCGGCCCCTCACCTGTCAGCAGGCGTTCAGGATAGGCCGTGATGAAAATCACTGGCCGTTCGCCATGAGTTGCCAGGATCCCATTCACCGCGTCGATGCCGCTGGAGTTGTCTGCCAGCTGGATGTCAGACAGGATGAGGTCCGCCGAAACCTGTGCGGCCACCTCCTTCGCGCGGGTTTCTGTGCGGGCGATACCCGTCACGCTATGGCCCATTCCGGTCACGATCGCTTCGAGATCCATTGCAATAACCGCCTCATCTTCGATGATCATAACCTGGCCAGAGGTGGCGCGAGCCATTTCCTCGTAAGCAATTGAAATCAGTTCAGAGGCTTCTTTTTCACTCACGCCCATGATTCTGCCGGTATCTTTTGCGCTGAACTCTTCGATGGTGTGAAGCAGAAGCGCTTCTCGGGTGTTCGGTGTAAGCCGCCGCAAGTGTTTCTGTGCCTTGGCTGCCAGACTGGGCTCGTCTTCATTTTCCGCGGCGGGAGCTCCTGAAGAGGACCAGATAGCATGAAAGACGCGGAACAACGCTAATTTGGGAGACAGCGTGCTGTCATAATCTTCTTCGCCAGCAAGAATGCCTTCGAGCGTCGCCAGCGCATACTTGTCACCGGTGTCCTGACTGCCGGTCAGCGCCCTGGCATAGCGGCGCAAATAGGGCAGGTTAGCGCCGATCTGACTGGCGATCAGTTCTCCCGATTGAGCGGTCATTTTGCGTAGTCCCTTTTTTTACAATAGATATGGAACCAAACGCGCCTCAAAGCGTTTAGTTCCAAAAGCTGCGCAGAAAACTGTTGGATTGCATGAAACGACCACAACACGCCCGGCCGCGCAACGAACAGGCCGACCGCGAAATTGATGAGAACCTTAAACGAGCCTTTGATCAGATCGCAAGTGAGCCTGTGCCCGACAGGTTTACTGATCTTTTGAAGAAACTGAAGGAAAAGGAAGCGCTCGAGGCGCACAATCCACATCAGCTAGAAGAGAAATCTTCCGATGACTGAGGCCGCGCCAGATCCCAGAGATGAGTTGGTCAACCACTTGGGTGCACTGCGCGCCTTTGCCATCAGTCTTGCCCGCAATAGCGCCACTGCCGATGACCTGGTGCAAGACACTGTCGTCAAGGCCTGGGCTAATATCGAGAAGTTTAATCCCGGCTCGAACATGCGGGCCTGGCTATTCACCATTTTGCGCAATACTTATTATTCTTTTAACCGCAAACGCAAATCCGAAGTGGAGGACGCTGATGGTGTGCTCACTGGTGCCCTTGCCCAGAAACCCGATCATGACGGGCGGCTCCACATGCAGGACTTCAACGCGGCATTTGAGCACTTAAGTGACGAGCAGCGTGAAGCCTTGGTTCTGGTTGGCGCGGGAGGTTTTTCCTATGACGAAGCCGCAGAGATGTGCGGCGTGAAGACAGGAACGATCAAGAGCCGTGTGAACCGTGCGCGTGCCCGTCTAACGGAGCTGATGGGTCTGGAAGGCGAAGACAAAATGGAACTGACTGATACTGTCACAGCTGGGATCGTTGCCCAGCAAAGCGCCGCATGATCGCAGGGTCACGGCTTCAAGGGAGCCTTCTTACACGGCTGGCCGCGCTGATGACGTTTGCGCTGCTGCCGCTGGGCCTGATTGCGCTGTACCAGACCAACGCCGTGGTCGAGGAAGCCAACCGGTTATCCCATGCGTCTTTGCTGGCACATACCCAGCAAGCCGCAGCCAAGGAACGCGAACTGCTGCAGCGGGCTGGCGGCGCCACTGAGGGGTTGGCTGCCGCGATCCTGCCTATTTACGGCGAGGGCGACCGCTGCACAGACTTGATGACGGCATTTGTTCAAGGCCAGAATCCCTTCACCTTTGCAGCTTTCATCACCCCTGGGGGGAAAATGGAATGCTCATCAGATGGCAGCACGGCGGATGTGTCCGAGAAGTGGATGTTTCTCAAGAGCCAGCAAGCCGCGCGCCTCTCGTTTGCAGTGGGAGACGGGATACTCGGCGCTGGTGGCCCCCAACTGGTAGCAACCAGCCCGGTGCAACGCGCCGGCACCCTTCTAGGATATATCTCCATCGCAATTCCGCACCAGTTGACCAAATCGCTGGCTGGCACCAGATGGGCCGAGCAGGGCATCCGGTTTGTAACCCTGGACGCGCAAGGGGAGATCCTGTCCGCAAGCGTACCGGAGCAGGAGGCCGCACAGGCGTTGCCGGTTTCGGTCCCGCGACGGGAACTTCTGCAGCGCGCCGGCAGCACATTCTTTGAAGATTCGCGTTCCGGCCAGGAGCGTTTTTTTGCCGTGAGCCAAATCCTTCCCGGCCAAGTAGCAGTTGTCGGCAGCTGGCCAGTGGAGAATGCCTTGTCCGTGAGCACCAGCCCGACCTCCTGGATGACCCTGGCCTTCCCGGTGCTGATGTGGATTGCCGGGATATCAGTCGCTGTCCTAGGCTTGCAGCAGATGGTGATCCGCCATCTTAACGCATTGCGAAGAGCAATGCGCCGCTATGCGCTGGGGGAGCGAGAGAACACAACCCTTGAACTCAATTCGCCCCCACGGGAGTTTGGGGAGGCGCAGCAATCCTTCAATCGCATGGTGGCGATCCTGAGTGAAGCAGAAAGGCGGCGCGAGCTTGATCTGGAAGAAAAAACAATGTTGCTGCGCGAGGTGCATCATCGTGTGAAGAACAACCTGCAGCTGGTGGCATCCATCATGAACATGCAAGGCCGGAACGCCCAAACACCGGAGGCCCGGCGAATGCTTGCGCAGCTGCAGAGACGGGTGCGCGGCTTGGCCACCATCCATCGCAGTCTTAACACCAATCCGGACGTTTCCACCGTAGACAGCCGCGAACTTATCAACGAGCTGATAGAAGAGATCGGCACCATGAGTTCTGGCACCGGACAGGATGTAGCAATCGAGACCGACGTTGCGCAAAGACCGCTCAGCCAGGATCAGGCGGTAACCCTTTCGATGCTCGTCTCGGAGGCAATGACCAATGCTGTGAAATACACCGGCGTACCGGAGGGCGGACGGCCGGCAATCAGTGTCAGCCTGCGCGAAACGGCAGAAAACTGGCTGGAGCTTGAGGTGACCAATACCAAGGGGCAACCGATGCTGGACCCTGACGAGGAAATCGGGGGCACCGGTATCGGCGCACGCCTGATGGCAGCCTTTGCCACACAGCTTGATGGTGATGCCACCACCCATGAAACAGAGAGCAGGTATACATACCGTCTGGGGTTCCCCGCCGTTGCAGGGGCATCACCGCCAGAGGCCTCAATGACGGAGCAGGAGCAAGATGCAAAAGAACCCGCCGCATGAACACCGCCGCGGGGATTTTGAGGTACTGATCACCGCCGAGCAGGCCTGGCCCGCCTTCGAACGGGCAGTACTGAAAGCCCGCAAGGAGATCATTGCCAGCTTCCGCTTGTTCGATTTTGCCACGCCTCTTCTTTCTCCGGAAACATTGCAATTCGGGGAAACCTGGGCAGATCTCATTTCAGATGCGCTTCGGCGCGGTGTCCGTGTCAGGCTGGTGGTAAGCGATTTTGATCCGGTCATGGCCACTCCGCTGCATGCAGCTGCACAGAAGACATTGAAGCAAGCACAGCAAATTGCTGACTCTCTCGGGCCTGAGCAGGCGGCCCTGCTCTCGGTCTCCGCCGCGATGCATCCCGCGCGAGCAGGGCTGTTGCCGCGGATAGCCTTTTCACCTTTCGTTTTGCAAAAACTGCGCAACCTGCCCAAACGATTGCGGCCCCAAGCGGCCAGCCGTCAGGGGTTGCCGCAGCTTCACCCGGTTTCTCAACACCAAAAAATTGCGGTGATCGACCGTAAAATCCTTTACATCGGCGGCTTGGATTTGAACCGGCGCCGGTTCGACACTCAGAAGCACGACCAACCAGCGCACGAAACATGGGCTGATGTGCAGCTGATGGTGCGTGGGCCAGAAGCCGCTGAGGCAGCAAACCATCTTGAGCAGTTCCAGGAGGAAATCGCCCTGCGCAAGCGCCCCTCCGAAGGCAAACACATCCGTCGAACGCTTTCTGTGCCGCGCCGCGGCGGGTTTTGGGCGTTGTCGCCACGGACGGTCCTGAAAGAAATTGAGGACGATCACTTAGAGGCCTTCGCACAGGCCCGGCATCTGGTCTACCTGGAAACCCAATACCTGCGCTCCAGCGTAATTGCCCGCGGGCTGGCCGATGCGGCGCGCCGCAACCCGGATTTGTCCTTGATCCTGATTTTGCCTGCGCTGCCCGAGGAGGTTGCTTTTGAGGGCAGCCGTGAATTGGATGCGCGTTATGGCATGGCATTGCAGGCCGAAGCACTGCAGGAGATCAGCACAGCCTTTGGCACACGCGCCTGTATTGCCAGCCCGGTTCAGCCGCGCATGGCGGCCCGCGATGCGCCCTCTGTATTGACGGGATCCCCCATGATCTATCTCCACAGCAAGGTATTAATCACTGACGGGAGCTTTGCTATGGTTGGTTCAGCCAATTTGAATGGGCGCTCAATGCGATGGGATACCGAAGCGGCTCTGCGGATACCGCAGAAGGACAGGGTCAGACAGCTGTGGCATGCGCTGGCGCGGCACTGGTGGCAAGAGGATCTGCCGCTTGAAGCGCTGAACCCGGCAACAGCAGCTCCATGGTGGCAAAATGAGATCCGCCGCAACAACGTGCGGCGCCCGGAAGCGCGCCGCGGTCTACTAGTGTTGCATGATCAGGACAGGATGTCGGATTTGCAGCAACCTTTGCCCGGGGCGACCGAAGACATCGTTTGAACCGCCAGCAGTCAGGATGGCCCGCAGGTGCTTTGCTGCGGACGAAAAAATGGCCCGGCACCCAAATGAGCCGAGCCATTCAGTTTTGGAAGAGCAAGTAAGGCTTTACTGCGCTTCCTGAGATTCTTCGGTGATCTCATTGCCGAGGTTCGAAACATCCCTGCCGAAGCCCTCGGCAGTTTCACATGCGGCCAGACCGACCAGCGCAAAGAACGCGAGAATGATGCGCATAACGTTTTCCTTATTTCAGTTTGGATGCCACGTTACCGGCAAAGGCACCGATGATGGCGGAATAGAACGCTTCGCTGTCAACGGTAACAGTCGCAGGATCGGTGCCCTCAGGGTAGTAGGCATCAAGCTGATCCGCGGAGACCGTGAGATCGTATCGCATGTCCTTGGATGCATCAGGCATGTCGATATCCACATCGCCCTTCAGCACCCATTCGCCGACACCAAGCGCCTGTTCGAAGTTGCTGGCCAGCAGAACCGAGTCAATCTCGACATGAATTTCCGCGCCCTCAGTATCAGCATCCGCGATCTGTCCGATCAGACGCTCAGCGAGCGCCGTCTCCAGGTCGGTTTCCAGGCTGGTCCAAACTGCGGCGGCTGAGTGGTTTTCGATCGCGCTCAGATCTGCTGTTACGTCGATTTCGGAGACTTTGGGGCCGGCCACAGCTGCCGTCGCCATGGCCGAAACGAGGGCGGCGGTTCGGATCAGTTGAGTCATCTTATTGCTCCTTACATTTCTGCCCCGAATGGGGATGCAACGGAGAAACGCACGAGCTTCTTGAACGGTTCCTAAATTGATTGGCTAAAGTTGGAAACGCTCAGGTTCGCTCCTGATTACCACTGAAGAACAAGTGTTGAAATTTGGAAGACGAAGCATGGATGCGCGATTGCGGTCTGTGGAAAAGCCCCCGAATTGTTTCCTGGCAGCTCACCCGAAGATATGCCAGGCTAGGGAACTCTTTGCCGGTTCAAGTGTTTGTCGTGCAGAACCCTGCAGCCGCGCAGGGAAAAGCAGTGGTGCCGGGAGGGTAGGCAGAGTGGACTTTTTCGCGAGCGCAGCAAGCCATTCAACACAGCTGGACTGGGCATTGCGATTGACCGTTGCCCTGGCCGGCGGCGCACTGCTGGGACTGGACAGGGAATTGCGCCACCGCAGGGTAGGCATCCGCACTTACATGATGGTTTCACTTGGTGCAGCGGCTTTCATCATCGTAGGTCTGGAATTTGGCCGTCAGATGCAGGCCGAGGGCCTGTCTTCAGATCCGACCCGCGTGACCCAGGGCTTGATGGGTGCGATAGGCTTCATTGGCGCAGGGGCGATCATCAAGGGCGACAAACGTGTCGGCGGTATCACCACGGCTGCCAGCATCTGGGTTTCTGGGGCGGTTGGAATGGCAGCAGGGCTCGGCTTCACAGTGATGGCCTTTCTTACTGCAGGGTTGGCAGCACTGCTTTTGTCCGTCAGCCGCTTGATGGCACACCGTGGCGCAGATGACCGGCCCGACATGAACTAACTTTCCAGGTCAGATGATGACAGCGACGCGCCAACTGATTTCTGCATGAGGTGAGCAATTGTCCGGGCTAATCCTCTTTTCAGCATCGCAGGAACCATTTCGCTGCTTGACGCGTTGAGAACCTGTGAGCGTCGAGCAGAGGGAACAATGGCGAAGCAAAAGAACATCCACCGCGTCCCCCGTGAAGCGGACCATATCGACCGCAGCCTAAAGCATGCCTTTGACGAGCTGGCGGCGGAACCGTTACCGGAGCGGTTCACTGATCTGCTTGAGCAGCTGCGCAAAGCTGAACTTCACAAGAAGGACATCCAATGACAGCTGATCCGCGAGATGAGTTGACTGAGCATCTGGGCGCGCTGCGTGCCTTTGCGCTCAGTCTCACCAGGAACTCGGCAACTGCAGATGATCTTGTGCAGGACACTCTGATCAAAGCTTGGAGTAATATCGAGAAGTTCAATGCCGGCTCGAACATGCGGGCCTGGTTGTTTACCATTCTGCGTAACACTTTCTATTCGCTGCGCCGCAAGCGCAAGCGCGAGGTTGAGGATGCTGACGGATCGCTGGCCTTGGCGTTGGCTTCAAAACCCGATCACGATGGCCGCCTTAACATGCGGGATTTCATGCAGGCATTCGAAAAACTTCCGGACACTCAGCGCGAGGCGTTGATCTTGGTCGGTGCAGGCGGGTTTTCCTATGAAGAAGCTGCTGAAACCTGCGGTGTCGCTGTCGGGACGATTAAAAGCCGGGTTGGACGCGCGCGTGCATCGCTTGCTGATTTGCTTAGCCTTCAAGATGACGAGGCGCTGGAACTCACAGACAGTGTAACTGCGGGAATTCTGTCCAATGGCCCAGTCAACTGAGGACTCTGCCGGTTTCTGACCCGATTAGTTTGCGGGCCACGCAATCGTGGCCCGCGCCTGTTTTCGTTTCTGGGCATTACCAAATGGGGACAACGCTACGCTCCCCATCCATGCCCTGAAGAAATTGAATGAGTTTTCAGCCGATGCACATGTTTTCGAGAGCGGGGGCTGGTCAATGCCTTTTTTGCTGGGCTAGTCGATAAGGAAATATGTTTGCGTTCAAGGACTTTTTCGGAACCGAACCCGGCATTGTGCGTCTTACAACTGCTGGCAGCCTTAAAGCGCTGCACGACTTGTCCCCAACTTGGTCGTTCCACTGGGCTCCCGACATTGCTGCGGCGGGGGTCATTTTCTCTTGTGTCACCCAGTTTTGCCTAACCGAGACAAGCAGGTCTCCACCGTATTTGGCCGCTGTTCAGGTCCCCTTCCGTCCGCGGCCGCATTGAATGAGGCTTGCAGCCTAAAAAACTGTGTCATGAACCCTCCTGCTTCAATTGCCTTCGATGCGGGCATCCCTTTGCTGGTATTCGGCATCTGCACGAGCGGCATCGGCCAGAGTCTAAGAAACCCGCCTTCCAGACATCGTCGCCTTGGACGAAGGCGGCCAGCTTCTCGAATTTGACGCCGGAGTTGAAAGCATCGAATTCGGCATAGAGGGTGTGTCGGTTACCTTTCCCCGAAATCAAGTTCCAAAAACCTGAAAAAGAGATCCGCAGCGGCAGCTGATCAGGTGCTGGAATACCTGAAACGCAGCTTGGCAGCCGCGCTTTCTCCTGATCCAGCGGAGCTATTACAGCACCGGCGGCAAGGAAATCCGGAACCAATCGCCCGCAAAGCCGTTGATGTTAAAGATGGCGCACAGCAGCGCGTAAACATTGAAGGAGAAGAGTCATGCTTGGCTGGGCAATCACATTTCTAGTAATCGCGCTTGTGGCCGCAATTCTTGGTTTCAGCGGCATCGCCGGAGCCTCCGCCGGGATCGCTCAGATCCTGTTTGTGATCTTCCTGGTGCTCTTCGCTCTCTCGATCATTGTTCGTTTTATCAAGCGCTGACGCGGCAGAGCTCCCGCGGACTGCAGAACGGCAGCTAAAAAAAGGATATCAACACATGACCAACACAGCCGAAGCAAAAAAGCATTCACCTGAGGGCACCGGAGCCACAGCAGAAGCGGCAAACGGCAACCTGACCGGTCGCGTGAAAGAACAGGCCGCAGAGACTGTCCAGCAGGCGCAAGAGCAAATTGGTGCCGGGCTGCAGTACAGTTCTGGTGAACTTCAGCGTGTGGCTTCACAGGGGCGGGCATTTGTAAAAGAAAATCCTGGCCTTGCCATCGCTGGTGCTCTGGGGGCCGGCGTATTGCTTGGTTTGGCCATGCACAGCCGTTTCTAAGACAACGGTTCAAAACAGTAAATGAAAGCCGCGCTTTATGGCGCGGCTTTTGGTTTTTCCAAGCGGTCTGAAAACGGCATCGCCGGTAGCGCGACAAGGAAAATTACCCGGTGTAAGGGAACCATTTTTCTTCCCTGTGCGTTTTCTGATCAGAACAGGAAACTGAAGGGAGACTATCATGGAATATGGGCTGATTGGCCTGCTTGTGCTGGCCGCAGATATCTACGCAATCATTCAAATCTTGTCCTCCGGCGCCTCCACCGCAGCCAAAATCCTCTGGACCCTTGTGATTCTCATTCTGCCCGTCGTGGGCTTTATCATCTGGCTTATTGCAGGCCCGAAATCCTCTGCCGCAAAGATTTGACCAGCCGGCATTGGCCTGAAGCGGTCCGGCAGTTACAGGCCGGGCCCCGTTTGTTCCAAGAGAGCAAACAACGCCAGCGCACGCGTCCTCTTTGTATCCCCGATACCGGAAAGGCTGATGACATGACCGATACTTCTGAATTGGAAAGGCAGGCTCGCGCGCAGGCCGCGGATCTGGGCCGCAAGGCAAAGGATGCAGTTGCAGACACCGTCCGCAACACCGCCGGCGCCGCAAAAGAGCACGCTGCGCGAGAGGTGCAGTCGACTGCAGATGCCGCGGATGCCGCCGCAGATGCATTTGAACCGGGCACCGTTCAGGCGCAGGCGGCGCAGATGATTGCGGGCCATCTGGAGGATGCCGCGCACCGTGTCCGCTCAATGGACTTCGAACAGACGGTACGGGATATCGGTTCATTTGCTCGCAATAACCCACTGCTGTTTCTCAGTGCCGCATCCCTTGCCGGGTTCGCGGCCACCCGCTTTCTGAAGTCGCGTGCACCGGCGGATGCCGCCTCATTTGCTCAGGAAGGAATGCTGAGTCCGGCGCGTGAAGGGAGTGGCCATGACGCATCCTGATTTACGCGCGGCCCCAGAGCTGTTCCTTGGCACTCTCCGTAACTTCGTTGCCCTGTTGCGCAGCGAATCGGAGCTAGCCAAAGGTGAATTAAAGGAGAAGGCCGCGCAGGCTGGAACCGGGCTCGCCTTCATGACTGCCGCTGCCATTGCCGCTCTGGCAGGTTTGCACGTCCTTGCTGCGGCACTTGTCGCTTGGATTACCGCCGCCGGGCTATCCCCAGGCCTTGCCGCCCTTGTAGTAGGCGGCGCTCTTCTGACCGCGGCTGTGTGCTTGCTTCTGGCGGGCAAGTCCCGCCTCAGCAGCAAGGCGCTTCTGCCGTCGCGCACCATTCGCAGTATCAAGCAGGACGCTGCCAGTATCAGGGAGGCTGGAAATGCCGGAAATTGACAACCTCGAAAAAAAGGTGGATGCAGACCGCCGCAAACTGGCTGCCTCGCTGTCGGGAGTGACAGATATGCTCGCTCCGCAATCGGTGACCAAGCAGCTCAAGGCCACGGCTCACGGGTACGGCGGCCAGCTTAGTCAGCAGGCAGTGGCCGCAGCCAAACGCAACCCAGCGGCACTGGTGCTGACCGGCGCGGGGCTTGCCCTGATGTTTGCGGGGACCGGCCGCCGTCCGACTAGCCCCGTCGCCAATCCAACAGCAGTTCCGCTGGAGGACTCCTTTGCCGGTTTTGATAACCGCGTCGCCGCCGCGGATGCTGCTATGAAAAAGGAGATGACCGGGATGAGTAAAGAAAGCTTCCGCTCGACCAATATGCGCGAGACTTTGAACGCAGGACTGGACGGCTTGCCTGAGGCCGCCCGGAAACGTGTGCTCAACGCCCGCAGGGCAGCTCTGCAGGCGCAGGAGAAGCTTGAGGCACACGCATCCAAAGCCGCGGCCAGAGGCCAGACCTTTTTTGAAGAGAACCCACTTGCTGCCGGCGCGATTGCGCTTGGCCTTGGTGCGCTGATCGGCGCCCTGCTGCCTTCCACTCGCCGGGAGGATGAAGTTCTAGGAGCGCATCGAGATGCGCTGGCGGCAAAAGCTGAAAAGGCTTTGCGCGACGAGATGGACAAACTGTATCAAACAGCCAACGCCAAGCTGGATCCATCTGCCAGCAAAAAATCACTGCACACCGCTGCCAGCTAATAATGTCCGGAATTCTAGAAAATGTCCTCAGCGGCCGGGGGGTTCGTGTGATGCTGATGTTTCTGACAATCATCGGCATCACTGCAGCCCTGCACCTGGCACAGCAAGTCCTCGCGCCGATGAGCTTTGCGCTAGTCTTGGGTGTAGTGGTTTCGCCGCTCGCCGACAAACTGGCCCGGTATGGAGTGCCACGGCTGGCGATCGCCCTGTCGCTTTTAATCCTTTCTACGCTGTTCGTAGCAGTCATTCTTTTGCTGATTGAGCCGCTGATCAATGTCCTCATCGAAGAGCTACCCCGCATCAAGTCCGTGATGGGAGCTTTGATCGACCAAGCATCGTCTCTGCTGCGCGGAATCGAGACAATCAGCCAGGAAATTGAGGAAAGCGTAGGCGCCGAAGCCGTGGAACCACAAACTGCGATCCCTTCGGTAGGGGATGCACTCTGGCTGGCCCCCAGCTTCGTCTCCCAAGTGTTCATATTTGTTGGAACGTTGTTTTTTTTCACTCTGACACGCAATGACCTGTACCGCCTGACAGGGCCACTGGAAATCCGATTGAAACACGCCGACACCGTCGTCGCCAAGTATTTCGCTGCCATCACTTTGGTGAATACCGGACTGGGTGCCGTCACCGCGGCTGCACTAATTGCGCTCGGCGTTGAATATGCTTTGATCTGGGGGCTGGCGGCAGCTTTGCTGAATTACGTCCTGTACCTTGGCCCTTTACTGATTGCAGTCAGTCTGGCAATCGCCGGAATGCTTCAGTTCCATGGGTTGTTTGCTGTTTTGCCACCACTGGCGTTTTTGCTGATCAACCTGACAGAGGCTAATATTGTGACACCTCTTGTTGTTGGGCAGCGCATGGCAATAAACCCGCTGCTGATATTCCTGGCAATTGTATTTGGCCTGTGGCTTTGGGGACCGGTCGGAGCATTTGTCACACTGCCGCTTTTGCTTTGGCTGGGGGTTCTGCTAGCCCCGCAGCCCGGGGCCGCGGACGAACCTGCGCAGGACCCCTTAAACAAGGTGATTTGACCGCTGTCCGGCACCGCAGGGGTGCAAAAACTCTTCACTCCGCTTGTTGTTGATCGTCTAAAAGGTTTTCCCCGCCATCCAGCACTTCACGCTCCCGCTCCGCGGCATCCGCGATTGCCGGCTCTGCCCGCGCTGGATCGGCAGCCTCGGGCAATGCTGCCAATTCAGGTTTAGGAGCCCGCTCTTCTTCAACGGAGTCTCGCTTTGCCGCCGCAGTGGCGCTCGCCCCATCCAGCCGCACCCGGTAAATCGGCTCCGGCAGACCAAATCCTGCGCTTTCCAGCGCCATCTTGGCAGCCCGGATCGCCTCACCGCGCGCCTTGGCGAAATTCACTTCCGTCTGGTTCACCCAGCCGGTGAAAGTCAGGATCACATTGGAGTCTCCGACTTCATTGATCCAGGCGCCGACCTCCGGCTCCTTCAGCACGAATTTCTGAGCCTCCAGCGCAGCAACGGCGGTGGCCAGCGCAGCGGCCAAGTCGGCATCTGCATCTACCCCTAGGTCAAAACAGAACCGGCGATGGGGATCACGGGTAAAATTCACGATACGCCCCTTGTACACTGTGGCATTGGGAATGCGGATATGGTTGCCATCGGGTGAGATCAGGATGGTCGCCCGCGACGTCAACCGCGCCACCGTTCCTTGATCCCCTTGGATGTCGACGAAATCATTTGGCCGGAATGGTTGGCGAAGACTGAGAAGAATGGAGGCAATGAAATTCTCAACCGTGTCGCGCACTGCAAAGCCAAGCGCGAGGCCAACCACGCCTGCCGCACCCAGAACTGCCCCGATCAGCGCTGTTGCGTTCATGATATCCAGAGCCAGAACCAGTCCGGTCAGGATGAAAAGGATGCGTGCAACCGCCCTGTAGACATCCGCAATGAAAGCGTTGGGTGCCAGCCGGGTCCAGATGCCTATCCGCGTCGTCAGCAGCCACCCGCCCGCAGCCACCAGCAGAAAAGCCGCCATTGCGACCAGGAAGATCGGACCGTTTGCCAGCAGATTGCGTGTGCGGGCAGCAATCCGCTCCATGGCCGGAGCCAGCCGTTCTTCAAGGGTGCCGCTGATTTCGGTTTCATTCTCAATAGCCACAACACCGGCCACGCGGTTGATGATCTGCGTAAGCCGGTCTTGCGCCGCATTGTCGATTACTTGACCCGAAACACGAACAACACCTTCGGAAACTGACACTTTCACGCTTCCATAGCCGTTGATTTCAGCCAGCAGGTTTTCAATTCTGCTCAGAATCTCACCATCCCGTACGGCCGCATCACCAACTTCGATCAGGCTGTCGGTCTGCACCGGTTCACGAGCTATCTCCGCTTGACCGGCCACAGTTCCCAAGAACAGCACTGCCGATACAGCCACGCAATGCAAGAACAACCGCAGTTTGCTTAGCGGGGCAACGGTGCTTTCCCTGCTTGGTTCAGCAAAACACTCTACGAGTTCCAATTTTTGCATTCTCCCGATCAAATTCGCACCCGCTGCAAAAGACAGGTCCGCGTTGCGCGGATAAAGGCAGTTCACCCGCCATGACGATGCGTTGTCTACCCCCAGTTTCTGCAAGTGTTCAGCAGGAAAGCAGAGGAACACCTCCCGCTGGGTTGCGTTTGGCCCCCACCAATCCGGGATGCCCGCTTCAAATACGCCTGGTTTCCGCCATGTCGTAGGGCCGAGACTGCGTTACCATTGCTGCCAACGGCCGTTTCGCACTTCGCTAGGCCTTCGGATCCAAAGCTGAAAGGAGCGGCTGCAAGATCGGATTGTCACACGACAAGTGACTTCTCAGGGCGATCGGACTGAAATTTGCTTCGGATTTTCTCCATCACTGGGCGCGGCTCCCCGGAGAAACAGCAAATTATTTATATATATCAAATATCTGGCTAGTTTTTGTCTAGCTATTTTTTGTTTTCTCCTTTTGGAGGGGGCTTTGGAAATAAAACGTTTCAATGGCATGGTTTGCCCAGAACTATGTCACAGTTTAATGCATGACGCCTGGCACGGTGCCAAAGTTCCTCCAAAAAATGGAGGCCATATGGGCAGCGAAACTCAAGGTGCGGAAGCACCCGTACTGATCCTTACCAACAACGCGTTTGAAGCAGTTGATATCAGCGATTACCTGACACGCCGTGGTTTGAACGCCATCTTGACCGAAAGTAAAGTCGAGCATTGCACTGGCTTTCTGGAAGACGGATTGCCGCCGCCACGACTGGTGTTCTTTGCCTTCCCGCTCAGCAACCCTGCTGCTCGGGACTGGCTTACCGACGCGCTATCTAAGAAGTGGCGGGTCATCTTGGTCAATGGGGATACGGCCGAGCCAGAATTGAAGGCATTGCCCATGCTTACCCGCCCGTTCAAAACCGCCCATCTTGATGCTGTTATGGAGATGGTCGGCGAATAAGGGCTCCTCAGCGCAACGCAAGGCGGGCGTTCCCGGACTATGATCCCGATCACCAGTTTACCGAGAACACCTATGTGCTGCTGTCGGCGGCTTAGCGGGTATCCGCAGCCGCCGGAGTGCGATGGTCGGGCTGAGAGAGGTTCTGGACTGCAAGGAATCCCGCAGCATTGCGGTGCTGTCCGCCCTGAAACTGGGGCTGTCTCTGTTCGCAATCATGCTGCTGATCGTGGCGGGCACGGTGACGCGCCCTGCCAGCCTTTGCCCGCTGGACCTGCAGATTCTTGCTTGAGCAATTGTTCGGGCTGGCCCGCTTGCCGGTACTGATGCTGACCGGTGCGTTCGGGATATAAGTTCTGTGCGGCTACGGCCAAAACCGCCCGGCTGCCGACCAGCCTTGGATCACCAAGGGGAGCCGCTGCCGCTTGCCTGCTGTGGTTCACCGCCAGCGCAGGGATCACGGTTCATACTGAAACCTTCGACTCCTACAATCAGGTCTTCGGCGTATCGTGCGGCGTCAATATCCGGCTAACCTGGTTGTCGCTTTCGGCTTTTGCCATGCTTCTAGGTGCCGCCTCCGACACGGACACGGACACGGACACGGCGTGATACCGGAACCAAGCAGCCGCTGGCGCGTTTTCTGTCCAAGGGCGCCGCACCGCGACTGACCCGGATTCCAAATGATTTTCAAAGGAGAACGACTCATGGATGACGACCGGTTCACCGGCAAATGGACCGAATTCAAAGGCCGACTTCGCGAGGCCTATGGCGACCTGACTGATGACGAGCTGGAGCAGGCGAAGGGCGAACGCGAGCAGCTGGAAGGGCTGCTGCAGCAGAAACTGGGCAAGACCAAGGATGAAGTCCGCCAGACTGTCGACCGGATCCTGGACAGCATCTGACCAGGCAGGAAAGCCCGGGAGCGAGAGCAATGGGGGCGCAGACTAGATAAGAAATGGGCTTTTCCAACTGGTCTGGTTCAGCATTAAATTAAAAAAGGAGGTGCAAGAAACGCGGCAGGCAACCGAAGCCCGAAGACCTGATCCGAAAATTTTGACAGGTTGACGTAGTGGCGGGCCAGGCCGCACGCTCCTCGGCATGTTAACGGCTGGCCCGTTTATTTTGCTGCACTCAGCAGCGCCAAAGGCCGTATACTCTGCTCGATGGTGCTCATGGATCAATCTGAATTCTTCGGTTTAGCCCCCTATCACCTCATGCTTGCGGCGGTGGGTGTAGTGATCATTCTCGCCCATTGGTCGCCGCGCCTTTTTTCCACAAGGGAACCCGCCGCCGCGCCGCTTCTCATGCTGTTGGGCATGGCGGCATACTGGCTGGTCCCGGGCCTGCCTGAGCTTCCTGATCCGCGCGTTCGCCCGAAGCCTTGGGAAGTCGTCAGCGAGCTGACCGTGATAGTGGCGCTTTTTGCTGCCGGCCTCCGCTTGGACAGCTTGAGGTCGTGGAAAGATTGGGCTCCGACAGCCAGACTCCTCCTCATCGCGATGCCGCTCACAATTCTGGCGGTTGCCTTACTGGGGTGGGGATTGGGCGGCATGACGGCTGCGGGGGCAATTCTTCTGGGGGCCGTGCTGGCCCCGACAGACCCGGTGCTTGCGGGTGACGTGCAGGTTGGTCCGCCTATGGAAGGCAACGAGCATCCGGTGCGCTTTACGCTGACAACGGAAGCGGCGCTCAATGACGGGCTTGCTTTTCCTTTTGTCTATCTCGGTCTCATCGTTGCCGTTCAGGGGCTGAACCCTCAGGCCTGGCTGGCCGATTGGCTGATGATTGACGTCGCCTACCGGATCTCAGCTGGTGTTGTGATGGGCGCCTGCGGCGGATGGGCACTGGGGCAGGTGCTGTTTTTGTTTCCCCGTTCGGCAGTTCTGGCCGACACGGGTTCAGGTGTGGTAGCGATAGCAGGTGTATTGCTGTGCTACGGTTCAACCGAACTGGTCGAAGGCTATGGGTTCATAGCCGTCACCGTTATGGGCCTGGCACTGCGCCGGATCGAAAATGAACACCGGTTTCACCGTAGGCTGCACGACTTCTGCGAAACTATCGAACACGCTTTGACAGCGCTGCTGCTGGTCGCGCTTGGTCACGTCCTTCCAGTTGTTCTGGAGGACTTCACATGGACGCACCTGCTGCTGGCATTTCTGCTCATCCTTGTGATACGCCCTCTAGCAGGCTGGATCTCTTTAGCCGGGTCGCGTCTGCGTAAGCGTGACCGTCTGGTGGTATCCGTATTTGGTGTCCGGGGGATCGGCTCAGTCTACTATCTTTGTTATGCCGGTGCGCATCTGGAGTTTGTCAATGAACCTGAGCTATGGGCTCTAATCGGTTTGACCATCCTGCTGTCGACTATGCTTCACGGCTTCACGGTCGGCCGCGCCATGGATGAGCTGGCAAAGTAAAACAGCCCAGCTGGACCCACACGCGCAGCCAGTCCAACCCCTATCTCAGGCCTGCAAAACACCGTTTACTTCGAATACTGTGCTGCGGCAGCGCCAGCTGTTTCAGTATCATCCGGGTGGAAACTGGCCGGGCAAGCACCGGCCACCTCAAGCGCGGGGAATGCCCGTCCAGTTCATCTTCGGCCGCATTTCCCATCAAGACAAGCCGGCCGCCGCGGCCCTGAACAGCCTGATCTATCTTGAGCTTAGTCACCTGTTCGGACCCCGCCTCCACGAAAGCTACTGCAATCCGCCGCAAAGGCGTGATCGTAACAAGAGCGTGTTCATGCCCCTCTTGCACGCTGATTTCAGCCACCGGATCGAAATCCGAGATGGTATCGCAGATATCGCAAGTGATCAGGTAATTTCTGGACACCACAAGATAAATGTGTGCTCGGTCTTGACTGGGCTCTTCCATTGCTTTCGCCCCCCTACAATGGGACATACTGGAACTTTTTCGGCGCAGGCGCATTTAACTATGACATAGGTACGAAGGGAGAGGGCCATGCCGCCAACAACCTGCCAGAACTGCCCGTTGCGAAAGCGGCCCGTGTTCACACCAATGTCGCGTGAGGAAGTCGCCTTTACCCAAGAGTTCAAAACCGGCGAGCTGACAGTGGATGCAGGCACGACTATCCTTCTGGAAGGCTCGAACAGCCCGCAACTCTACACGGTGCTCAAAGGCATGGGTACGCGCTACACAACGCTGGAAAATGGCCGCCGTCAGGTCATCAATTTTCTTTTTCCCGGCGATTTTGCCGGGCTGCAGGCCAGCCTGATGGGAGAAATGAAGCATTCAGTCGAAGCGTCTACCTCTATGACGTTGTGCGTGTTCCGCCGGGCCGCGCTGTACGAGCTTTTCCAGCACCATCCGGAGCGCGCGTATGATCTGACCTGGATTGCCGCAGTGGAGGAGCATTTTCTGGGTGAAACCATTGCGTCTCTGGGTCAGCGTGATGCCTCACAGCGCATTGCCTGGGCACTAGTGAGGATTTTTGAACGGCTCAGATCAGTCGGCATGGATGTTAAGGACACGGTACCGCTGCCCTATCGCCAGCAGGACCTCGCAGATGCACTTGGCCTGTCTCTGGTGCATACCAATAAGATGCTGAAAACACTGCGGGAGAGCAAAATGGCAAAATGGCAAAATGGAATGCTGAAAGTCAGAAACCTGCCTGCGCTGGCGGAAATGGCAATGATCGAATTGGCCGCACCAGAACGGCGGCCGCTGATCTAATGCAGCCTCCTTGAAGATCGGACGCCAGTTCGATCCATTCTCAGTTTTGAATCTCTGCGGCAGCCCAAGGCTTCGTGAAGCCGCTATCGGAACAACGCCACGAAACACGCCCTGAATGTCGTACTTGCATTATGGGCAATCGACCGCACTGACAGTTGTTCTGACTTACTGCGGCATGCAAGCGGCCATTTACGCGATTTCCTGACGCTGGCGTGGAACTTTTGGCGGCGTCAATAGTTTTCTCAACAGCAACTCGCAACTGAAAGGACACGGCATGCTCTATTGGGCCCTCGTCTTCTTGGTCGTGGCCATCGTTGCCGGCATTTTTGGATTTGGCGGCATCGCAACGGCCTCCGCTGGGATCGCACAGATCCTATTCTTCATTTTTCTGGTGCTCTTCGCACTGGCGCTTATCTTGCGCATCCTCCGCGGTGCCTCTCGCTGACGATCAAGCTGAGCGGCGGCTCAGGTCGTCTTTGGCGATCGCATGCTGCAAGAGACTCGCATACGTCACAATCCGATCCAGTCAACTTCATCACAAGCGTCTAGTAGTGCAATCGCTTCGGCAGTTTTGCTCCCGACGATCGAAAAAACACTAGATTACCAGAGTTAGGTCCGACTCAGCGCAGTGAATACGGAAACAGCTTAGCTTTGTGGCCGCGTATTTGCCCTAGTGGAACTGGCTTTCCGGCAATCGCCTGCTCAGCCTCACGCGGGAGCGCCAACCCGATGGTGAGAGGCTGCTGTTCTAAGGTCATAAGTAGCAGCGTTCGATAATGGGGCGAGAGGCCGCCGCTCTGGAAGAGGGAAATGCCGAACTGACCTTGCCCGTTTTCCGTGTGCAAGACGGTCGCGTTCGTGAAGGCTACGTCGCCTTATTTCCATATTCTGACAAAGCGTTTGCTGCGTGCTGGAAAGCTGAATTGGTCAATTCCAAGTCGCCGGAATTCAAGGCCAGAGACGGATAAAGTTTCCCAGGCGACTTAAAGACGCCTTTGGCGCGCAATGTGCTGTTCCAGTGCGCATTAAGCCCCGGATCGCTATGCTTTGCGCTTCGGTAATCGATCGGCTCCGCATTTGTGAAGAAGATGTCGAACAATGCCGGATCACCGCAAATGCGGTGGGCGATACCCTGCTCGTTGAGTGCGGCGGATTGCATGTCCATCAGGGTTTGCCCCAGTTCGCGCAGCCGCTCATACTGTCCCGGACGCCGCAGGATCTCCATCGTTTTGAGGCCAGCGGCAGAAGCCACCGGATTGCCCGACAGCGTGCCAAGCTGCATGAGCCACCGCTCTGCCCCCACGGCCGCCTTGTCAAAATGCGACATGATTTCGGTGCTGGCACCGAGCGCCGCCAAAGGAAAGCCGCCCCCGATGATCTTGCCGAGCGTGCAGATATCCGGCGTCACGCCGTAACGTTCCTGGGCGCCGCCATAGGCAAGGCGGAAACCGGTGACAATCTCGTCGAAAATCAGCAGCACGCCGTGCCTGTCGCACAAATCGCGCAAGCCTTGCAGGAAGCCGGGCTGGGCAGGGATGATACGCTGCAAGGGTTCTGCGATGATGGCGGCGATATCCTGATGTTCGGCCAAAAGCGACCCGACCGCCTCCAAATCGTTAAACGGCGCGATCAGCATGTCGTCGGCCACGCCTTGCGGGATACCTGCGCTGTCTGGCACGGGCGAGGGGAAGTTGACCTCGCGGGCCGGGGCCAGGCTCATCTGCGCCTCAGCGGACATGCCATGATAGCCGCCCTCGAATTTGAGGATCTTCGGCTTGCCGGTATAAGCGCGGGCGAGGCGGATGGCATACATGTCCGCCTCGCTGCCAGACGTGACAAAACGGACCTGTTCACAGCAGGGCACTGCTTCGACGATAGCCTCGGCCAGTTCGATGCCTTTTGCATTGTTGGCAAAAAAGGTCATGCCCTGGGGCAGCTGTTCCAGCACCGCTTCCATGACTTCCGGATGGCCATGGCCCAAAAGCATCGGGCCGGAGCCGATCAGGTAATCCACGTATTCGCGGCCATCCTCGTCCCAGACACGGCTCCCCTCGCCCCTCGCAATCACGGTGGAAGCGTCGAAGTTGCCGAAACCGGCGGCGGGAAGAACCTCGCGCGCACGGGTGACCCAATCTGCTTGGGAGTGAAGGCGGTTCATGTGGTCAATCCAGTATCAGGTCGGGCGTGCCGAGACGGTCTTGGTCGATAGCGATGCCCAAACCGGGGCCATCG
Organism: Leisingera sp. ANG-M6; assembly: GCF_000813905.1. Lineage (NCBI taxonomy): Bacteria > Pseudomonadati > Pseudomonadota > Alphaproteobacteria > Rhodobacterales > Roseobacteraceae > Leisingera > Leisingera sp. ANG-M6. Next base: position 50,897 of record NZ_JWLG01000004.1, read on the forward strand.
GGCGGAGTTATGCGGCCATCGGCGCGCGTTGGCGCGCCGGGGGCGAGGCGCGGGCTGACATAGCCCGACAGGTCGCAAACGTTCAGAACACGGCTGGGCGGGGTTGCAGCCCCAATGTGCAGTGCTGCCGCAGTAACGATATCGCTGCCCCAGGTGCACTCGATGCACATCTTTGCCCCAAGATGAAGGCACAGGTCGCGCGCGCGGCGCGCAGCCGAAAGCCCGCCGAACTTTGACAGCTTCAGCGCAACTGCGTCCATGATGCCCAGCCGGTGCCCCTGCAGAAGCGTGGCAGTATCATGTGCCAGTTCATCCAGTTTCATCGGCAGACCTGTGGCCGATTGCACCCGCGCGCACTCTTCCAGCGTGGCGCAGGGCTGTTCCAGCATTACGTCCAGATGCGCCACCCCGCGGCCCGTGCGGATCGCGTCCAGCGTGGTCGCGCCGCAGTTCCAATCACCGTAAACCAGCGGGCCGGGCCCAACCGCCTCACGTACCTTTGTCAGCCGTTCGACGTCCGTTTGCCAATCGCCCGATGCACCGAGCTTGACCTGGAACTGGCTAAGCCCCGTCGCCTGCGCCTCACGAGCGATGCGGGCCATTTCTTCCGGATCGACACAGGTGATGGAATGATACAGCGGCAGAGTGTCCTGCCGGCGCCCGCCCATCAGGGCATGGATCGGCAATCCCGCAGCTTGCCCAGTAATATCCCATAGCGCGATGTCCAGCGCGGATTTCGCATAAACATGCCCTGGCAAATAGGCATCGGCCTTGGCCATGAGCGCCTCGGCACCGATAGGATCACCCCCAAGGATTACCGGCGCCAGCTCCTGCAGGGCTGGTGCCACGCCGCGGGCATAGGCAGGCAAGTAATGCGGGATCGGGCAAACCTCACCCCAGCCGGTCAGACCGGCATCGGTGTCGGCTGCGATCACAACAGTTTCGACCGTGTCGCACGTCTTGCCATCGGCCATGTAGTAGGCCGTGTGGCTGGTCAGCGGCATATGCCACAGACGCAACCGCGTGATGCGCGGCTCTACACCGGCAGGCGCGAGCGCTGGAGAGGCAAGCGGGTTCATTCGGCGGGCTCCTGAACAGCATTCGCGCGGGGGAGCAAGCCTTGCGGATCATAAGCCGGTTCGCCCAGTACACGAGCAGCGCGCGGCCGGCCGTGGATGATCACCTCCAATGCGGTGCCGGGTTCGGCGGCATGGGGCTTGATATAGGCAAAGGCGAGGATCTTTCCGGCCGTGTGGCCATAAACAACCGATGCGGTTGAGCCGACGACTTTGCCGCCATGCAGAACAGCCTCGCCGCCGTGCCCGTCGATCTCGCCGTCGGGGTCAATTTCCAGATAGGCGCAGATCCATGGCAGGCCGGTGTTCAGAGTCTTGTCCTTGCCAAGAAAATCTTTATCCGCCTGGACAAAGCGCAAAACGTCTGCCTCAGCCAAGGTGACCTCATTGGTCAGCTCACCCGCGCCTTTGAAGCCTTTCTCCATCCGCATCACATTCATGGCAAAGCTGCCATAGTCAGCGATGCCATGTGCCTGGCCCGCTTGCCAGAGCGCGTCATAAACGTCCGTCATCGCGTCGAAGGGCATGTGGAGCTCCCAGCCCAGCTCTCCTGCGTAGGACATGCGGATGGCCCAGACAGTGTGCCTGGCAACCGTAATCTGTTGCGCCGAGAGCCAGCGGAAGGATGTATTGTCCAGCGGCGTATCGGTGCACGCGCCCAAAACATCGCGGGACTTTGGCCCGTTCAGCGAAAGCGCACCCCAGCTGTCCGAGAGGGCCGTAATGGTCACATCCGCCCCATCTCGATGCGCGGCCAGATGATCCAGGAGGCGCTGTTCAAAGAACGCAGCGCAGACGAGATAGAACCGGTCCTCCGCCATGCGCACAATCGTTGTTTCCAACTCGATCCGCCCGCCCCGGTTCAGCATGTGGGTGAGCGTGATCGACCCTGCCTTCTGCGGCATCCGGTTTGCGGTCAGCCGGTCCAGCAGCGCGTAGGCCTCCGGCCCCTCGATCAGCACCTTGGTGAAAGCCGTGACATCCATGATCCCAACGCGCTCGCGCACCGCCTTGATCTCTGCGGCGACCATGCCGTCTGCAGGCGTGCGGCGGAAGGAATAGTAATCGCGCTGTTCGATGCCTTTGGCAAACCAGCGCGGCCGCTCAAAACCGTAGACTTCTTCAAACACTGCCCCCTTCGCCTTCAGCGTCTCGTGCAGCGGTGACGGCTTGACCGGCCGCCCGGCAAGACGGTTGAAATGCGGGAAAGGGATTTCGTGGCGCAGGCAGTAGTCCTCCTTGGCCTTAATGACCTGCCAGTCCTTGTCAGCGTAAGATCCAAACCGGCGCGGGTCATAGTCGCGCATCGAGATATCCGCCGCGCCATGCACCATCCAGCGCGCCAGTTCGCGTGTCAGGCCCGGGCCCCAGCCGATGCCGATCTGGGTGCCGCAACAGCACCAGTAATTGCGCACGCCAGGCGCGGGGCCTATCAGCGGGTTACCGTCGGGCGGGTGGCTGATGGCGCCATGGACGTCGCGGCTGATGCCAAGTTCAGCGAAAATCGGCATCCGGTTCAGGCTTTCCTCAAGCCAGGGCATGACACGATCATAGTCCGGCGCGAAAAGTTCGTTCTCTGCCTCCCAAGGGCAGTGATCCTCCCACACCGTGTTGGGGTTGGCCTTTTCATAGATGCCGATCAGGCCCTTCTTCTGTTCCATCCGGATGTAGCCCGAGACCTTTCGGTCATCGCGGATCACAGGCAATTCCTGCTCAAGATCGCGGAATTCCGGCACTTCGTCGGTAACGAAATAATGGTGCGTCATCGACGTCATTGGCAGTTGCAGACCCGACCATTCGCCCATCTGCCGCGCATAAGTGCCGCCTGCGTTGACAACGTGTTCGCAGGTGATCGTGCCCTGCTCGGTCTCAACCACCCACTCGCCGTTTGCCGCCTGAGTGATATTCGTGGCCCGGCAGCGGCGGATGATGCGCGCGCCTTTTGCGCGGGCGCCGGCTGCCATGGCCATTGTCACATTGGTTGGGTCCACATGGCCATCATCGGGCGTGTGCAACGCTCCCAAAACGCCGTCGAGGTTATAAAACGGGTGCAGCTGCGCCACGCGGTCCGGGCTGGCAAGCTCGATGTTGAACCCCAAAGACCGGCCGACCGATAGCGTGTGGCGCAGCCAGTCCATCTCATCCTCGGTATAGGCCAGCCGGAACGACCCGCACCCATGCCATGTCACAGCCTGACCGGTTTCCGCTTCCAGCGCGCCGGAATAGAGCCCGATATTGTAATCGACGCATTTCCCCAGCCCGAAACTGCTGGTGGAATGAGTGATCTGCCCCGCTGCATGCCAGGTGCTGCCCGAGGTCAGTTCAGCCTTTTCCAGCAAGACTACCTCTGGCCCCCAACCCTCATGCGCGAGGTGGTAGGCAAGCCCGACCCCCATCACACCACCGCCTACGATGACCACGCGGGCGTGGCTGGGAAACTGCTTTTCCGACATGGTCGCTTCCTTTGTCCGGGAGTCGCAAAACATGTGGACAGGCTAAGAGTACAGATGTATCACTGTCAATCATGAATGACACAAATGTATCACGCCGTGTATTGGACCGCCTCGCCGAAGTGTGGGACGCGCTGACGCCCGAAGCGCAGAAAGCCGCGCGCTATGTATTGGAAAACCCCAATGATGTGGGGGTTTCAACCGTGCGGGAGATCGCCGAGGCAGCCAACGTCAAACCCAACACCTTCGTGCGCATGGCCCGGCAGGTGGGTTTTGAGGGCTACGAGGATTTCCGCGCGCCCTTCCGTGAGGCGATCCGCAATGGGGCCGTCAGCTTTCCTGACCGGGCGCGCTGGCTGCAGGACATTCGCAAATCAGGCGATCTGGGCGGGCTCTATGCCGACATGGCCGAAGGTGCGATCCGCAACCTGGAAGACACATTCGCAAGCATCGGCGCCGAGGCCCTGAAATCCGCGGCGGAGGCGATTTGGGCCAGCCGGCAGGTCTTTACGCTGGGTGTCGGTGTGAACAATGCGAACGCGCGCAACTTCACCTACCTCGCCTCTACCGGCATGGTGCAGTTCCACGCCATCCCGCGCCCCGGCTCCACCCCCACAGATGATCTGGCCTGGGCCGACAGCCGCGACGTGTTGATTGCAATGTCCATGCGCCCTTACCGCAGCGAGGTCATGGCCGCCATCAAGGTGGCTCGCGAACAGGGCATGACCATCATCGGCCTCAGCGACAGCCCGGCCAGCCCGATCATCAGGGCCGCAGACCATGGCTTTGCCGTCGCCGTGGACACGCCGCAATTCTTCCCGTCATCCGTCTCAACCATCGCATTTCTTGAAACGCTTTTGAGTTTCGTGATTGCCGTAGCCAGCGACGAGATCGTTGACCGGGTCGAGACATTTCACAGCCGCCGGCATCAGCTTGGCATTTACATGGAGGAGCCGGAATGAAGGACGAAACACCACCAGTCCGGTCACTGGACGCGCGTTACTACACCGACCCGCAGGTTTTTGAGATCGAAAAGGCCGGGCTGCTGGCGCGCACTTGGCAATTCGCCTGCCACGCCAGCCAGCTGGAAAACCCCGGCGACTACGTGGCCTTTGAGATGGGTGATGAAAGCCTCTTTGCGATCAGGGGCCGCGATGGCGAAATCCGCACCTTCTACAATGTCTGCCAGCATCGCGCGCATCAGCTTGTCAGCGGGATCGGCAGCACCCGCGTCGTAGTTTGCCCCTACCATGCATGGACCTATGAGCTGACCGGCAAGCTGCGCGCCGCACCCAACGCGAAATCCGTGCCGGGCTTCGACGCGTCGGAAATTTGCCTGACGGAGGTTCGGACAGAGGTCTTCCTCGGCTTTGTTTTCGTCAACCTTGATCCCGATGCCGAACCGATGGACGCCTGGTTTCCGGACGCGCGGGCCGAGATCGAGGCATTTGTGCCCAACTGGGCCGATCTGAAGCCATTGGAATGGGTTGAAATCCCGGAGAACTGCAACTGGAAAGTCTCGGTCGAGAATTACTCGGAGTGCTACCATTGCTCGCTGAACCATCCGACTTTCGCCACTGGAGTGATCCGGCCGGAAACCTACGATATCCAACCGCAGGGCTTTTGCCTGCGCCACACGACGGAATGCAATGACCTGAGCCAGATGACCTACGGCATCGACAGCGGGTTCCCTAACAACGACAAGTATTCCAGCTGGTTCCTGTGGCCGATGTTCAGCTTTCAGGTCTATCCCGGCAACCTGCTGAACACCTACCATTGGCGGGCTGTCGATGCAGATCACGTCGTGGTCTGGCGCGGCTGGTACTCTGCCGGCGGCTATGACGACGAAACCGTCCGCCGCATGGCGCAGCAGGACCGCGCCACCACGGTCGAGGAAGATATTCACCTTGTTGAAAGTGTGCAGCGCGGCCTGAAATCGCGCGGTTACGTGCCCGGACCGCTGGTGGTTGATCCCGCCTGCGGTGTCAATTCGGAACACTCTGTGATGCACCTTCAACGCTGGATGCGGGAGGCCGTTGATGACTGACGTGAAACCCTATTGGCAGAACTATATAGACGGCGCATGGGCCGACGGCGGCGCGGGCCGTATCAGCGTGACCGACCCTGCGACCGGCGAACGGATCGCTGAGCACGCCCTCGCTGATGTGGGTGACGTGGACCGCGCTGTGCAAGCGGCGCGCCAGGTTCATCTGTCCGGCGCATTGACCGCCATGCGCCCGATCGAAAGGGGCCGGATGGTTCAGGCGATGGGCCGTTACCTGCTCGACCACAAGGACGAAATCGCGCGCATTCTGACACTCGAGCAGGGCAAGCCCCTTTGGGAAAGCCACGTCGAGGTCGAGGGTGCTGCGCTCTATTTTGAGTATTACGGCAATCAGGCCAGCACGGTCGAAGGCCGCTCCATCCCCCTTGGCGCCGGCTATATGGACTGGACAGAATACGAACCGTTCGGAGTGTCCGCGCAGATCATTCCATGGAATTATCCGGTCGAGATGACGGCCCGGTCGCTCTCGGCCGCGCTGGCTACCGGCAATGCCTGCGTCATCAAATCACCCGAAATGACACCGCTCACCAATGCCTATCTGGCCCAGGCAGCTGAGGCGGCGGGTTTCCCGCCCGGCGCCGTGAACGTTGTCTGCGGGCTGGGGCGCGACGCGGGTGCGGCGCTGGCCGGGCACCCTGACGTGAACCAGATCGTGTTTACCGGCTCGGTGCCGACGGGCATTGCCATTGCATCCGCAGCCGCCCGGAACGTGGTGCCCTGCGTGCTGGAACTGGGCGGCAAGTCAGCAGCCATCGTGCATGAAGATGCCGATCTGGACGCCTTCGAGAATGACATCCGCTGGGGAATTTATTTCAACGCCGGCCAGGTTTGTTCGGCCATGTCCCGTGTGATCGTTCACGAAAGCCGCCATGACGAACTGGTCGAGCGGGCGGCGGCAGTCGCCAAATCCCTTTCAGTTGGTCCTGGCATCGACCGCCCCGGGTTCGGCGCGAACATGGGTGCGATGGTGAGCGACGGTCAGCGTGACCGCGCCGTCTCGATGATTGCGCGCGCCGAAGCACAAGGCGCACAAGTTGCCGCGGGCGGGCGCAAGCCCAACCGCCCCGGCGCATTCCTAGAACCCACAGTGCTGTCGGGCGTGACACGAGACATGGAGATCGCCAGCCAAGAGGTGTTTGGCCCGGTCCTGTCTGTCCTGTCCTTCCGCGACGAGGCGCAGGCCATCGAGATCGCCAATAGCACCGACTATGGCTTGGTGGCCGGCGTCTTCACTGCCGATCTTGCCCGCGCAACCCGCGCGGCACGGCAACTGCGCGCAGGTCAGGTTTTTGTCAACGAATGGTACGCAGGCGGCGTTGAGACCCCCTTTGGCGGTTACGGCAAATCCGGCTATGGCCGCGAAAAGGGCCGCGAGGCGCTTTGGAACTACGTGCAGACCAAGAATATCGCGATCCGGTTGAAAGGATAAGAGATGAGCACATTTGACGAAGATCTGTTCCTGAAGGGACTCGCGCAGCGCAAGGCTACGCTTGGGGCCGGGTATGTCGAAAAAAACCTCGCCGCCGCCGATGACTTCACCCGCCCCTTTCAGGAAGCGATGACGGCCTGGTGCTGGGGTTTTGGCTGGGGCGATGATGTGATCGACGCCAAGACGCGCTCAATGATGAACCTGTCGATGATAGGCGCCCTGGGCAAGATGCACGAATGGGAAATCCATTGCCGCGGAGCGCTTAACAATGGCGTCACTCAGGATGAAATCCGAGCGATCATCCACGTGATCGGCATCTATTGCGGCGTGCCGCAGGCACTGGAGTGTTTCCGCGTGGCGCGACGGGTTCTGGAGGAAGACCCGGCACCTAAGTCACTCTGAGCAAGCCCGCGAATGCACGAGGGCACCCCGGTCAGATGAATACAGTCCATTCAGCAGCACTGCCGGAACGATGGCCGAATGACCGCTTTATAATGCGACTAAGACATTTGTCCGTTCCACGGCATCAGCCGCTATGGGCTCACACAACGCCTTGTCTGACGTCAGCGCCAATGGGACAGTTTAGGGTGATTTGATAAGAGAGAGTTTCTGACACATCGTAACCACCAAGGAGTGGAGATGAGACAGAAACCCGGAACCAAGCAGAGCCACGGCGAGAAGGTCGTCAAGGACATCCGTCGCGCCACCCGCAAGCAGTACTCAGCTGAGGAGAGGGTCAGGATCGTCTTGGACGGCCTGAAGGGCGAAGACAGCATTGCAGAGCTGTGTCGCCGCGAGGGCATTGCGCAGAGCTTGTATTACAGCTGGTCCAAGGAATTCCTCGAAGCCGGGAAGAAACGCTTGGCGGGCGATACGGCGCGTGCGGCGACGTCGAGCGAGGTCAAAGACCTTCGCCGTGAAGCCCGAGATCTAAAGGAGGTTGTCGCTGAGCAGGCCCTGGAGTTGCGGCTGCTCAAAAAAAGCATGATCGCAGATGGGGGCGACGGCGAATGAGGTATCCCGCATCTGAGAAGCTGGAGATCATCCGGCTGGTGGAAGGGTCGCACCTGCCGACCAGGCG
>NZ_JWLG01000040.1:0-626 GCF_000813905.1 Leisingera sp. ANG-M6
TACCGGGATGACAGGCTCGGGTGCAGCAGGATCGGCGGCTCTGACGGCGCCTCCTGCAGTTCAGCTTCCAGCTCTTCTTTACGGACCTCCAGCGCTGTCATCTTGTCTTTCATGCTCGGATGGAACATGCCGTCGCTGGTGGCTTCGATGATGTTACTGATCTTGCTGTTAACTTGTACCAGCTCGCGTTCCGCTTTGGCGCGATCCTGCTGGATCGTTCCTGCAAGCCGGTTGTATTCCGTCTGGTAGGCGCGGGTGAACTCCGCAATCAGGTCCGGGTGCAGCAACTGGTCCTTGAGGCCGTTCAGCACGCGGTCTTCCAGGCGGTCACGACGGATGGTCAGGCGGTTGCTGCAGGTTCCTTTGTTGCGGGCGCTGGCGCAGCCAAAATGCGCCTTGCCAACGATGCTGTATCCACCGCCGCAGGCGCCGCATTTGAGCAGGCCGGAGAGCAGGTGCCTGGCCCGGCGTGCCCGTTCCGGCCGCATGACACCCTGGCTGATGACATCACTGCGGCTAGCTTGCTGGCGTGCCTTGACACTCTGCCACAGGTCCTCCCCGACGATGCGCAAATCCGGAACTTCTTCGATGATCCATTCCTCAGGCTAATCAGCCCCACTTGAGTG
>NZ_JWLG01000041.1:0-1029 GCF_000813905.1 Leisingera sp. ANG-M6
TGGAAGAAGAAGTACGGTGGAATGGGCACTGACCAATTGAGGGAACTGAAGCGGCTTCAGAAAGAGAACGAGCGGCTTCGCAAAGCTGTTTCTGATCTGACGCTGGACAAGCTGATCTTGGCGGAAGCCGCGAAGGGAAACTTCTGAGCCCCGCTCGTCGCCGTGCTTGCATTGATCGCGTTTGTGGTGAGTTGAATGTCTCGGAACGCCGCGCGTGCCGCGTTCTGAGACAACACCGATCCACGCAGCGTAGGGTGCCAGTTGGTCGCCTGGATGAAGAACGATTGGTGGCCGACATGATCGAGCTGACCCGGCAATATGGCCGCTATGGCTATCGTCGGATCGCAGCGCTGCTGAGAGATGCAGGCTGGCATGTGAATGACAAGCGGGTCGAAAGGCTGTGGCGACGAGAGGGGCTGAAAGTGCCCATGAAACAACCAAAGAAGGGGCGGCTCTGGCTGAATGACGGATCGTGCGTTCGGCTACGGCCAGAATACCGTGATCATGTTTGGTCTTACGACTTCGTGCATTGCCGGACTGATGACGGAAGGGCGTTCCGCACGCTCAACATCATCGACGAATACAGCCGAGAATGCTTGGCAATCCGCGTGGATCGCAAGCTGAACTCCGGCAACGTCATCGATGCGCTGAGCGACCTGTTCATCCTGCGCGGCGTGCCTTCGTTTATTCGGTCTGACAATGGCCCGGAGTTCGTTGCGCAGGCCGTGCAGGACTGGATCAAAGCCGTCGGTGCAAGGACGGCTTACATCGAACCCGGCTCACCCTGGGAGAACGGATACTGTGAAAGCTTCAACGCCCGGTTCAGGGATGAGTTCTTGAATGGCGAAATCTTCTACAGCCTGCGAGAAGCTCAAATCCTGATCGAAGAATGGAGGAAACACTACAACACGAAACGCCCACATAGTGCTCTGGGCTACCGCCCTCCGGCCCCGGAAACCATCGTCCAGATGGACCAAAGGCCGGTCATGCACTAACAATCAAATTGGACCACTCAAGTGGGGCTGATTA
>NZ_JWLG01000042.1:0-1486 GCF_000813905.1 Leisingera sp. ANG-M6
GGCCGGCCGGGTGGTGATGGAAACCATCGACGCCGGGGACATCCTGGAAGACGGCGAAACCTTCGGCGGCCAGTCCCGCCTGTCCTATTCCAGCAACGGCAACACCGCCCAGGGCTCGCTGACGCTTGCGGGGCGAAGCGGCGGCTTTGAAATCCTCGGCTACGCCAAGCGCTCCACCGGCGACAATTTCGAGGACGGCGACGGCATTGAAGTCACCGGTTCCGGCGCAAACCTGACCGCGGGCCTGTTGAAATTCGCTTATGAAGGCGATCAAGGCGACCGCATCGAACTGTCGCTGCAGGAAGTACAGGACAATGAAATCCGCAACTTCCAGCCCAACTTCGGCGCCAGCAGCCGCGGCTTTGCGCCCTATTACACCAAGCGCCGCATCGCCTCGCTGCGCTATGAAAGCGGAAACGAGACCGGCCTGTGGGATCCGTCGGCAACCCTCGGCTTCTCGGAAATCAACGTCGACCGCCCCTCCGACCCGTTCGGCGATTCCACTGCGACCAGCTCCAACACCTATTCGCTGACGCTGCAGAACGACTTCCACCTGTCCGACAGCAACACCATCACCGCCGGGGTGGATTACCAGGAGCGCGAAAGCTCTGTGAACGCCACCTGGACCAACGGCAAAACCGGTGAAGAAAGCAAGAACATCGGCATCTTCGCCCAGGCCCGGCTGGAACCCACCGACCGGCTCAGCGTTTCCGCAGGCCTGCGCTATGACTGGCAGGACTTCACCGGCCAGGATTTCGCCCAATCCGGCACCGCCTTCACCGGCTCAGCCTCCGGCGCAAGCGGCAACCTGTCGCTGGTCTATGATCTGACCGACTCCCTGTCGCTGCGGGCTGGTTATTCCAACGTCTTCGGCGGCTATGATCTGGAGGACAACTTCCTGTTCTACCAGGCGTGGGACTACTCGAATCTGCAATCCTCACGCGCCAGGAACATCGTCGTCGGTGCCGACTGGCAGCGCGGCAACTGGACCTTGGGCGGTGAGCTGTTCAAGACCAATATCGACAACGTACGCGAAGTGTCCCGCGCCGGTGCCGTAGGTGGCAACGACTTCGAAAGCAAGGGCTTCAACATCGCCGCCACCTATGGCTGGGACAGCGGCTTCGCCCGCTTCACCATGAATAACAGCGATGTGTCCTTCAACGGCGGCCCGGCGGAAAGCTTCTACCTGGTCGACTCCGGCACCCCGATCGGCAAGGTGCTGGCGTTTGAGGTGCAGCAGGAAATCCCCACCATGAACCTGCTGGTCGGCGGCAGCGTCGAGGCCGCACTGTCCAACGACAACGGTGTCAGCGAAACCTACACCCAGAAACAGCCGGGCTACGGCGTGCTGAACCTCTTTGCCGAATACAGCCCGCCGTCGCTGAACGGGCTGACCATCCGCGCCGGGATCGACAACGTGTTCGACAAGACCTACGCCGACCGCGCCACCTATGGCACCGAATACACCTCCTCGACGATCACTGCG
>NZ_JWLG01000042.1:1642-2322 GCF_000813905.1 Leisingera sp. ANG-M6
CCCCCCCCCCCCGCACAGGCTAAGTACGGGGCGTGAAGGCACCTTCACAGCCGGCGGCCAGCCTTTAGCCCGCGCCGCTCCGCAGCCAGCTTCCCGCTAGTTCCTGTCAAAAACTGACCCGGCCCGACGGCCCGGCACCGCCGGGGCCCGCCTGTGCCGCGGCACGGCTACGGGAAGACCCCATGCACCCTGCCCGCCCCCTGACGGGAGGCCAGTGATGAGCCTCCACCAAAGCATCCCTTGCGCCGCCACCGCCGCGCAGGCCGCCTCGCTTCAGGCGCTCCTCAACACCTATCTGCGCGAAATGACCCCCGGCAGCGCCGTGTTGGCCGATGACCGCAGCACGGTGGAAATCCCGCTCAGCCACATCCCCGCCCGGCTGCAGGTGCGGATCACCTACTTCTCCGCGACCGGCCCGCATCGGTTCGGCCCGGCGCAAATCCAGTTTGATACCTCCAGCACCTGGCAATCCGCCCCCGCGGTGCAGGTCCTGACCCTGATCACACAGGAGTGTTTTGCCCGGCTCAACAGCCGCGATGCGGGCCAGCTGCCGGAATTCCTGCGCGGCCTCTTCAACAGCAACGCCGGGATCGAGCAGAACCTGCGCCGCCACGCAGGTTCACCCGAACCGGACGGCTTCCTCAGCGCCGAACAGGCGCTCACCTTCGGCCATTGGCTGC
>NZ_JWLG01000042.1:2370-2957 GCF_000813905.1 Leisingera sp. ANG-M6
CCTTCTTTGCCGCGGACAAGACACTTGTCACAGAAGGCTCCGCCCATCAGCCCGCCGCAGACATGCTCCGCCAGATCCCCGGCCTCGACGGCGCGTTCCGGCTGCGCCCGGATGAGGTGCTGATCCCCGCCCACCCGCTGCAAGCGCAGATGCTGCGGCTGGACCCGGCGGTGCAGGCGCTGCTGGCAACAGGCCGCCTGCGCGATCTGGGCGAGGCCGGCAGCCCCTTCGCCGCCACCTCCTCCCTGCGCACGCTCTACGCAGCAAACTGCCCCTGGATGCTGAAATTCTCGGTCCCCGTGCGGCTCACCAACTCCCTGCGCGTGACTAAGCACAATGAGCTGGAAACCGGCGTCTGCATGGCACGGCTGCTGAACCATCTGGACGCAGACAGCCTGCATCCGCGTTTTTGCATCCTCAACGACCCGGCCTATCTGACCCTGACCCTGCCGGGCCGCAGCGAAAGCGGCTTTGAGGTGATCTTCCGCGAAAACCCCTTCGTAGAGACTGATGGAACAGGCATCTACAACCTCGCAGCCCTCACTGCCGACCCGCTACCGGGCCGGACGGCCCTCCTTACCAGCCTG
>NZ_JWLG01000043.1:0-17111 GCF_000813905.1 Leisingera sp. ANG-M6
CGCGCGGCACGCGCGGTTCACCCTTGAGGCGGAAAAGGGCGGAACACCATGGACATGGCGCCTTAAGGGCAAACCTGCCCTTAAGCGCCTCTCAGCAAATGGAAACCCGGCTTCCACCCGGCACCCCGCCTGCCCTTTCAGCCGCCGCGCTGTGCGCAGCACAGCGCCACACCCAACCGGAAGGGTGCATTTTCAAATGCACCGGAACGGGCGGGAGCCCCCCTGCCCTACTGGATCGAAACCCGAATACCTACTGGCAGCCGCCAGCCGCCCAGCTCTTCAGCACTTGTTTCAAAGCGCCGCCGAACGGGTGCTGCTTGCCCAGCGACCGCTGCATGTTGAGGCTCAGATACGTGTTGCCTTGGGTGCACAGCCGCTCCCGCGTCCACTGGTGGCAGGCACTGCAGGACTGATCCTTCCAGTAGCTGTCCGGCAGGCCTTCGACGGGTGGAAACGACGGCGAGCGGGTCACCACCTCCGCCAGCGTCAGCCCGGAAATCTCCGCAACACCCGTGTGCAGCGGGCTTGCATAGGTCACAGGCCCAGCCTCTGCCAATTGCACCGCCTCCTGCTCCACCTCCGGCACCACAGCCGGCGCGTCACCGCCCGCCGCAGGGTCCTGCCCGGTGCCTGCCGCCAGCGCCGCAACCTCAGCCGCGGCCATTTCAGCGAACTGCCCCTCAGGGTAAGCCATCAGGTAAGCCTCATAAGCCGCCTTGCTGCCATCCCCCTGCGCCGCCTGGTACATTGCCGTCTCCGCGTCCTGCACCGGGTCCGCGGGCGCCTCTGCAACCGCCGCCCCACCTGTTTGCAGCTCCTCCTGCACCAGCTCCGCCAGCAGTGTCCGCGCCTCATCAGCATAGCGGCCATCGCCATAGCCGCGCAGGAACAGCATGATCTGCATCGCATCCCGCGACGCCTTGACCGAAGCCCAGACCTGCGCCTCTTCCATTTCCGCCGCGCTTACCACTGGCTCCGGCGCCGCCGCCGCAAAGGTGAAGTCACTCACCAATGAGGACGTGTCCCAAGGTGTCTGCCTGCCGCCGCTCTGCTCCAGCACCGCCCGGCGCACCTGCTTGAACACCTGCTCGACCGGCGCCCCCGGCACCGTGATTTCACGCGCCAGCGCCTCGGTGAACGGGCTGTTTGCCCCCTCCCCGTCCAGCGCCACATCGCCCGGTGCGGTGGCATAGGCCAGGAAGGTTCCGGTCGGCGCCTTCATCTCCGCAAGGCCGCTTGCATTCAGGTCTGCCACCGCCTCAAACGGGTTGTTGCGGCAGGCGTCCAGGATCACGATATTGGTGCGGTTCCTGGCCGAGGCCATCTGCCGCAGAACCGACTGCGCCTCAATCGCCATAAGGTCCAGATCCGCCGCATCCGCCAGCGCCACATCAACCGGCAGCAGGTAGTTGCTGCCAAAGCTCTGCACCCCGTGGCCGGCGTAATAGAACAGCCCCGTCGCATCCTCGCCGGCGCTGCGCAGCTTGCGGCCGAACTGGGCAATCGCGCGCTTCATCTCGATCTGCTTGGCATCCGCCGCCAGGGTCACGTCAAAGCCCAGCCCCTCCAGCACCTCTGCCATCAGCCGCGCATCGCGCACCGGATTGTCCAGCGCTGAGACCGCGCCATAGCTGGAATTGCCGATCACCAGCGCCAGCCGCTCCTCAGCCAGCGCCATCGCGCCCCAGCAGGCCGCCGCAACTGCCAGCAGCATCAGCCGGACCCGGATCATCAAAACTTGCACCTGTCTGCTCCACTTCCCGCCCCGGCATCCGTCCGCGCAGGGCTGCTTCCCAATTCTTAAGGGTATTTGGTTACCAAACTATCGCGTCCCTTGCGCCCGGCAGCAACTCTGCGGTTAGTCTGGGCGCATCATTTCTGCCCTGGCCCGCAGGCCGGGACCTCACTTCCAGAAACCCGGATGGACCCGCATGTACCGCTTAACTCTTTCAATCATAACAATTTTCCTGCTTCTCATCCGTCCGGCACTGGCCGCCGGCCCGTTCGAGGGCGGCTGGCAGCTGACGCCCGAATCCTCCGCCATCCGATTCATATCGATCAAAAAAGGCAGCATTGCGGAATCCAGCCGCTTCGCCGCCTTCTCCGGCAGCATCTCCGAGGCCGGGGAGGCCAAGATCCACATCGCTCTGGACTCTGTCGACACCTCCATCGACCTGCGCAACGTGCGGATGCGGTTCCTGTTCTTTGAAACCTTCACCTACCCTGAGGCCGTGATCACAGCCCGGATCGCCCCGGACCAGATCGCTGATCTCGCCGCAGTGCAGCGAAAACAGATCGACCTGCCCGTCACCCTGTCGCTGCATGGCGTCACCGCCGATCTGATCATCCCGGTAGCGGTAACACTGCTGGGTGAAAACCGGGTTGCCGTCGCCACCGTGCAGCCGGTGATCCTCAAGCTGGAAGACTTCAACCTGATTGCAGGGAAGGAAAAACTGGAGGAAGCAGCAGGCGTCACCATCACCCCGGTGGGGCTTGTCAGCATGGACCTGATGTTTGACCGCACCGGTACAGCCACGGCCGCTGTCCCCGCGGGGACAGTCACCGCAGGCGCCTCTGCCGCGCTGGAAGCCAGCGGCGATTTCAGCCGCGAGGCCTGCACCGGCCGGTTTGAAATCCTGTCGCAGGGCCGCAGCGTCAACTTCGCGCCCTCCACTGCCCGGCTCGATGCCAACTCGCGCGACTTCCTCAACAGCCTGTCGGACATCATCCGCCGCTGCCCCGGCATGGTGGTTGAGGTCGGCGGCCACACCGATAGCCAGGGCAAGGCGGCCTGGAACATGACGCTGAGCGAGAAACGCGCCGCGGCGGTGAACCAGTACCTTCAGCAAATGGGCATCCCGGCAGAGCGCCTGGTCGCTGTCGGCTACGGCGAAACCACACCGCTGGTGCCCAACGACACGGTGCAGAACCGCGCCAGGAACCGGCGGATCGAGTTCAAGGTTCTGAACTGAACCACTGCTGTCCCCGCGGGGACAGCACTTGAAAACCTGCAGGACCCGGCCCTCAGGCCGGGTCTTTCTTTTGACCCGCACTGCATCCCGCAGGTGTTTTGCGCATCTGTCCCCGCGGGGACAGACTGGCTTATCAACGAATACAGAGGGGGTAAAATGCCCCACTCTACGGCGGCTCCGCCACACAGAAAGGCAGGCGTTTCCACCCGCTGCCAACAACCTCTCCAAGAAAACCGCAAGCGGTTTCAGCAGCGGCCAGCCTCGCCTTTCTGACCCTGTCCGGCGTTGTCCCCGCGGGGACAAAACGCAAATCCCGGGCGGAGCAATCAGGTTTCACCCGCCTGTCCCCGCGGGGACAGGTTACCCGCCTGACACGCTGCGGCAGGCGGAGCGCCCATGAACCAGCTGCGGGTTGCTAGGCCCAAACGGTCAACCAGACGGGTATGGCGTCATCGTAGGGTGGGCGTTTCCGCCCACCGCAACCGGTATCCAGACACTTGTCCCCGCGGGGACACATCATGAAAACAGGCTCAAACAAGCGGATTAGGCACTGAATCTATCCCTTCGTCCCGCCCATCAGACCTGCCTGTCCCCGCGGGGACACCTGCTGAAACCCCGTTCCGCGCCGCCACCGGACAACAAAAAAGGCCCGGCATTTCTGCCGGGCCTCCGTCATTTTCCGATGCTGTCCCCGCGGGGACAGGCGTGTCAGCTGTCTTCTTCGAGGGCCGCAAAGAACGCAGCAATCGCGCCTTCCAGCTTGTGCCGGTCGATCTCCGAGAAGTCGCGTTCCATCGCCATTTCAATCTTGCCGTCGCGGGCCTGGCACCGGACTGTCCCCGCGGGGACAGTGCAGCGCAGGGTGGTCTTGGCAACACCGGGACGCGGTGCAGAAGCGGCGCGCGGCGCGTTCTTGCGCTTGCCTTCGGCAAAGCTGCGCAACACTTCCAGCTCCGCTTCCTCCGTTGCGGGCTGCACCCGCGCCAGCGTGTCACGCAACACCTGAGCGTTCATCGCGTCCGCTTCCAGCCGCTTTTTCAGCTCCAGACCCAGCGCCCGGGGAATCGATTCGGCGAACTTCAGATGTTCGCCCACCGCCTTCAGCACCTGGGCGAAATGGCGGATATAGATCCGCTTCTGGCGGCCGGCGGAGGCGTAGAGGTCATTGACCGCATCCTCGATGGTCTCTGCGCCGGTCTGGGTGTCCTCGGCATAGCGCAGTGCCAGCTGAGCCATCTCGGCAAAGGAGATGTCGCGGCGCACCAGGTTCTCGTCCACCATCCGGCGGTAGAGGGTCTGCAGCGTGTCGCCATTGGCCACCAAACCCGCGGGGATATGCGCGTAGGAGTGATCATCGGTTTCGTTCAGCAGCTCCCAATAGGCCTTCATCCGGCGGTAGCCCTGGATCAGCTCATACTGGCCGTTCTCCAATGGCTCGACCCGGATCGGGTTCGAGAGCCCCACCGCCTTGATCGACGCTTTCAGCTCCTCCAGGTCCGGATCGCGCTCCTCCTTGCGGTCGCGGATCAGTTTCTTGGTGCAAATCATGCCGATCGGGATCCGGTCGACCACCAGCCCCAGCTTCTTCAGCCGCACAAACTCATGCGCCAGCCGGTCGTTTTCATCGCGGATTTTCTGCTCCGCCTCTGCCCGGCTGCGCAACGCATCTGCGTTCTCGGAGATCGCGGTGGCCATCGGCCCGCGGCGCGGTTCAGACGGTTTGCGCATCCGCTGGTCCGGCTTCTGGACGGCAGTCTGCGCGGGGGCAGTTTTTGTTTCAGAGGGTTGGTTTGGTTCAGTCGGGAAGTCGATGTCGAAGACTCTGCGTTTACTCATGCCTCATCCTCCAGTTTTTCCCAGGCTTCCAGCGCGTAGGCCTTGAACTCGTCATAGGCCTGATCAAACGACGCCCGCGCACGGCGCCAGGTTTCGCGTGTCATGTCCCGGTAATCGATTTCGTAGATGGAACTTAAGAAGCGGCCCGATTGTTCGACTGCGCGGGTCATCTCGATCGGGTGCTCCGTCATCCTACCCTCAAAAACCTTCATAAATGCCGAACGCATCGCACGGTGCAAATCGTTACCGCTTTCGTAACGGGTCAGAAGGAAGCGGACGTCCTGAAAAACCTTGGGCAAGGCAAATGTCCCCGCGGGGACAACGCCGTTAAATGCCGACAAATCCTCCAGCGCCTCGGACAGCTGGCCGATGAAGGAGGTGGTGGAGTCATATTCCCAGTAACCGGGGCCGGAGGGGATATAGAGCATGTCGGCGGCAAAGACCGCGTTCATCGACTGGTAGCCGATGGCGGGCGGGCAGTCGAAGATCATCAGGTCGTAATCCTCAGACGGCAGCTGGTCGAGGTAGCGGGACACGGCCGCGAAGAACGACCACTCCGGGTTCAGGTGCCGGTACTGGGCGGAGGCGAATTCCACAAACGCCGCATTGGCGCAAGAGGGGATGATGTCGATGGTCGGCCAGCTGGTGGGCTTGACGAAATCGCTGACCCGCAGGTCCTGCAGCCCCATGCCGGTGATCGCCTCGGGCAGCTGGCGCTGGGGCAGGGCGGTGCCGGACTCGGCGCCCTGCAGCGAGGCGTTCATCCGCGTGGTCTCGCGCACCAGGTCGCGGGCCATAATGCCCCAGACGGTGTAATCCTCGGTGACGTCGCTGAGACCCATGGAGTGGGACAGGGTGGCCTGCGGGTCGAAGTCGACGCAGAGCACCCGGTAGCCGTCCAGCGCCGCGGCATGGGCGAAATGCAGGGCCACGGTGGATTTGCCCGCCCCGCCCTTGAAGTTGGAGATTGCCACCCGCAGCGCCCGTTTCCCCGCGGGGCGCTTGGGCAGCAGGGACTGCCGGTTGATCTTGATGCGGCGGCGCAGCTCGTTGATCTCCTCCAGCGAATACCAGCGCTGGCGGCCGTCCTCCTCCACATGGCCCTGCGGCAGGGAGGGGTCGGTGGCGAGCCGTCCCCGCAGGGTCGACTGGTTGACGCGGAAGATCAGCTCTGCCACTTCCCAGGAGGAGAACCGGCGCAGGGTCTTTTCCATTTCGGGGGAGAAGGTCTGCTGGCGGATCCAGCTTTGCATCTTCAGGGATTGGGCCTGCATCTTGGACAGGTCTTCGTGCGTAAACATCGCTGCTCCTTAGCCTCACACGGTGTTGTTTTTTGAAAGCGTCCATTTCTGCAGGACGCTAATTCAGCCTCAATATCCATTTACGCCGAATTTGCAAAAAACGCAAAAGCAAATATGGTTGGGAAGAGCGTCCTGTCCCCGCGGGGACACATCTGCAAAAGGCCCAGTGAAATAAGGGCAGGGGCGATTCGGGAGGCTGGCGCCAAGCGATTCGTTTCATTGGGTTTTTCTGGGGTTCAGACGCCAGATTTAGGGGGACACCCCGGACCGGAATACAGCAGATTGGGGGACATTTTGGCGCGAATAGGGGACATTCAAGGTGTCACCCAATACCATAGATACCAATTTTTCTTTCGAAAAAGGGATTGGGTTTGAATTCAATTCCCGCCAGCGCTTGACAGAATCGGAATTCCGGACGCAAATCAGGTACAACAAACAAATAGCGTTGAGTTCAGGGCAAACCGGCCAGCGCAATTCCCGGCAAAAACCCCGGGAGCACTTGAGGCAGCATATCCCGGCCCAGGAGGGCAGGGAGGGAGAAACGGGGGCAGCAATGCTTGCCAAACGGCCTGCGGGGCGCAACGCCTCTGCATTGAAGTATGACATCCTCACGGCGATGGGGGCTTATGCGCTTGGCCAGGGCAAGGGGGCGCAGAAGCTGGTTCTGCGTTTCATGACATTGATGACGGCCCGCTACAACTGGCAGCGCGATGAGCTGGCCGTGGGGCAGCGCGAGATTGCCCGGCTGTGGGATGTCGACGAGCGCACGGTGAAGCGCGAGATGGCGAAGCTGCGCGGCTGGGGCTGGCTGGTGGTGAAACGCCAGGGTGCGCGCGGGCGGGTCACGGAATACGGGATTGATCTGGAGCGGCTGCTGGCCGACACCCAGGAGCGATGGGATGCGGTGGGGCCGGATTTTGCGCACCGGATGCAGGGCGCGGATGAGCCTGCGCCGAATGTTGTGCCCTTGCGCCCCGGTGCGGTGCCGCCTGCGCCGGATGTGTCGGACGGCCATGAGTGGAGCCTCGCCAAGGCGGTGCTGCATGCAGAGGATCCGGCGAATTATGCCTCCTGGGTGCAGGGGCTGGAGCGCGCGGGCCGGGCAGGGGGGCGGCTGGTGCTGAAGGCGCCGAGCCGGTTCCATGCGAACTACGTGATGTCCCATCTGATGCCGCGGCTGCTGGCGGCCTGCCGGGATGTGGACAGCGGCGTCTCCGCGATTGTTGTGGAGGCGTGAGGCCGAAACCGCACGCCTGCGGTTGAACCCCTTGGGGCCAAGGCATTATGTGGGCGGGCAGGGGGCTTGGCGTAACCAGCCCCGCGGAACAAGGAGCAGCCGGACATGAGCGGCGCGCAAGACAAGATCTGTGTCATTGGCCTCGGCTATGTCGGGCTGCCGCTGGCGGCGGCGTTCGGGCAGCACCGGGCGGTTATGGGGTTCGATATTGATCCCTCCCGCATTGCCGAACTGCGCAAAGGCGCGGACCGCACGCGGGAGCTGGAGCCGGAGGAGCTGGCGGCAGCGGAATTCCTGCGCTTTACCTCGGACCCGGCGGAGATTGCGGACTGCTCCATCTACATCGTCACCGTTCCGACGCCGGTGGATGCCAGCCACCGCCCGGACCTGGGGCCGCTGCTGGCGGCCTCGGCCATTGTGGGCAGCGTGCTGAAACCCGGTGATCTGGTGATCTATGAATCCACCGTCTATCCCGGCGCGACTGAGGAAGATTGCGTGCCGGTGCTGGAGGCGCGGTCGGGTCTGAAATTCAACGCGGATTTCTTTGCCGGCTACAGCCCGGAGCGGATCAACCCCGGCGACAAGAAGCGGCGGCTGAAGGATGTGGTGAAGGTGACCTCAGGCTCCACGTCTGAGGTGGCGGAACGGGTGGATGCGCTGTACCGCGAGGTGGTGACGGCAGGCACCCACAAGGCCGCAAGCATCCGGGTGGCGGAGGCCGCCAAGGTGATCGAAAACAGCCAGCGGGACATCAACATCGCGCTGGTGAATGAGCTGGCCAAGATCTTCAACAGGATGGGCATTGATACTCAGGCCGTGCTGGAAGCGGCTGGCACCAAGTGGAATTTCCTGCCGTTCCGACCCGGTCTGGTGGGCGGGCACTGCATCGGCGTGGACCCCTATTACCTGACGCATAAGGCGGAGCAGCTGGGCTACCACCCGGAGATCCTGCTGGCGGGCCGCCGCCTGAACGACGGCATGGGCGCCTATGTGGCGGGTGAGATGGTCAAGGCGATGCTGAAGCGCGGCCTGCCGGTGGCGGGTGCGCGGGTGCTGGTGATGGGGCTGACGTTCAAGGAAAACTGCCCGGACCTGCGCAACACGCGGGTGATTGATGTCGTCCGCAGCCTGGAGGAGTACGGCGCGGTGGTGGATGTGTTCGATCCCCATGCGGACCCGGCAGAGGCGCAGGAGGAATACGGCATTCCGCTGGTCGCCGAGCCGGGGCAGGGGGCCTATGCCGGGGTGGTTCTGGCGGTGGCGCATTCCGAGTTCCGCGCGATGGGCGCACAGGCAATCCGGGCCTTGGGGTCCGAAGGTGCGCTGCTCTATGACCTGAAATATGTTCTGGCGCCGGACGAGGCGGATTTGCGGCTCTAGCTCGGGAAACTCCCGCCGACGCTTGATTTGCTGTATCCTGGCGGTGTCAGCAAGGAGTCCGGCTATGAGTGATGTTCTGGAAGGCCGCTGCCTGTGCGGTGCTGTAAAAATCCGTGTTGAGGGGGCGCATGATCCGCATCCCGGGGCCTGCCATTGCCGCATGTGCCAGCGCTGGAGCGGCGGGCTGTTCTTGTGTTTCGAGGCTGATGCCGAGGCAGTGACCGTGGAGGGTCCGGTGGCGCGGTACCAATCCTCTGCCTTTGCCGAGCGGGCCTTTTGCAGCACCTGCGGTTCGCATCTGTGGATGCGGGACGTGGACAAGGACGGCGGCCCCTATGACCTGATGCCGGGGCTGTTTGATGACGCGCTGGCCTGGCCGCTGAGGTCAGAGATCTATGCCGACCGGGCGATGGCCGCGGTACGGCTGGAGGGCGGTCACAAGCGGGCCACCCGGGACCAGTGGGAGGCGCAGAATCCGTTTATTGATGGCGATGTCTGAGGGTTTCAAACAGGAACCGCAAGCATAGGGAGCTGGTTTTGCATAATTGGGACGTGAGCCGGTCATATGAGAATGAAGACGGAACCTGCCGGGTTGAATTTCAGTTCAATGCGGGCAGCAGACTCTATCGGTATTGGGTAGATAATTTGTGGCCCGCTTGCGATGAGGACGAGGGAGTCCTGGGGGACGGGTATTGGGCTTGCTCCGGGATATCTGGCTATTTCGGCAGCTTAGAAGAATGCGAGCGTGAGGCAAAGGCCAGTTTGAGCTGGTTGCCGGACAGTGGACAGGTTCTTTGATCAGCGCCCAACCCGCGGCAGTTTCGGGCCGCTCCAATAGGCGCCGCTGTCCTGGCGCAGGGCGTCATAGGCTTCGATCCTTCGCCGGGCGTCCTCGCCGCCGGCCTCGATCAGATGGGTGAGCAGGCATTCCAGCACGGCCATGGCGCCGCCGACGGCGCCGAACGGGTGCAGCGCGTTGGCGGCCACCGCCAGAACATGGTCGGTGCGGATGCCGGGGGCGATCACCTCGCTGTCGGAGATCAGGATCACCGATGCGCCGCGTTCGCCTGCCAGCCGCAGCGCCTGGATGGTGCCGGCGGAGTAGGGGGCGAAGGTGACGGCGATCAGGCAGTCCTCGGGGCCTATGTCGAGGAGATCGTCGAGCGCCGCGCCCATGTGGCGGGGCACGAGGTCCAGAGAGGGCAGCGCCATGCGGCCGACGTAGTGGAAGTAATAGGCCAGCGCGTAAGACGACCTGGTGGCGGTGACATAGCTGCGGCGGGCCGTCAGCAGCGTGTCCACGATGGCCTGTGTCCGTTCCG
Organism: Leisingera sp. ANG-M6; assembly: GCF_000813905.1. Taxonomy (NCBI): domain Bacteria; kingdom Pseudomonadati; phylum Pseudomonadota; class Alphaproteobacteria; order Rhodobacterales; family Roseobacteraceae; genus Leisingera; species Leisingera sp. ANG-M6. The sequence continues at coordinate 10,049 of NZ_JWLG01000043.1, forward strand.
CTGTCATCAGCCGCAGGGAGCGGGAGGTGATGTTCAATTGGTTGCGCGCGGCGGCGGCCTGCAGCTTGGCTGCCGGGCCTTCGTCCTGCATCCGGTCCAGCCAGTCCTGGCCGAGGTCGGCCTCATGCGTGGTGGTGAGGGCAGCGCGGAAGGGGGCGCGGAAGGCTTCGAATGTGTCATAGCCCAGGTGCTGAGCGAGGCGGACAAAGCCGTTGGCGCTGATGCCGGTCCTTTCGGCGGAGGTGCGCACGGTGTCGAGGCCGAAGTCGCCGGGGTTGTCGATCACGTATTTCGCTGCCGCCTTGAGCTTGGGCGGCAGTTGCTCCATCTGGTCCTTCAGATGCTGGATCAGACGGGCGGTTTTCCGGGGGGCGAGATGCGGGTCCATGCGCCGCATCAGATCAGATGTGCGGAAAATGGCAAGGCTGGAACGGATGTTATTCCGACAGGAACGCCATCAGGTCCTGGCGGGCGTGCAGGATGCGGATGATTTCCGGGCAGTTTTGTTCGATGCGGTAGATCACCAGATGCGCACCGGTGGGGTGGATGCGGACAGGGGGCGTGAATTCCGCCCGTTCGCGGGCCATTTCGGGAAAGTCCGCGAGCAAGTCGAACAGAGCAAACAGGCTGTCGGCATAGGCGTCGGCCTGCGTTTCGCCCCAAGTTTCCAAGCCATAGCGCCAGATCGCGGCAAGGTCGGCGCGGGCGGCGGGGCGGATCCGCCAGCGCAGCTCAGCCATTGCGGCGCATGGCGGCCTTGAAATCTTCGGCTGTCAGCTGTTCCGCCGGGCCGCTGGCAAGGCCCGCGCCGATGGCGGATTGCAGTTCGGCAATCGCGGCTGTGCGGGCCTGGTCGCGGCGGATCAGGTCGCGGACATAGTCGCTGGAATTGGCATAGGTGCCGGTGCGGGCCTGTTCCTCGACCCAAGTTTTCATCTGCTCCGGCAGGGAGACGTTCATGGTGGCCATGGGCGGGCTCCTTTCGCTGAAACAGGATATGGCAATCTTTGCCAAAAGTGCAAGGGGGAAGGGATATGGCGGGCAGATTGACCGCCGGATGCAAAAAGCCCGCAGCCAAATGCTGCGGGCTTTTTGTTGTTCCTGTCTGGTTGGATCAGGCTGAAACTGCTTTCAGGCCCTTTTCCTCCAGCGGCTGGATGGTGCCGTCTTCGCTGACCGTGATCCGCTCGCCATGTGCGAGGCTGTCGAGACCCTTGCAGGCGACCAGCATCAGCACGTCTTTTTCACGCGCGACGATGGCCATGTGGCTGAGCCAGCCGCCGACCTCGCTGAGCACCGCACCAGAGCGCTGGACCCACGGCAGCCAGGCCGGGTTGACCATCCGGCAGACCAGGATGTCGCCGTCCTGGAAGTCTGCAAAGGCGGCCGGGTCGATGCAGCTGTCGTCCTCCATCCAGAACACCCGGGCGGTGGCGCTGCCGCTACCGGCAACGCAGGTGCCGCCCATGGTGCCGTCGCCCGCCTGGGCCTGGGCGCCGAGCGACAGCAGCTCGCAGTCGCGCAGGGTCAGGGTGACGTCGGTGGGCGCGGATTTCTTGCGCAGGGCTTCCTTCTCTGCCCGTGCCTCTGCCAGATCGCGCAGGGGGGCCGGGTTGGACCAGTTGCTGTCCAGAACCTCCGCGAAGGTCAGGCTGAACACCAGATCCTCCAGCCCGCTGGTCCGGCCCAGTGCCAAGAGGGCACGGCGCAGTTCGGCGACGACGCGCAGGGCCTCGTGCTTGGCCTGTTCCTTGAGATCCTGATAGGCGATGGCGATGCCGATGGTATCGTCCAGCTCATCCGGCAGGTTGGCCGGGACCGGAACGGCGCCGATCGGCTCCACCGTGCTGTCGAGCAGGGAGTGCAGCAGCGCCGGCGCCTCGGTGTAGCGGGGCGAGGACAGCTCGTAATCGAAGATTGAGCGGTGGCCCATCAGCTGCATGGCGCGGGACTGGGCATCCTTGCCGGTGCAGGAGGCGAGCAGGCTGGAGGGCGCGTTGGGCAGCTCTGCGTGCATCAGATGCGCGCGCAGGGCCGGGTCGCCGGCCGCCGCCGTGCCTGCCTCGCCCATGGTGAAGCCTGCCAGGATGTTGATCTTCTCCGCTTCCAGGTAGACCTCGCGGATGAACATGCCCTTGAGGGTGGAGATCGCCTCCAGCAGCTTGTCCTGGGGCAGGGCGGTGTAGTCCACGGCCTGCCAGATCGCCAGCTTGTTGCGCAGTTCCGGCATCACTTCGCTGCGGAAGCGGGTGATCATCGGATGCGCCTGCTTGCGCAGCTGCTTGGCCTTGGCGGCGGTGAGCTTGAGCGTCATGCCCTGTTTCAGCGCCACATCGACATAGGTCTTGCCGAACAGGTTGACGAGGTGGCCGTCGCGCCCCTCGGGCAGGCCATAGGGCACGCCAAGGGCGCGGCAGGCCAGGTCTACGCTGCCGCCCGGCGCCCACAGCTCGCTCATCAGCGAGAAGGAGAGCGGGGTGGGGCGGGGCAGGACCTCTGACATTTCGTCCTGTTCCAGAATGGTCTGATCCGGGTCTGCGTCCGCGTAATGGTCCAAGAGGTCGCGCCATTCGGCCAGACGGGTCTGTTCCTGCTCGGTTCCCAAGGAAAGCGTGGTGATGTCGCGGCTTTGCACGATCTGGAACTGGCCGTTGGCATAGGCCCATTCGACGTCCTGCGGGCAGCCGAAGGTGTCCTCGATCTGCTTGCCAAGGGCCAGCAGCGGCGCCATGTCCAGCGTCTGGTCCTGATCTTCGGATGCGGGCAGGCCGGTGTAGCGGCCAAAGCGCAGGGAGGTCGGGGTGACGCGGCCGGACACCAGGTCTTCGCCGCAGCCCTCGACCCATTCGATCATTGCCATGCCGGGGGCCATCGGGTCCTGGGTGAAGAGGACGCCGGCGTATTCCGCCTGCACCATTTCCTGCACCACGATGTTGCCCTGATCGGTGCTGTCGCCCTCGCCGGAGTAGCTAGCGGCGCGGTCCGAGGAGAAGCTTTCCACCACTTCGTCCAGGGCGGCGCGCATGGTGTCCGCGGTCACGTCGAGCACAGATTCAAAGACACCGGCAAAGCTCTGGTCGTGGCCGTCCTCATTGCTGGCGGAAGAGCGCACGGCGACCGGTTTGCCACCTGCAAGGGCAAAGACCTTGGCGGCAAAGGCGTCTTTCTTGGCGTCGGACATTTTGCGGTAGTCGTGGATTGCGTCGGAGCGCACGATCACGCCGCCCGGCACTGGCAGGCCGGCATTGCGCAGGATCGACAGGCGCAGGGCCTTGTTTCCGGCGTGCTCCAGTTCCTCGGTGTAGCCCATCGGGATCACGCCGCGCGGCAGTTTGGCGAGGCGGCGTTTGTGGGCGCGCAGGGCGATGGCGTCGCCCAGTTTGCGGTGCATGCGGGTCACGTAGGCGCGCTGCACCAGCAGCAGCGTCAGGCTGAAGCAGAGATAGGCGTTTGCGGCGGCTGTCAGGGTGAACACCATCGCAAAGAGCGCAGGCATGCCGAGCACCATCCACAGGGTTTTCTGGCGCGGCGTCTTGGCCACGGCCCACAGCAGGTAGACGGCAGCGAGCGCGCAGAACAGCACCGGCAGGATGAACAGCGGGTCGGGCAGGCCGAGGTCAGCCATCCACAGGAACGGGGTTTGCAGCGAGGCGCTGGCTTCTTGCGCCGCGGAGACACCCAGCATCATCACCGGCAGGAACAACAGCGCGGTGAGGTTCTTCATCGGGGTCAGGCCCTTGTCGGCGTAGAACGCCTGCACCGCGCGTGCCTTGCGCACCGGGTCATGGGCCAGTTTCGCCTTCAGCGCCTTCATCTCATCCGCGGTTTCGTTGGTGATGATCTGGTCGCGTTCGGATTTCAGCGCCACCGGCAGCACCAGGATGCGGGTCACGATGGACAGCGCCAGCAGGCCCAGCAGGATGTGGCTGCGCTCATGCACCCACAGAAGGGCGGCTGCCAGCGCCGAGATCGCCTTGTCCCAGAGGGTGGATTGCTGACCTGCCAGCCATTCCTGCACATGCGGTTTCGGCTTCGGCGCGACGAAGTATTCCCACGGCAGGGTATAGCGGCCGCGGAAGTCGATGCCCTGCTGCGACAGCTCCAGCCCCAGCACCTGACTCATGAAGCAGCTGCGGCGGTCATAACAGGCGGCAATAGTGGGTTTGTCCGGATCGAGCTCGGCAATGCGGCCCATCAGGTCCGCGGTGGTCATCTTGCGGATCGGGATGTTGATGGCACCGGGCAAGTGGCCGGTTTTAAAGTCGCCGGGATAGCGGGTGTCGACGATCTGCAGGTCCTCTGTGGTCAGCAGCGCCTCGAAATCGGCGGTGCTGAGCAGCACGTCTTTGCCCGGGTATTCCGGGATCGCGCGCAGGTCTGAGAGGGATTGCACGTCCTTGTCGGAGAACTCGCGCCCCTCGACGATCCACTTCTCGATGCCGCCTGCGATGAAGCTGCAGTCAATGCCCATCGCCGCCAGCTTGGCACAGGTTTCCGAGGAGCGGTTGCCGTTGTGGCAGAACAGAACGACCTTCTGGCCGGGTTGCACCGGCTGGCTCTCAACGAAGTCCGGGAAGCGGATATGGGTGGCGCCGGGCAGGGTGCCCATGGCGTTCTCACCGGTTTCGCGGATGTCGTAGAACAGGGTGGAGCCGTCCTCCAGCGCCGCGGCGGCGTCTGCGGTGCTCATCGCCAGCGGGTGGTCCTCCTGCTTGGAGAAGCTGGTCTCCTTGAGCGAGGCGTCCTTGATAGTGGTGCCGTCAAACTGCGCTGGCCGCGTCAAAGTGGCCTGCAGTCTTGCCAGCTCAGCCTGCTCATGCGAGGAATACTGCCAATAGTTGCCTGCAGCCAGGGCAAGGGCTGCCAGAACGAGGACGGAGATCAGCTTGACCGGGTAGCGCCGCGGTGAGGCGCCCGGTTTGGGGGTAAAACCCAGTTTCGCCGCAATGACAGCGCCCAAACCGGAAATCATGGCAATTCCCACGGCCAGGACCTGGGACAGCGAAGAGACCGAGCCGATCACCAGTTCCGGCGAGGGAATGGCAAAGGCCGCAACCGGGAGCGCGGATAAAAGGGACGTGAGCACAATGGTTTGTGCTGAGCGGCGGTGGGACCGGGTGGTCCTGGAGAGCATAGGGGTCTGCGTCACGGTGGTTCCTGTCGGGCCAGCTGAGTGTGTCGTTCCGAAATTAAGGCGAATTTGCCTAAAAGATTACGAAAACCTTACTGAAGGGTTAATATAGAGGCCGAAGAATAAAAGAACCGCAAAATTTTTCCGAGAATTGCAGGTGCGTTAACATTGTATTCTTAACCATGTGCCATGTAACGAAGAAGCGCGGCCTTCCTGCCGTGCGAGCCGATGCGACTCAGGAGGCGAGAACCGTGATTCTGTTTGAGTGGACCTTTGGTATCATTGCGCTTTTCCGGAAACGGCTGAGGCATGCCGCCGCCGCCGCGGTTCTGGCTGCCTGTATGGCGGCCATATTGCCCACGGCCGGTCTGGCCGGAACAGATCTGGTTTTCGGCACTTATGCGGCGGATAAACCAACCGCAACGGTCAAAAAATACCAGCCCTTTCTCTCCTTCCTCTCCAAACGGATGAGCGAGGAGCTGGGAGAGCCGGTGACGATCCGGCTGAAGATCGCCAAGGAATACGAGGAAGGCATCCGCCAGCTGGCCAGCGGCGAAGTGGATTTCTCCAGGTTCGGCCCGGCGTCCTATGTGCATGTGATGAAGGAAAACCCTGAGATCCGGATCATTGCGATGGAATCCCAGAACGGCCAGAAGCGGTTCAAGGGTGTGATCGTGGTGCATGCAGACAGCACGGTGCAGTCGGTTGCGGACCTGGCCGGGCTCAGCTTTGCCTTCGGCGACGAGCTGTCGACCATCGGCCGCTATCTGGCGCAGGAACATCTGCTGGAAGCCGGCATCAACAGCGGCGATCTGCTGGAATTTGCCTATCTTGGCCGCCATGACCTGGTGGGCGAGGCCGTGGGCGCGGGCCGCTACACTGCGGGCGCTTTGAAGGAAAGCACCTACAAAAAGCTGATTGCCAAGGGTGTTCCGATCCGGGTTCTGGCCTCCTTTGACAATGTGACCAAGCCCTGGCTGGCGTCGCCGGAGATGCCGGAGAACGTGCTGGAAGCGATGCGCAAGGTGATGCTGTCCTCGGAAAACGAGGAGATCGTGCGCCGGATTTCGAAGAACGGCTTCCTGCTGGGGGACGATCAGGATTATGACATTATCCGCCGGGCAATGGAGCGCAGCCTGGCCTTTTAGGGCGCCGCGTTGAGATTATGAAACGTACAAGCATCCTTTTCCAGATCGTGCTGTCGCTCTTGCTGGCGGCCTCGGCGGTCGGCTTTGTGGTCGGCGATCTGGCGCAGCGCCAGGAGGCGCAGCGGCTGGAAGAACAGCTGGCGGAGCAGGCGGACCTGACGGTGTCGCTGCTGAGCGGGCTGATGCTGGAATCGATCATTGTCGAGGATGTGCCGGTGCTGGAAACCGGCCTCATTGAGGCCGTCACCCGCAAACCGCAGATCGTCTCCATCCAGATCCGCAGCCCGGCAGGCAAGATGCTGGCGTCGGCGGAAGCCGCCGGTGCTCCGCCCGAAGGCGGCCGGGTGATGTATGAACGCCCGATTGAGCTGGAAGGCGCGGTTTTTGGCACCATGGTGGTCGAATGGTCGACCCAGGAAGGCGAGGCGCTGGTGGCGGCTTCGGTCCGCCAGATCATCCTCTGGACAGTGGTGCCGGTGCTGGTGTTGTCGCTGCTGGTTCTGCTGCTGGTGCACGGGCTGGCACTGCGTCCGCTGCAGATGATCCACAAGCGGATGTCGGACGCGATTTCCGGCCTGCGCAGCCCGGCGCAAAGGCTGCCCTGGTACGCCTCGCGCGAGTTCCGGGCGCTGGATTTCTCGGTCGGCGTGCTGGAGGAGACCTTTGCCGAGCGCGACGAGCGCGAGTTTGCGATGGAGCAGGCGCGGGAGTCTGCAGATATCGCCAATCGGGCGAAATCAGAGTTTCTTGCCAATATGAGCCATGAGATCCGCACCCCGATGAA
>NZ_JWLG01000044.1:0-814 GCF_000813905.1 Leisingera sp. ANG-M6
GACGGTGAAGCTGTTTGCCCGCGACGGGCAGGAGCAGGCCTATGCGCTGTCGGCGCTGCGGCGGCTGCGGACGCGCTATCAGCGGTTCCTGCGGATGATGACGCGGCTGGCGTTTGGCAGCATTGCCATCAACGGCGTGCTGATCCTGATCGTGGTGGCGCCTGCCATCTGGATGTGGATGCGCGGGTCTGTCAGCGTTGGCGAGGTGGCGGCGGTTTCAGCCCTGACGATCCGCCTGAACGGCATGAGCGGTTGGATCCTGTGGGTGACGATCCGGCTGTTTGAGAACATGGGGGTGATCCGCGAGGGTCTGCGGTCCTTGTCAGCCGTGCATGAGGTGTCGGACGCGCCCGGAGCCAAGCCGCTGGAGGTGGCCCGTGCCGAAGTGCGGATCGAGGGGCTGCGGCACCATTACGGCAACACGGCAGGCGGGGTGAACGGCATTGACCTGCACATCCCGGCGGGTCAGCGGGTGGGCATTGCCGGGCCGTCGGGGGCGGGGAAATCGACCCTGATCAACCTGCTGCTGCGGTTCCGCGACCCGGAAGGCGGGCGCATTCTGATCGACGGGCAGGACATCCGCGGGGTGACGCAGGAGAGCCTGCGCAGCCGGATCGGGGTGGTGACGCAGAACACTTCGCTGATCCACCGCTCGGTGCGGGCCAATATCATGTACGGCAACCCTGGTGCCACGGAGGCAGAGATGATTGCTGCCGCCAAGCGGGCGGAGGCGCATGAGTTCATCATGGGCCTGCGCGACCACGCGGGGCGGACCGGCTATGACGCCCATGTGGGGGAACGCGGCGTGGCGCTG
>NZ_JWLG01000044.1:1014-1970 GCF_000813905.1 Leisingera sp. ANG-M6
CTGTCGACGATTGCCCAGATGGACCGCATCGTGGTGCTGCAGGAGGGGGAGGTTGCCGAGGATGGCAGCCACGCGGCGCTGCTGGCGCAGCAGGGTGTCTATGCCGGGCTGTGGCAGCGTCAGGCGGGCACGGCGGAGCGGGTGGCGGAGATGGTGTGATACTGAGGCGGGAGGCCTAGACGCCCGCCATCAGCACATCCACCGCACGGGGGTTCAGGTGCGTCACGGCCGGGTAGTTTGCCAGCAACGGAATGACAACGACGGACGGGTCGGGCGGCAGCAGATCGCTTTCGATCACGACCATAGAGATACCGTTGTATTCCGCGACGTCGAAGCGGGTCAGTCCTTCCACGAGGTTGCCCCTGGCGCAGTCATGATGTCAGCCAGCGGGTGGCCGTGCTGTTCGTGCCAGTCGGATTGCGCGGCAAAGGCATCGGCGTTTTCCTTCAGCCACTGCTTACGCCGTGCCTCGGCAACGGCCTGCATCAGCGCGGTCTCTGCCACTGCGGAGACGTTGATGCCGAGAGCCTTGGCGCGGTCCAGCGCCTGCGCATCCAGGGTAAGGGAGGTCTTGCGTTTGGCGGTGGCGGTCATGAGGATATGCTCCGGTGTTATACCGCCAACATATACCGTCCGAGTATATATCGCAAACTCCGGTGCGCCTTGCGGGGCGCACCAGGTGCCAATTTGGCAAGGTGCCGACAGTCAGACGGCCTCTGCCGTTTCTGGCATGTCGCTTTGGGTTCGGGTGCGAATCTGGGCGATATCGCCTTTTAGGGTCTGAAAAACCGCATCCCCGAACCATTCCAGCGAGGCCTCGCAGGCGGGGTCCTGGGCTAATTCGGCCATCAGGGTGCTGTAGTCATAGGCGCCTTCGAACAGCGGCACCATGCCGTCGCGGCTGCCGGCGGCGCTGTAGACGTTGGCGGGGGCAAAGACGTCCAGCCGGTCACGGG
>NZ_JWLG01000045.1:0-1005 GCF_000813905.1 Leisingera sp. ANG-M6
CTGTCCGTCGTCAGAGATTTTGGGCCATTTGGCTGCCTGAGCGAAGAGAGGGTCTGGCTCATCTGGTTGGTTTGATTATGCGGCGGATCTTCGGTGAAGCAAGCGCCGGGTTTCGATAGTCTTTCGTTTGATCCTTTCTCGTTGTTTCAGGATGGTCTGGCCGCGCCCGAAGTAGACATCGGCCGGGGTGAGGTTCTGCAGGCTCTCGTGGTATCGTCGGTGGTTGTAATGCTCGACGAAGGCGTCGATCTTCTGCCTGAGATCGCCGGGCAGGAAGTAGTTCTCCAGCAGGATGCGGTTCTTCAGGGTCTGGTGCCAGCGCTCGATCTTGCCTTGGGTTTGCGGGTGATATGGGGCACCGCGGACATGATCCATCTGCCGATCTTCCAGCCAATCGGCCAACTCGCCCGAGATGTAACTCGACCCGTTGTCACTGAGCAGGCGGGGCTTGTGCAGGACCTTCGCCTGATCACAACCCGAAGCCTGCAGCGCCAGGTCGAGCGTGTCGGTCACATCGCCTGACTTCATCGTCGTGCAAAGTTTCCAGGCGATGATGTAGCGGCTGTAATCGTCGAGGATCGTGGACAGGTAGAACCAGCCCCAGCCGATGACCTTCAGGTAGGTAAAGTCGGTCTGCCAAAGCTGGTTCGGTCGGGTCGTCTTGTCACGGAACTCGTCAGAGGCGGACAGAACCACATAGGCCGGGCTGGTGATCAGGTCGTAGGACTTGAGGATGCGATAGACCGAAGCCTCTGACACAAAATACTTTTCCGTGTCAGTGAATTGCACGGCCAACTCGCGCGGCGACAGATCGCTTTCCTGCAGGGCCAGGTCCTTGATCTTCTCGCGCACCGGCTCAGGGATGCGGTTCCAGACCCGCGACGGCCTGGGACTGCGATCTTTCAGCGCCTCAGGGCCGCCGGACAAATACCGATCATACCAGCGGTAGAAGGTCGTTCTGGGGATGCCGAGCTTGTCCAGCGTGCGCCTGGTCGGCAGGTGCGA
>NZ_JWLG01000046.1:0-1308 GCF_000813905.1 Leisingera sp. ANG-M6
CCGCCAGCCGCCAGTCGATCTGCGACAGCACCACCACCGCGCCGATCATATAGGTGACGGCAAACAGCACCGCCTCGAACAGCATATGCACGCTGTCCTGCACCGCAGGCCCCATCTGCATTACCCGGTTGCTCAGCCGCCCGGCAAAATCGTTCTGAAAGAACCCCGCCGACTGCCCCAAGAGATGCCGGTGCGCCTGCCAGCGCACCTGCTCCTGCAGGTTCGATGACAGCGTCTGCTCCAGCAAGAGGTGATTGAGCCCCACCAGCGACGGCCGCACAACCAGCACACAGAACAGCGCCAGCAGCATCTCGGTGCCATGCGCGTCCCAGAACGCGCCCGCGCCGGTCTCCGCCATCAGATCGACCACCCGGCCGGAATAGAAGATCAGCCCGCTCTCCATCAGCGCGGTCAAAACGCCGGTGGCAAACATCAGCGGCAGCCATTTTCGGTAGGGCCCCAGCTGCTGCGCCAGATAGGCCCTTAAATTGGCCCGCGGCGGCGCCTGATGGGCCGGCGCAAAGGGATCGACAAGGTTTTCAAAAGCCCGGAACATTGTGGAGGCCTCTCAAGGATTTTCGTGGAACCGCTTGAGATGTGGGTCGCCGTATCCGCCCGCCCGAAGCCCTGAAAACAGAGACTAACAAGGGCAAGGGCGCGGATCCTGCCTGCACCGCAGCCTGGCCCTTCTACGCATCCAGGCCCCGCTTGTCAGCAGCGAAATTCACGCCCCGGCGGCAAAATGCGCGCCAGTTTTCCGCTTGCGGCAGGCTTGCAGCGCGTTATTGTGCCGCAATCTGAGTAAAACACTAAGGATTACAACATGCTCACCGATCAGGGCCATTTTGAGACCCCGAACGCCTCCAAATACCTGCAGCAGCTGTGCAAACATTTTGCGCATAAGGTGCCCGTGGACCACAATGACACCCGCGGCACCATCGCGCTGGGAATGGGCCCGGCCACCCTGCAGGCCACAGAAAACACCCTGACTGCCGAAGTCACCGCGCCGGATGTAGCTGACCTGGCCGAGGCGCGCGACATCATCGACCGCCACCTCATCCGCTTCGCCTTCCGCGAGGAGTTTGAGGCCATGACCTGGCAGTCAGACGCCGCCTGACCCGATAATCTTGACAAAACGGGTTGGTTTTCCTACCCGTGACCCCGCGTTTCCCCCTGAGACGCTTGCAGCAAGGCATTCCCCGCTCCCTCAGGGGCCGCCCAGCCATCCCGACAATCTGACGCCGCCCCTGCGGCGCCTCTGGCTGGAGACCGGTCCATGACCCTTCGTTTGCCCGCAGCCGCGGCTGC
>NZ_JWLG01000047.1:0-935 GCF_000813905.1 Leisingera sp. ANG-M6
GGCCCGCGGGCCAGCCGTTTTCGTGGTGCAGGATCAGGTTCTGTCCATGCGCCTCCAGACCGATGCCGTGGGCCACCATCAGGTGCCAGACGGGAAGCACCGAAGCCTCGATCAGCCGGGCGAGCCAGGCGTCCAGGCCGTGGGTTTCGATCCAGGGGGCAATCAGCGGCCTGCCATCGGGGTCGGTGAGGGCAAGGGCATTGAACGGCATCATCTGGTCTGCGGGCAGGCCAAGCGCTTCGGGGCTTTGCCGCCAGATGGCGGCCAGATGCCCGTCGAGCGCGGTGCCGCGGCCGGCGTTGATGGCGGCGTATTCCGGCAGGATGGTCAGCGGGTAGCGGCTGGTGAACAGCGGGTCGCTGTCCAGCACCTGCGCCAGCCAATTGGAGATTGCCGGGGCGACGGCGACTGATTCCGGCGCGAGGGTGCGCAGCGAGGAGGTGTTGCGCATCGCCATTGCGGTTTTCACATGGGCGCGGGAAGGTTCTGCGGCGCTCATCAGGGTGCGGATCGACTGGGTGGCGCGGCAGGGGGTGCCGATGGGGCCGATCTCTGCCAGCCGGCCGGATGTGCGCCATTGATTGTAGAGCGGGTCGGATTGCAGTTTGGCGTGCTGCCAGGGGTGCAGGGGCAGCAAGTAGAAGTCCTGCAGGGAGGTGTTCTGTGCCTCTGCCTGCGCGGTGATGCGCTGCCATTCGGCACTGCCCAGTTCGTGTTCCCAGAAATCTTCGTGCGGCAGCACTTGCTGCACCAGATCGCGGTGGAACAGGACGCCGGTCAGGCGGAAGGTTTCGCCGCCTTCCGGCCCGTAGATGAGGTGGTCGGCGTCTGTGAACCCGCTGCGGGCCTTGTAGCAGGGGTGATAGGGGTGGCCCTCGTGCAGGGCAGTTTCAAGGGCGGAGATTCCCAGACGGTGCCGCCGGGTTGCGGCGGGG
>NZ_JWLG01000047.1:1014-1441 GCF_000813905.1 Leisingera sp. ANG-M6
GCCGCGGGCGCGGAATTGAGTCCGGCGCAGGGACCAGTGGATGGTCTGGCTGCGGTCCAGTTGCAGCGATGCGGCCCAGCCCTCGCTGAGCAGCGCCTCGCACAGCTGGCGCAGCACGCGGGGGGCGGAGGTTGCGCGGCTTACGGTCTCATGCAGGGACATCGGCGCGCTCCTGCAGGGAGTGAGCCTGTGTCGCGGCGATCGGGTTCGGCATCTGCAGGAACAGGCCTTCTTGCGCGTCTGTTTCCAGCTCATCCATGTTGCGGGCGCGGGTCAGCAGGTTGGCCTTGGCGCTGAGCGCAGGGGCGGTCAAGAGATACTGGGCGAAACTTGCCCCGGCGCCGCTGAGACGGCTGGCGGCCAAGGTCAGGCGGCGGCGCAACTGCGAGAGCAGCGCGGGCTCCGGCACCAGCCCGTCGCAGCCGAT
>NZ_JWLG01000048.1:0-512 GCF_000813905.1 Leisingera sp. ANG-M6
GACGGCGCCCGCAGCGTCGAAACCACCATGGCCGAGGCCCGGACACAGGCGGAAAACAACCGCGAAGTAGTGCAGAGCGCGGTCTCGGCGATGACCGAGATCGAGCAGTCCTCGAACCACATCAGCCAGATCATCAGCGTGATCGACGACATCGCCTTCCAGACCAACCTCTTGGCGCTGAACGCAGGCGTCGAGGCGGCGCGGGCGGGCGAGGCCGGCAAGGGCTTTGCAGTGGTCGCGTCCGAAGTGCGCGCCCTGGCGCAGCGGTCGTCAGACGCGGCGATGGAGATCAAGACGCTGATCTCCGACAGCTCCAAACAGGTGGAGCGCGGCGTCGACCTGGTCGGCAAAGCCGGCGAGGCGCTGCAGAGCATCGTCGAGCAGGTGACCCATATCTCGCAGCTGGTCTCCGGCATTGCCGAGGGCGCGGCGGAGCAGTCCACCGGCCTCAATGAGATCAACACCGGCGTCACCCAGCTCGATCAGGTGACCCAGCAGAACGCGGCGATGGT
>NZ_JWLG01000049.1:0-892 GCF_000813905.1 Leisingera sp. ANG-M6
CCGTGGCCTCGGCGCTGGCCTGCTGGCCTGCAAAGGTGCGCATCTTGGCGGCGCCCCAGGTGCGGGCCTGGGCGCAGAGGGCCAGGGTGCGGTCGCGCAGCAGGTCCGGGTCATGCAGCGGCAGGTAGTCGCTGATCATCGGCACCGACAGGCCCTGCGCCGCCATCCATTGGGCGTTGTGAATGGCCAGCGNNGGGCGTGCACGCCCCACAGCTCGATGCCCTGAAAGCCGTTGTCGCGGGCCCAGAAGGCAATGTCCTTGAGCCCGATCAGCTGGTGGCGGAAGGAAATGGTGCAAAGCGAGATTTTCATGCCGGAACCTCCTGCGGCTGGGGGCTGGCCGGGCGGCAATTCTGGGCTGGCAGGTTGATGGCACACCAGGTGTCAAACTGGGCGTGCAGCGCCGATTTGATGGTGAATTCGAGCTGGTCCAGCGCATCCAGCGCCGCGAACAGGTCGGGGATCATGGCGCGGTCGCCTGTATGGGCGATGCGGGCGGCCAGGAAATGCAGGCTGCGGAAGCCTTCGCAGAGCGCCTCCACCCGGTCGCATTCGGCGTCGAAGGGTTCAAACGCGGTGTCCAGCTCCTGCCAGAAGAAGGCAAAGGCGTGCTCATAGGCGTATTTGCGCAAGGAGAGCACCGGCATTTCCCGGACCGCGCGGCCGAGGTCCGCCAGCGCCAGCGGCCGGGCAGGGTCGCAGTGGTAGCTGAAGATCCGCCGCAGGGCGGAGGTCAGCAGGTTGTCATCCGCGCGGAAGGTTTCAGTGAAATAGGCGGCCAGATCCGGTGCCTGCGGCGCCTGCGCATCGCCGCTGTTCAGGATATAGCCCCCCGCGACGGTGGGCTGCGCCATTGCGTTCAGGATGGTTTCGCGCGGCAGGTCGCCGCGCC
>NZ_JWLG01000005.1:0-232042 GCF_000813905.1 Leisingera sp. ANG-M6
GCTCTTGTCGCTGCTGGCCTCTGTGCTGTTCTTCAAGGAGAAGGTCACGGGGCGCGAACTGGCGGGCATGGGGCTTCTGGTGGTGTCTATCCTGGTGCTGGTTCTGGCCCTTTGAAAGGTGCCGCCTGCGGCAGAGCGGCCGGAATTATGCGATAATTCCGGCTCGGAAAACACGTGTTTTCCGGGACGTTTCCAGCCTGGGAAACGTTACCCGTCTGCGGGCATCGGGTAGCCCTTGAGGCGCAGGAAGAGGCTGGCCTCGTCGTTGTTGTGGAAATAAGGCACGCTTTGCGGCGGCTCCGCGTCGCGGACGCGGGCGGTGACTTCAGCCAGCACAACTTCGGTGATGAAAGGCAGGTCAAACTCCCGCACCTGGCTGAGCGGGATCCATTGCAGGTGCGACAGCTCATCCGCGGCGCGGGAGAAATCGTCAAGGTCGCCGGTGATCTGGTCGGCATCCACCAGGAAGAAACGCGCGTCAAAGCGGCGCGGGCGGCCCGGCGGGGTCAGGGCGCGGAACACGAACTGCATGGCCCGGGCGGAGGGGATATGGCCGGTAGCCGCAAACTCCTGCCAGTCTTCGGGGATGTCGCCCTGCCAGTCGCCTTTCTCACCCAGGATCAGACCGGTTTCCTCCCACAGCTCCCGCACTGCGGCGACGGCGAGGGCATGGTGCACGTCCGCGGGTGCCTTGTCTGCCAAACGGTCTTGGCAGACCAGGGAGATCGGCGAGGCCAGCGGGACATCCGCGTCCGCCATATCCACCGCGCCGCCGGGGAAGACGAATTTGTTCGGCATGAAAGCAGCCTTGGCACCGCGCTGGCCCATCAGCACCTGCGGGTCATCGGACAACCGGCCGCGCATGGCGATCACCGTTGCCGCGTTGCGGATTGCGGTCTTGTCGGTAGTGGTCTCGCCGCTGAGATAAGTCTCGCTCATGGTGTTACTGCCCTTGTTCTGCCGGTGCTGCCGGGGTGTCCTTGCCAAAGCCATGCATCCGCCGCGCCCATTGGTAGGCGATGACGATCCCCTTCATCCGCGGCAGAAGATAGAGGGAAGAGGCGAGGCAGCCAATCGAGAATACCGTGAACATCACCAATGGCTCCGGCCGCCAGGAGAAATAGACCACATGCATCATGGGCGCCATGATGTGGCCGACGATCAGGATGGTGAGGTAGGCCGGCCCGTCATCGGCACGGGCATGGGTCAGGTCGAGGCCGCAGTTGCTGCAGGTCTCGTTCACCTTGAGATAGGAATGCAGCAGCTTGCCCTTGCCGCACTCCGGGCAGCGGCAGCGCCAGCCCTTGGCCAGGGCGGGCATGGTGGGGCGTTCGTCTTCCGGGGCCGGGACAGCGGGGGACTGGGTCATGGTTTTATCCTGTGTGCTGCAGGTATCTTTGCGCGCTTCAGGTGGGGGCGAAAGGGGAAACGCCAATTTCTGCGCCGGTTTGCCGCAACGGGAGGGCGGCTGAAAGTTTTTCCGGAAATCTGCGACGGAAGCGCGAACCTCGCGCGTTTTTCCTGTGCATCGGGCAGCAAGAGGCTGCCGCTGAACAAAGGAAAGACGATATGAAACACGTCAAGTTCATCGCCCTGATCGTGGCCGCAGCAGGCATGACGGCAGGCAGCGCGGCATTGGCCAAGGGGTTCGGGCATCATGGGCCGAAGATGTCCTTTGAGGAGATCGACACCGATGGCAGCGGCGAAGTGACCAAGGCGGAGATCCAGGCGATGAAGGATGCGCATTTCGCCAAGGCAGACGCCAATGGCGACGGCAAGCTGTCGCTGGAGGAGATGCAGGCGCGGGCGCAGGAGCGGGCCGCCGGACGGGCGGCAGAAATGCTGGAACGCTTTGACAAAGACGGCGATGGCGCGTTGAGTAAGGACGAGATGCCGCAGCCGCGCCGGGCAGGAAGAATGTTCGACCGGATGGATGCCGATGGCAGCGGCGGCATCTCCAAGGAAGAGTTTGAGGAGGCCCGGGCCCGGCACGGCGGCAAGCGCTGGCATGGCCACGGGGATGAAGCGGAGCAGAACTGATCGCTGACGCGTGCTGCAACAGGCGGACATACCGCGGCGCCGGGCCCCTGATGCGGGTCCGGCAGCCATGAGCGTCACGGCGGGGGAGGTCTCCGACGATGCGCTTCTGGTGCTTTATGCCAATGGCGACAGCCGGGCAGCGGCAGAGCTGACCGCGCGGCTGGGGCCGCGGGTCTTTGGCGTGGCGATGCGGGTGATGGGGATCCGCGCCGAGGCCGAGGACGTGACCCAGGAGGCGATGCTGCGGCTGTGGAAGATGGCGCCGGACTGGCGGCCGGGGGAGGCGCAGGTGTCGACTTGGCTCTACCGGGTGGCGATGAACCTGTGCATCGACCGCAAGCGGCGCGCCCGCGGCGGGTATGTGGATCTGGATGCGGTGCCGGAGCCGCCGGATCCGGGCCGCTCAGCCGCGGAACAGCTGCAGGAGGGCGCACGGCACGATGCGCTGCAGGCGGCGCTGATGCAATTGCCGGAGCGGCAGCGGCAGGCGGTGGTGCTGCGCCACCTGGAAGAGCTTTCGAACCCGGAGATTGCCGGGATCATGGACATCAGCACCGAGGCGGTCGAAAGTCTGACGGCCCGGGGCAAGCGGGCGCTGGCCGCGGCTTTGGCCGGGCGGCGCGAAGAGTTGGGGTATAGCGATGGCTGACATGGATAAATCATTGCAGGAGCTGGAGGACCTGTTTGCTGCTGCACGCAGTGCGCCGCCGGCGCTGCCGGATCATCTGAGCACGGCCATCCTGGCGGATGCGGCGCGGGTGCAGCCGGGTTTCCAGCCTGCTGAGCCGCCGCGGCAGCCGCTGTGGCGGCAATTGACGGAGGCGCTGGGCGGCTGGCCGGCGCTGGGCGGGCTGGCGGCGGCCAGCGCGGCGGGGCTGTGGATCGGTGTTGCGCCGCCCTCCTTTGTGCCGGACCCGGCGGCCTTGGCGGGGTATGAGGACAACAGCACTGCGTTTGCGGACGGGAGTTATGACATGGCGCTGATGCTGAGCGAGGATCTGCAATGACTGCGGAGGGAAAGCCCAAGATGAAGCTGTGGCTGAAACTGCTGCTGGCGGGATCGCTGGCGCTGAACCTGGCGGTGATCGGCATCGCGGCCGGAGCGGCCTGGCGGTTCAGCGGCAAGGACAGGCACTGGCAGCGGCCGCCGTCGGTGGGGGCAATGATTTTCCGCGAGCTGGACCACGACACGCGCAAGGCGCTGCGGCAGGAAGCCGGCGGAGGCCACGGCAGCTTTTTGCAGCGCCGCCAAGCGGAGGGGGCGGCGGTGATTGCAGCACTGCGCAGCGAGGCCTTTGACGGCGCGGCCTTGCTGGCCCTGTTGCGGGCGCAGGCTGAGACGCGCCATGCGTTTCACACCAAGGTGCAAGAGGCCTGGGTGCGCAAACTGGAAGAGATGGCGCCGCAGGAGCGGATGGATTTCGCGGACCGCATGGAAGAGCGGATGCAGCGCCGCGGCAAGGGCAAGCGGCACGGCTGGCGCGAGGGGGAATAGGCAGGCCGGTTCTTGCATTTCCCAGGTGAAATGGGTTGCAACGGACGGCTGGTGCCTTGGCCAATGCTGGCAGCGGTGAGGGCTTCCATAAAAGTTGCGTGAAATTCCGGGCTGTGTTTCACTTCGGGACGGCCGCAGGCGAAATGGCTCCCTCTTGGGAGATTTGCCTTAGAAGACCGGCGCCAGGCGGCTGATTGGCAAGAGGAGCAGTCAGAATGAAGGATCTTGCAGGGACCGCGGCGGCGGTGCAGTCGATCACGGACCGCCAGGATTTGGAGCCGCGTGAAAAAATCAGGCAATTGCTGGCATACGGGAACGAACTGTTCAGTACCTCGTCGGCGCTGGTAAGCAATGTCCAAGGCAGCAAGTACGTTATCGTTTACTGCGTCTCTGAGGAGGCGGAAGTTGATCCCGGCACCGCTTTCGAGCTGGATGACACCTATTGCATCCACACTTTGCAGTCTGACGGGCCACTGGCGTTTCACAAGGCAAGCGAGTCAGAGATTGCGGGGCACCCCTGCTACAATATGTTCCGCTTGGAAACTTACATCGGAGCGCCGATCCGTTTCGGCGGTTCGGCCTGGGGGACCTTGAATTTCACTGCCGTTGAAGCGCGGGAGCCGTTTCAGGGCGCTGATCTGGACACGATGGCAGCACTGAGCGCGGCGGTCGGCAGGGAACTGGTTGCCGCCGGTCAGGCGGCCTCAGTGCATTCCGGCGTCAGGGTCACCTGATTGCGGCCGGCGTTCTTGGCATCATAGAGGGCCTGGTCAGCCTTTTCGACCAGCGCAGCGGTGCTGCTGACATGGCCGGCGCCGCCCATGACCGCACCGATGCTGATGGTGACCTTGACCGGTTCGGCAGCGCCAGGCACCTGGAACGGGGTGCTGTTGATCGCGTTGCACAGGGCAATGGCCGCCAGGCCTGCTTCTGCCTCGGTGGCGCCGGACAGGACAGCCATGAACTCCTCGCCGCCAACGCGGGCCAGGAGGTCCGAGGGCCGGAGCACGGCCTGCATACGGCGGGCGGCCTCAACCAGCACGGCGTCCCCGGCCGGGTGGCCGTAAACATCGTTGATGCGCTTGAAATGATCGAGATCGGCCAGCATGACGGCGAATTTCTCGCCGGTTTCAGAGGCGGAATGCGCCACACGGTCCAGGAAAGGCTTGGCGTAGCGGCGGTTATAGAGACCGGTCATCGGATCCAGAACCGCGGCGCGCAGGCCGTTGCGGACGCTGTCGCGCAGCCGGTCCTTGCGGATCTTGTGCTGCAGCTGGGCGGTGAGGCGCAGCTCCAGTTCTTCCACATCGAAACCGGTCTGCAGAACGTCATGGGCACCGCGGTCCAGCGCCTCTGCGGCAATCATGGGATCCGCCGGGTTGGGCACCGCGATCACCACAGATTTGCGGGTGGCGGCGCGGGCGCGCAGATCGGCCAGCAGGCGCAGGCCGGGACCGGCCGAGGCCTCGTTCAGCTCAATGATGATGGCATCCGCCGCCGGCGCCTGCATCAGCCCCTGGATGTCGCTGATCGCATGGGTGCGCAGGGCGTAGGGCAGGCGCCCGGCCAGGCGGTCGCGCCAGGCCATTGCAGTGCGCGGATCGTCGGCCACCAGGGCGACGGTGGCATTGCGCAGGTCCTCGGCGCAGGTGCGGTCGCAGAGCGGCAGGATGAAGCCGTGCGATGCGTCGCGCTGCAGGTTCAATTCCTCATTGGCGCTGCGGGCGCGCAGCAGGCTGCGGATGCGGGCCTGCAGGATCACGTCGTCCACCGGCTGCTGCAGAACGTCGTCGATGCCTGCCGCCAGTGCCTGCAGCCGGGCCTGGTGGCCCTCCCAGTCGGAAACCGCGATCACCGGCAGGTCGGCCAGCGCCTCATCCGCTGCCAGAGCCTGTTTGACATCGGCGGCGGTGCCATCGGGCAGCGACATGGCGGTCAGCACCAGATCAGGGCGGCATTGCCGCGCGGTCTGCAGCACCTCAGCCACGCTGCCGGCCTGGACGGTATCGTAGTAGGCAGCCGCCAGCTGCACCTTCAGCATGATGCGGTTGGTGGAGACGCCGTCGATGACCAGGATAGTGCCTTGCACGCGGTATCCTTTCGCCCCTTGCAAATCCTATGACTTCCAATTTTGCTGAGACTGGTTAAGAAACCCTTTCGGATTTTTACTAAATTGGCCGCAAAACGGCAGGAGTGTGGAGAACATGCGGATTTCCGCTGACGGAGCAGAGACCCTGGCGCTGAAGGCTTTGGCCTGGCTGGCCGGAAATGATGAGCTTTTACCGGTGTTTCTGGGTGCGACTGGCGCCAGTGAGGCGGATTTGCGGGCGCAGGCGGCGGAACCGGCGTTTCTGGGCTCGGTGCTCGATTTCTTAACGATGGATGATGCCTGGGTGATGCAGTTCTGCGATTCCGAGGGGCTGGCCTATGAGCTGCCGATGCAGGCGCGGATGTCGCTTCCGGGCGGGGAACAGGTGAACTGGACTTGAGAATGGCGCGGGGCGTCCCTAGGGTCCGGCTGGACCCTGAATAAAAGGACCTGCCACATGACGGTTGATGCTTTCCTGTTCGACAAGGACGGAACCCTGTTTGACTTTGCCGCCACCTGGGATGGCTGGGCGGCCGGGGTGCTGGAGACCCTCTCCAGAGGCGACCTTGCGGTAAAGCAGGCGATGGCCGCGGTCATCAGCTATGATCTGGAGCGCGAGGCGTTCAATCCGGACAGCCTGGTGATTGCCGGGTCAAATGACGAAGTGGCGGAAGTGCTGGCGCCATTCGTGCCGGATATGGAGGTTGAGGAGCTTGCGGTTTTCCTGGCGCAGAGCGCGGCAAAGGCAGAGCTGGCGCCTGCGGTGCCGCTGGCGGCGTTTCTTGACGGGCTGCTGGCGCGCGGCAAGGTGCTGGGGGTGATGACCAATGATGCCGAGGTCTCTGCCAAGAGCCAGCTGCAGCGGGCCGGGGTGCTGGACCGGTTTGCCTTTGTTGCGGGTTGCGACAGCGGCCATGGCGCCAAGCCGGACCCGGATCCGCTGCTGGCGTTCTGCAAGGCGGCGGGGGTGTCTCCGGACCGGACTGCCATGGTTGGCGACAGCCGCCACGACATGGAGGCGGGCGCCGCAGCCGGGATGCAGCGGATTGCTGTTCTGACCGGCATGGCGCTGCGCGAGGAGCTGCTGCCGCATGCGGATATCGTGCTGCCGGACATCGGCCATATCCCCGGCTGGCTGGATCGCTGAGCCTCCCGTTTTCCGCGGCTGATTCCCGCGGACACCCAGCTGCATGAGAGGTTGCCGGTGCACTGGCCTTGTGCGTCGGCATTTCTTTGTGTCAGACTGGGCACATGTGTACAGAAATGGTCTGCCCCGGCGGATAATTGAGGAAAAACGACAGCCGGGGTCGGGAACGGACAGGTTCAGGCGGCTGGGACTGGCACAGTTGGCGGCTAGCAGCACGTTGCAAAATCGGATTCAGGGGAGGCCGGAATGGCAGAGACAGGCGCACGCAAGCGGAGAGGCGGGGGCAGGGCTGGCGCAGCGGCCCGGCGCGGCAGTGAAGTCCTGGAGCAGATGCCCTGGAATCCGCCCAGAAACATCGACCGCCCGACCGAACCCTTGAGCGAGGAGGGCATTCAGGCGATCCACGAAGGCGCCATGCGGATCCTGGAAGAGATCGGTGTGGTGTTCCTGAACCCCGAAGCGCTGGAGATCTTCAAGCAGGCCGGGGTCAAGGTCGAGGGCGAACTGGTCAAAATGGACCGCGATTTCGTGATGGAAATGGTGGGTAAGGCGCCGCGCGAATTCTCGATCACCCCGCGCAACCCGGACCGCACCATTCCGCTCGGCGGCAACCACATCCTGTTCGGCAACGTGTCCTCGCCGCCGAATTATTGGGACATGGAGCTGAACAAGAAGGTGGCGGGCAACCGGGAGCAATGCCGGAACCTGTTGAAGCTGACGCAGTATTTTAACTGCATCCACTTTGCCGGCGGTTACCCGGTGGAGCCGGTGGACATTCATGCCTCGGTGCGCCATCTGGACGTGCTTTTTGACAAGCTGACGCTCACCGACAAGGCGATGCATGCCTACTCCCTGGGCAAGGAGCGGGTCGAGGACGTGATGGAGATGGTGCGGATTGCCGGCGGCCTCAGCCATGAGGAGTTCGAGGCCAAGCCGCATATGTATACCAACATCAACTCCACCTCGCCCTTGAAGCATGACTTCCCGATGATCGACGGCTGCCTGCGGCTGGCGCGGCGCGGGCAGGCGATTGTGGTGTCGCCCTTCACACTGGCCGGTGCAATGGCGCCGGTGACCATGGCGGGCGCGGTGGCGCAGTCCATTGCCGAGAGCCTGTGCGCGATTGCACTGTTCCAGTATGTGCGCCCTGGTACGCCCTGCGTGATTGGTACCTTTACCTCGAACGTGGATATGAAATCAGGGGCGCCGGCCTTTGGCACGCCGGAATACATGCGATCCACCCAGATGACCGGGCAGATGGCGCGGTTCTACGGGCTGCCGATGCGCTCCTCCGGGGTTTGCGCGGCCAACGTGCCGGACGGGCAGGCGGTCTGGGAGACCTCGAACTCGCTGTGGGCGGCGGTGCAGTCGGGCACCAACATGGTTTATCACGCGGCCGGCTGGCTGGAGGGCGGGCTGATCGCGAGCCCCGAGAAGTTCATCATGGACTGCGAGATCCTGCAGCAGATCGAACGCTACATGCAGCCGCAGATCTCGGCCACCGGACCGGAGGAGATCGCGCTGGATGCGATCAAGGAGGTCGGCAATGACGGCCATTTCTTTGGCATCCAGCATACCCAGGACCGCTATGCCACGGCGTTCTATCAGCCGTTCCTGAGCGACTGGCGCAACTATGAGGCCTGGGAGCAGGCTGGCGCCACCTGGACCGCGGAGCGTGCGCACAAGATGTTCAAGGAGATCATCGGCAGTTTCGAAGAACCGCCGATGGATGCGGGCATTCGCGATGAGTTGGCAGATTTCGTAGCCCGCCGGAAGGCTGAGGGCGGGGCGCCTACCGATTTCTGATTAACGGAAAAACATGAACAGCGGAGCGGAGCCTCTGCTGTTCGTGCCCGCAGGCCGCCAAAGGGAAACCGCCGGACCGGCGCAGCGGCGTATGCTGCGGGTGGGTCTCTGCGGGGCGGCCCCTGCAGCTGGGCAACCAGAACCCTCCTTACAGCTGCAAGCGCGTTGATGCGAACCCGGTCCGTGCCAGAAGTGATTGGCCAGCGGGCCGGTTGGCATATAATGACCGGGCGGTATGCAATTGTGTTGGCTGACGCTGAGGGTGCAGGTTTCGTGCTAGGGCAAGAAAAAGCGGGAATAATGCGCGCTATTTACCCGGCGCGCGTGCTTTGTTGGGCCTTTATTAACCAGCTGGCGTCAAGACTGTGCCATGGGCAAAGAGGGGCCACTGCATGCACGGTCTGATCAACAGGGCGATTCAGGCTTTTGTGACGAGTACCTACGGGGCTGACCGCTGGGAAGAGGTCATGGAAGAGGCCGGACTCGGTTTTATCGAGTTCGAGGCAATGCTGTATTATACCGAAGAGCAATCGGGCCAGATGCTGGCCGCGATGGAGCGAGTCCTGGCCCGCCCGCTGCCGGAAATGCTGGAGGACATGGGCACTTTTCTGGTGTCCAATCCGCAGGTAGAGGCGTTGCGCCGGCTGTTGCGCTTTGGCGGTGTGAACTATGTTGAATTTCTGCATTCCCTGGATGATCTGCCGGACCGCGCGCGGCTTGCGGTATCGGATCTGCACCTTCCCGGGCTTGAATTGCTGGAACAGGCACCCGACCAGTTCGAACTTGTCTGCCAGCCAGGGCTGCCCGGCTATGCACATGTTCTGATGGGGGTTCTGCGGGCAATGGCAGACGATTACGGCGATCTGGTGTTTCTGGACCACAGCGGGACACTTGGCGGTTCGGAGGTGATTTCAATCACCCTGGTGGAAACCAAATTTGCTGCCGGCCGTGAATTTGATCTGGGGGCGCATTCATTATGATGACACTCCAGCAGCTGACCGGAATGGCAGATGTTGTCTGCCCCATGTTTGTGATTGTCGACAACAAGGGCCGGATCGTTTCGGCGGGTCCGACGCTGAAGAAGCTGCGCCCCAATCTGAAATGGGAAGGGCGCCGGTTTTTCCGCATCTTTGATCTTTCACGGCCGCGCTCGGTGCGTTCGGTGGAGGATCTGGTGGCCTCTGCCGGCAGCAAGCTTCACCTGCAGTTCCGTGACACGCCGCAGACCGGACTCAAAGGTGTGAGCACGCCGCTGCCCGACGGGCAGGGGGCGTTTGTAAATCTGTCATTCGGCATTTCCGTGCTGGAGGCAGTGCGTGACTACGATCTGACCAGCGCCGACTTTTCTCCGACCGATCTGACGATCGAAATGCTGTACCTTGTGGAAGCGAAATCTGCCGCGATGGAAGCCTCCCGTCAGCTGAACCTGCGTCTGCAGGGGGCCAAGATCGCCGCGGAAGAACAGGCCTTTACCGATACGCTGACGGGCCTGAAGAACCGCCGGGCGATGGATCATGTGCTGGCGCGGCTGATCAGCAGCGGCCGGGAATTTGCGCTGATGCACCTGGATCTGGATTTCTTCAAGCAGGTCAATGACACGCTGGGCCATGCGGCAGGTGATGCGGTGCTGCAGCAGGCGGCCCGGCTGATGGTGGAATGCACCCGCCAGTCGGACACGGTTGCCCGTGTCGGCGGCGATGAATTCGTTATGATCCTTGAGGGGGTTCTGGACACGGGCAGGCTGGCGGCGATTGCAAAACGGCTGATCCAGCGGCTGGAAGAGCCGATTCCCTTTGGCGGACAGACCTGCCGGATTTCTGCCAGCGCCGGAACCACGCTGTCGACCTGGCAGAAAGTGCCGGATGCCCAGGAACTGCTGAACCAGGCGGACTTGGCGCTTTATGCGGCCAAACGCGCCGGACGGGCCCAGCATTGCTTCTACCGGGAAGGGATGGAGAAGGCGGGCGGAGCCTGTGATGGGGGGGCTGCGTCTTCCCATCCGGCAGCGGCGCAAGGCCCGGCCACCTGACAAATGCCTGCCGCACCGGCAGGCATTCACTTCCGGGAAAATTTCTTCCGCGAGCCGGATGGTGCCTGCAGGCAAGCACATGCTGCTGCGCGGTTTCTTGCGCAAGTCCGCTTGGAGTTCGTTTTTCAGGAGAAGTGGCAGCCCGTAGGGGAATCGAACCCCTCTTTCCAGGTTGAAAACCTGGCGTCCTAACCGATAGACGAACGGGCCACGCTGTCTGTGAGGCGCTGTTTACTGATTGCGCCGTGCGGGCGCAAGAGGGATTTTTGCAGAAATTCAAAGTTTTTCTGCGATGGACCAGTGACCATTAATCAGCTGATATTGAACGAAAAACCATCGCCTGTGTGGCATGTTTCCGGTTTCTGCGATGCTGGGAAAAGTGGCAGCCCGTAGGGGAATCGAACCCCTCTTTCCAGGTTGAAAACCTGGCGTCCTAACCGATAGACGAACGGGCCACTCTGTGCGTGAGCGGGTATTTAGTTGTAAGCGCCGGAACCCGCAAGAGAAAAAATACGCCTTTGTGAAATTTCTTATCCACAGGGGCCAAGTCCTTGAAAAGTCAGGCTTCGGCGGCGTCTTCCAGGCGCAGCTGCGCACTTTGGCGGCCACCCCAGGTGTTGATTTCCAGCCGGCCGGCGAAATGGAAGCGCGCACCGCCGTGCTCCAGCAGCCGCGGTCCCAGTGCGGTATCGAAGGCGCCAAAGCAGATTGCGTCAACTCCGCCGCCCATGCCGTCGCTGAGGGAGAGTTTCAGGTGGCTTTCGCCTACCTTCTTGGCGAACCGCACCTGCAGGTCCGGCAGTGCATAACGCGGGGCAGGGGCACCGGCGCCAAAGGGGCCAGCCTGTTCGATCTGCTCGATCAGATCCACCTTGGCAGCCCCCGGCATCAGGGCGCCGTCCAGTTTCAGATCTGCGGGGCCGCCCTCTCCTGCGCCCTGTTTTGCAAGGAGTTCGGAGAGCCGCGCCATGGCCGGTTCCAGCTTGTCGCGCATCACGGTGAGGCCCGCGGCCATCTTGTGGCCGCCGCCCTTGACCAGCAGGCCCTCGGCGGCCAGCCGCTGGATCGAGGCGCCAAGATCGACGCCGGAGACCGAGCGGCCGGAGCCTTTGCCCTCTTCGCCGTCAAAGCCGATCACAACGGCGGGACGGTTGGCGGCTTCCTTGAGGCGGGATGCGACGATGCCAACCACGCCCGGGTGCCAGCCCTCGCCCGCAGCCCAGACCAGCGGGGCGTCCAGGCCGCGTTCCTCTGCCTGCTCCAGCGCGGCAGCGCGCACCGCGTTTTCGATGTCGCGGCGCTCTGTGTTCAGCTCATCCAGCCGTTCCGCCAGCGCAGCCGCCTCATGCGGGTTGTCCGTCGACAACAGGCGTGCGCCAAGATCGGCCTTGCCGATGCGGCCGCCGGCATTGACTCGCGGTCCCAGCAGAAAGCCGAGGTGATAGGTGGAGGGAGCCGAATCCATGCGGGAGACATCAGAGAGCGCCACCAGCCCCGGGCGGTTGCGGGCGCCCATCACCTTGAGCCCCTGGCGCACCAGCGCCCGGTTGGCGCCGATCAGCGGCGCCACATCGGCCACGGTGGCAAGTGCCACCAAATCCAGCAGCGCCATCAGGTCCGGCCCCTTGGTGCCGGCTTCGCGCAGTTGGCGGCCGGCTTCGACCAGCATCAGGAACACCACGCCCGCGGCACAGAAATAGCCCAGGTCGCCGCTTTCGTCCTGCCGGTTCGGGTTCACCACCGCCACGCAGTCCGGCAGCGTCTCGCCGCCCAGGTGGTGGTCCAGCACGATCACATCGGCGCCTTTGGCGGCGGCAATCGGCTCGTGGCTCAGCGTGCCGCAGTCGACGCAGATGATCAGGTCATGGGCAGCGGACAATTCCTGCATCGCCGGCACGTTGGGGCCATAGCCCTCGTCGATGCGGTCGGGGATATAGAGTGTTGCCTGCAAGCCCATTTGCCGCAGCCAGACCAGAAGCAGTGCGGCAGAGCTGCCGCCATCGACGTCATAGTCGGCAAAGACCGCAATCCGCTGCTTGCGCCGCACCGCTTCCAGGAACCGGGCAGCGGCGGCTTCCATGTCCTTCATCTCGCGCGGGTCGGGCAGCAGCTCCTTCAGCTTCGGTTCAAGAAACCCCTTGGCCTCCATCGCGGGCACGCCGCGCCGGGCCAGCACCTGGCAGACAGAGCGGGGCAGGCCGGTCTGCTGCGCCATCATCTCGGACGCGCGGTCCACCTCGACCCCGGGACCAACCCAGCGGCGGCCGGTCAGGGACTGCTCAACACCCAAAAAACTCATGCGTCTGCCCTCATATGCAAAGGCCGGACCCAAAACGGACCCGGCCCTTCTTCTGCTCTGAATATCCCCGCCGGAGGCAGCGGCGCAAGCCGCTTCGAGGCCAGGGGCCAGTTTACTGCTGGTGCGGTTCCAGCGGTGTGCGGTAGGACATGCGGCGTACGGAACCGGTTTTCGAACGCATTAGCAGGGTGGTGGTCTCGACCCAGCCCGGGGTGCGCTTGATGGCGGGCAGCAACGAGCCGCCGGTGACGCCGGTGGCGGCAAAGATCACGTCCTGGGTGACCATCTCGTCACGGGAATAGATGCGGTCCAGATCGGTGATGCCGGCCTTAGCGGCGCGGGACTTCTCGTCGTCGTTGCGGAACAGCAGACGGCCAAAGATCTGGCCGCCCATGCATTTCAGCGCCGCGGCTGCCAGCACGCCCTCAGGCGCGCCGCCCTGGCCCATATACATGTCGATGCCGGTCACATCGCTGTCGGCGCAATGCATGACGCCGGCCACGTCGCCGTCGGTGATCAGGCGGATGGCGGCGCCGGTTTCACGCACTTCGGCAATCATCGCCTCGTGGCGCGGGCGCTCCAGGATGCAGACGGTGATGTCGGAGGGCGCGCAGCCCTTGGCCTTGGCCAGCGCTTCGACACGTTCGCGCGGGGACATGTCGAGCGAGACCACGTTTTCGGGGTAGCCCGGGCCAACCGCCAGCTTGTCCATGTAGGTGTCCGGCGCGTGCAGCATGGAGCCGCGCGGGCCCATGGCAATCACGGTCAGCGCGTTCGGCATGTCCTTGGCGGTCAGGGTGGTGCCTTCCAGCGGGTCCAGCGCGATGTCAACGCCGGGGCCGTTGCCGGTGCCGACTTCCTCACCGATATACAGCATCGGCGCCTCGTCGCGCTCGCCCTCGCCGATCACCACCACGCCGGCGATGTCCAGCAGGTTCAGCTGCTCGCGCATGGCGTTGACGGCGGCCTGGTCGGCGGCTTTCTCGTCGCCGCGGCCGATCAGCGAGGCAGAGGCCAGCGCAGCCTGCTCGGCAACGCGGGCGAGGCCCAGCGACAGCATACGGTCATGAAAGGGCGCGTCAGAGGTGTTCGATGTCATACCGGAAATCCTGTCTCAACGGAAAAGATGTGAATGGGCGTTCCAAGCCGAATAGCGCGGGGTGGGGCAGGCTCGCAAGGGGCGATAGGGGCTGTGGCGGCAGGAAATCCCTGCCGCGGCGCCTAAATCAGCTCAATTTTGCCCCTTTGGCGCGGATCAGACCTCTTCGATGCGCAGGGCGACGGGGGTGCCGTCGACCACGTCGGTGGCAGAGAGGCCCTCAAGCGCGGTGTCCAGGGTGGCGCGGGTGCATTTGTGCGTCACGAACAGCACGGGCGCCACCGGCGCCTTATGGCTGTACTGGCGCATCCGGTCGATTGACACGCCGGCCTCTCCCAGAATGGCCGCGACCTTGGCGAGCGCGCCGGGTTTGTCCAGCAGCCCCATGCGCAGGTAGAACGGCGCAGGCAGGCCGGTCTGGGCGGCAGGCACGTCCTGCAGGGTGCTGGCGGGCTGGCCGAAGGTGGCAATGCGCAACCCGCGGGCGAGGTCAAGGATATCGCCCATCACCGCGCTGGCGGTCGGACCTTCGCCAGCGCCGGGGCCGCGCAGCACGACCTGCTCAATCGAGTCGCCTTCGATCACCACCATGTTGGTGCCGCCTTCCAGTTGGCCCAGCGGCGAGTCGGCCGGCACCAGGCACGGCGACATGCGCTGTTCCAGCCCGCGGGGCGAGCGCTGTGCCACGCCCAGGAGCTTGATGCGGTAGCCCATGTCGGCGGCGTCGCGGATATCTTCCAGCTGGATGCGCTGGATGCCTTCCAGTTCCACTTTTTCAAAGGCCGGTTTGGTGCCGAAGGCGATGGAGGCCAGCAGCGCCAGCTTGTGGCCCGCGTCGATGCCGCCAACGTCCAGGTTCGGGTCGGCTTCCAGATAGCCCAGGCGGCCGCATTCCTCGAACAGGGCGTTGTAGCCCTGGCCGGTGGCCTCCATCTGGGTCAGGATGTAGTTGCAGGTGCCGTTCATCACCCCCATGACGCGGGTGATTTCATTGCCGGCCAGGCCTTCGGTCAGGGACTTGATCACCGGGATGCCGCCGGCCACGGCAGCCTCAAAGCGGATCACCCGGCCTGCGGCCTCCGCCTGTTCCGCCAGTTCCTGGCCGTGGATGGCCAGCAGCGCCTTGTTGGCGGTGACCACGTCCTTGCCTGCGGCCAGCGCGGCCTCAGTTGCGGCCTTGGCGGCACCGTTATGGCCGCCCATCAGCTCGACGAACACATCGACATCATCGCGCACGGCCAGCGCCACCGGATCGTTTTCCCAAGCATAGTCCTTGAGCGAAACACCGCGGTTCTTGTTCGGATTGCGCGCTGAGACTGCGGAGATCACAACCTGGCGTCCGGTCCGCGCCTCCAGCATCGCCGCGTGGCGGCGGATGATTTTCACCACGCCGATGCCGACGGTGCCCAAGCCTGCAATCCCAAGGCGAAGCGGTTCTGTCATGGCTGCGGGTCCTTTGTCCGAAACTTGTCCGCCCCGCCTTAGCGGGTTCGGCGCAAGCGTGCAACGCCGCTGCGGAACAAGGCTGAAGGATGCGGGCAGGAATGCCGCGAAGCGGTCAGAGTTCGGCGTTTTTGACGGCTTCGGCGCGGCGTTTCAGGCGGTCGCTGCGAGCATCCAGTTCGTCCTGGAGCTCCTCGCTGGCCTGCTGCGGCGGGTCCAGCGGTTCCAGCGCGTCATCGAGCGGCAGCAGGCGGGGATAATCCGCGCCGCGCAGGTCCGGTGTCAGCCGGTCCTCCAGCTCAGGCACGCGGGTGCAGGCGGCGGCTGCCGTCAACGCCAGAAAAAGTGCGATCCGTGTCCACAGCTGCATTGCCCAAACCTCATGCTTTGCCGGACCGGTTCTAAGGGCTGCGGCGGGGTGGCACAATTGATTTCCCGCAGCTGTTGCGTGATGATCCTGCTGCAGGGTCTTGGCGGGGAAGCGAAAGGGCGGCATTCGCCCTTTTTTCTGAACAACTGTTCAGTTATTGTCGTGCCATGGCACGCACCCAAGGTTCCCATTCCGACATCACCGGCCCCCGCATCCGCGAGGCGGCTTTGCGGCTGTTTGCGCAGCATGGCTATGCCGCGGTTTCGATGCGCCAGATCGCCAAGGAGGTCGGCGTGCAGGCGGGGGCCTTGTATAACTACACGCCGGACAAGCAGAGCCTGCTGTTCAACCTTATGGCGGGCCATATGGCAGATTTGCAGGCGGCATGGGACGCGGTGCCGCAGGCGGGCAGCGCGCTGGAGCGGCTGCGCGCCTTCACCGGCTTTCACATCCGCTTTCACTTGGAGCGCCCGGATGCGGTGTTCATCGCCTATATGGAGCTGCGCAACCTGACGGAGGAGAACTTCACCGTCATCGAATCGCTGCGCCGTGACTATGAAAACGGTGTGGAGGGGATCCTGAAGCAAGGGGTGGAGCAGGGGGTGTTCACCATTCCCGACACCAAGATCGCGACGCTGGCGGTGATTGCGATGCTGAACGGGGTCAACACCTGGTACCGCTCCGAGGGTCGGTTGTCGCTGGATGAGGTGGAGCGGGTCTATTGGGGCATGGTGCAGAAGGCGGTCAGCACATGAGCCTGCTGGATTTGAAGACAAGCCGCCTGCGGGCAGGGGCGTGGCAAGACCTGACCGCAGCAGAGCTGGAAGGTCTGTTTGCCCCCAAGGTGGTGCAATGGCTGCCGGCCGGTTTCCAGGCACAAGGCGGCGATCAGAGCCGCCGCGATTTCCTGGCCGCGGTGTCGCAGCAGGCAGAGGTGGTTGCCCTTCGCACTGTGTCAGGTGAGGGAGTCGGGCTGATCATCCTGTCCTTGACCGAAGACAGCAGCAGTACAAGGAACCTAGGCTACCTCTTTGCCGAAGCCGTTTGGGGGCAAGGGCTGGCGAGCGAGCTGATTGCAGGCCTGCAAGCGCATTTTCGCGGCAGCGGCGTCACCTTGTCGGGTGGGGTCATGCAGGAAAACGCGGCCTCGGCCCGGGTGCTGCAGAAAGCCGGTTTCACGCCGGCACCTGCGGGTGAAGAAACCGTCTACAGCTGGTATTCCGGGGCCTGACGGCCGGTCAGCTCAGCAGCCCGATCATGTCGTAGTGGTCAATCTGGCGGCTGAGCACCATCGGGTCCTCTTCGGGCAGCACATGCGGCTGTTCCCAGTCCTCACCCGCAAAGGCCTGCAGCGCCTCGACGCTTTCCCAAACCATCACCACGCAGAATGTAGCGGGGGATTCGGGCCGCGGCAGCCCTGCGGTGACCGACACAAGACCAGGCTGGCGCCGCACATGCGGCACAGCCGTATCGGTCAGAAAGGCCTTGAAGTCCTGGATCTTGTCGTCGCGGACGGTGGCACGGAACACCCGGATAATCATCACTCCCCCCATCGGTCTTTGGACGGGGGGAGTATAGCACATCAGGAGATCGTTTGGCGTGCCGATGCGCTCAGTGCGCGGGCATGTTGCGCCGTGCACAGGGAAAAGTGGGCACCGGTTTTCCCGTTCAGTGCGCGGGCTTGATGAATGTGCCGTTGCGCAGGTCACGGAAGGCCTGGTGCAGTTCGGCCTGGGTGTTCATCACGATCGGTCCGTGCCAGGCCACCGGCTCATTGATCGGCGCGCCGGAGATCAGCAGGAAGCGCACGCCTTCGGGGCCTGCCTGCACGGTGATTTCATCGCCGGTGCCGAAACGGATCAGGGTGCGGTCGCCGGACAGGTCGCGAATGTTGACCTCCTGGCCTGCGACTTCCTTCTCCAGCAGCACGCCCTGGGGTGCGGAGGCATCTGCAAAGGCAGCTTCACCTTCGAAGACATAGGCAAAGGCCCGGCGGTAGGTGTCGATCGGGAGGGTCTTTTTCACGCCTGCCGGGATGAAGACGTCCAGATACTGCGGGTCGGCGGCGATTCCATCGACCAGCCCGCGCTTGCCCCAGAAGTCGCCGGCAATCACTTTCACCCGGGTGCCGTCATCGTCGGTGATCTCGGGGATTTCAGTGCCCTTGATGTCCTGGTAGCGCGGCGCGGTCATCTTCTGGCTGGCGGGCAAGTTGCCCCACAGCTGGAAGCCGTGCATCTGGCCCTTGGCATTGCCCGCGGGCATCTCCTGATGCAGGATGCCCGAGCCTGCGGTCATCCATTGCACGTCGCCGGCACCAAGGGTGCCCTCGTTGCCCAGAGAGTCGCCGTGATCCACCGTGCCTGCCAGCACATAGGTGATGGTCTCGATGCCGCGGTGCGGATGCCAGGGAAAGCCGCGCAGATAGTCCTCCGGGTTTTCATTGCGGAAATCGTCAAACAGCAGGAACGGGTCCAGTTCCGACGGGTCCTGAAAGCCGAAGGCGCGGTGCAGTTTGACGCCCGCGCCCTCGGTATGGGGCTGCGCGGCGCGGGTTTCGAGAATGGGTCTGAGGGACATTTCCTGTCTCCTGTGAACGGTGTGTGCCGCTAAGATAGGGTGTGTGCAGCCCTGCGGAAACGGGCCGCAACTCACGCGCTTTGTGCGCAGGTGAACAGAGCGGTCAGCAGCCCGCAGGGCTGCCCGGCCCAACGGGACGCAGGTGCCGCAGGCGCCAAGGACGGGCGGGAGCTTCCCTGTTGCTGGATGCCGGGCCGGCAAGATAGCCTTGCGGCATGACAGATGCCACGGATCTCATTCTGGGCTTGCGGCCGGACCGGCGCGACGCTGCGCTGCGCCTGATCAATTACATGCTGGGCGAGGGACGGTCGGCTGCGGACCCCGATCAGGTGCTGGCACAGATGTGCAGCCTGATCCGTGCCGCAGGCCTTCCGCTGCAGCGGGCGGCCTCCATCGTCCAGCTGCTGCATGCCGAGGCGGTGGCAAGCGCACGGTTCTGGGAGCATGGCAAAGGCACCCGCAGCGAGCTGTTTCCCTTCAATGAGGACAGCGGCGATGGCTATGCGCGCTCCCCCGCTGCCGATGTGCACAGCACCGGGGAGTGGGTTGTGCTTTGGCTGCCGGACACACCGGACGAAAGGTACGGGATCGTTCCGGATCTGAAGGCGGAGGGGTATACCCATTACATCATGGCGCCGGTGTTCATGGCGATTGGCACTGCCGGCATTTTCAGCTTTGCGACCCAATCCCTTCAGGGGTTTTCGGAGGATGACCTGCTGTTCCTGCGCGCCGTGTTTCCGGCGCTGGCAGCTTGCCAGGAAGTGCTGGCCACTGCCCGCGCCATGCAGGAGGTGCTGCGGATTTACGTCGGCGAGGAGCCGCAGCGGCGGATCTTGTCCGGCGATGTGCACCGGGGCGAGGTGATGCGGATTCGCTCTGCCATCCTGTTTGCCGACATGCGCCGGTTCACGGAACTGACTGCAAGCATGAGCGCCGAGGAAGCCACCGGGCTGCTCAATGCCTATTACGACTGCATCGTGCCGCCGGTGGAGGCGGCGGGCGGAGAGGTGCTGAAATTGATCGGCGATGGCATCCTGGCGGTGTTTCGCGCCGGGGAGGACGGGGCGCAGACCTGTATTCAGGCGCTTGCCGCCGCCCGGGAAGGCCTTGCGCGGGTCGCCGCCCGTTCTGACCCGCCGCAGTTCGAGGTTGGCGCCGCACTGCACTTCGGCGAGGTGGCATTTGGCAACGTGGGGTCGGGGATGCGGCTGGATTACACAGTGATCGGCCGCGACGTGAACCTGGCTGCGCGGGTGGCTGAGCTGTGCGGAGCAAAGGATGAGCGTTTGCTGGTGTCGTCCGAGTTCCGGGAGCGGGCGGGACTTGAGGGGCGGTCGCTGGGAGAACAGCGGCTGAAGGGGCTGCAGGCACCGGAGGAGGTGTTTGCGGTTGCGCTGGAGTGAGCGCGGTCTGGGAGTTCGTCAAAGGGCGTTGCCTGTCGGGCGGGCAGGCCAGCGCGGCCCGTGCAATGATTTCAGGCTTCGTTCCACCACTCCGCCGGTTTGCGCCGCTGCCCGTGTTTCCCTGCCAGCCGCAGTGCGAGCTTGCGCAGCGGGCCAAGCGCCAGTTTCAGCCACAGCCGGTTGCGCCGTTTGGAATAGTCGCGGTTGAACGGGCAGACCCGCATGCAGATGGCGCAGTCAGAAGCCATCTTGGCCCAGAAGGAAAAGCATTTCTCGGCATCCGAGGTCCATTTCCGGACCCCCTTAATCGCCGAGACATTGACAGTTTCCGTTGAGGGCGGACCGTAGGGCAGCGCCTTCACCGGGCAGGCGTCGGCGCATTTGGTGCAGATATCGCAGAACGCCCTCACCCCTAGCGGCTGCGGAGCGTCGTGCGCCAGCGGCAGGCTGGTAAAGATTTTTGAAAACCTGAGGCGCGGCCCGAACTCCGGGGTGATCACCATCTGGTTGCGGGCGTATTCGCCCAGCCCCGCCTTCACGGCGTAGGGGATCACCAGGCCGGTATCGTTCATCGACGGCACCGCCTCATAGCCCAGGTTGCGGATATAGGCGGCAAGCTGCATCACGATGGACGCCTCGTGGCTGTATTCCCGCCCCGTCGCAGCGCCTGCCAGCGCCGAGGGGTAGGTGGCAACCAGCTCCTTGTCCATCTCATGGCCCAGCACGATCACGCTGGTCAGCCCGTCTGGCAGATCATGCGGCGCTTCGGACATGTCGCGGGCATCGACGCGGGTGGTGTAAAGCCAGCGTTCATCCAGATCGGTGATACCGCAGAGGTTGGCACCGAAGAATTTGGCGATGCGCTTCACCTCGGCGGACATCTTTGCCGGGTCGTCGATCTCCAGGGCGTCCTTGGCCACCGGAGTGTCCGGGCGGATGGCGGCCTGGAACCCTTCGCGAATGCCATCCGGCGCCCGGCGGGAGGAGACCACGTCGGAAATCAGCCACGCCGCGTTGCGCAGGGCGAAGTCGCGCTGTGTAAACCCGTCGCCGCGCCGGGGCGCCGCTTCCATCCTGTAGGAGGAGAAGAATTTCGCCGTGTGCTTGGATTTCACGCGGTCATCCCAGAACGCACGGGTGAAGATGTCGTTGCGCTGCGTGAACCGTTCGAAATCATCGGTGACGTCGATTCCTGCGGCTGCGTCGCCATCGCGCTGGGGCGGGGTGTTCTGGGGCCAAGGCATGGGCGGACGCTAACGGGCTGTCCGCTTTCCGGCAAGGGCCGCGGCGCAGGCGATCAACTGAACAAGGAGACAACCCAATCGCGCACCATGGCGGCCTCAGCGCTGTTGGGGGCTTCGCCTGCGGCGGGCATCAGGTAGTGGCCCTGGCCCATCGGGATCTCCGCGCCGGCAACTGGCGCCAGCCGGCCCAGCGAAAGCGGCAGTTCGGCGTAGCGGCGCATCAGCATGGCTACACCGGCGCCAGAGGCGGCCATCTCAATCGCCGCCAATGAAGTATCGACATAGAGAGGTGCGGAGCGGTTCTTGAGCGGAACACCCGTCTGTTCGGACAGGCGCAGCCAGTGATCCTGGTAGCCGTGGATGTGAATCAGTGTCTGGCCGAACAGCTGGTCAACCGAGTGCAGTTCAGCCGCCAGCTGAGGCAGGGCGACCGGAATGACGCTTTCGGCGGAGAGCAAATGCGCGCGGCGGTCGAACCAGCCCGACGGCCCCAGCCGCAGGTCGATATCCACATCCTCATCCTGGGTGCTGTCTGCCCAGACTGCAGAGATCAGCCGGATGCGGATATGCGGGTGGGCGGCATGGAAGGCTCCCAGCCGCGGCGCCACCCACAGGACCGCGGTGGAGACTGGCGCCCGAAGGGTCACGGTCCGGGTCTGCGCATGCCCCAGCAGCCCGCGGGTGGAATAGGCGATATCGGTCAGCGCCTGCGCCACCGAAGGGTAATAGGCATGGCCCAGCTGCGTCAGTTCCAGATGCCGGGCGCGGCGGAGGAACAGGGTGATGCCAAAGCTTTTCTCCAGGCTGCGGACCTGGTGGCTGACAGCGGCCTGGGTGAGACCCAGTTCTTCCGCCGCGGCAGTGAAGCTTTGCAGGCGGGCGGCGGCCTCAAAGGCGCGCAACCAGACCAGATTGGGCAGATCAGACATTAGCGTTGCAAAAATTCTTGGGGTCAGGTCGCGTTATTATTCGTTTTTGTTTTGGCTCAGGTCAAGCTAGCCCTTTTGCAAGCGATTACCCCGGGAGGAGATACGGGACATGAAAACGGATATGAAGATCGGCTTCATCGGCCTCGGCAATGTTGGCGGCAAACTGGCAGGCAGCCTGGTGCGCAACGGGCTGGATGTGGCAGTGCATGACCTGGATGCGGCGCTGGTTGACACATTCGTGGCGCGCGGCGCCAAGGCAGGCGGCAGCCCGGCGCAGATGATGCAGGACTGTGATGCGGTGATCACCTGTCTGCCCAGCCCGGCGGCCTCGGATGCGGTGGTCTCCGAAATGCTGCCGCATGTGACCCCCGGTAAGATCTGGATGGAAATGTCGACCACCGACGTGGCAGAGGTGAAGCGCCTCGGAGCCCTGATCGTCGAGCGCGGCGGTGAGGCTGTTGACTGCCCGGTCTCCGGCGGCTGCCACCGGGCCGATACCGGCAATATCTCGATTTATGCGGGCTGCGAGCGCGCCACCTTCGACCGCATCCTGCCGATCCTGACCACCATGGGCCGCCGGATTCTGCATGTGGGGGAGATCGGCAATTCCTCGACCCTGAAAGTGATGACCAACTACCTGGCCAACCTGAACCTTCTGGCCGTCATGGAAGCGCTGACGGTGATGAAGGCCTGCGGCATGGATCTGGGCATGACGTTCGAGGCGATCTCGATGTCTTCCGGAACCTCCTTTGCGCATGAGACCGAAAGCCAGCTGATCCTGTCCGGCTCGCGCGATGTGAATTTTACCATGGATCTGGTGATGAAGGATATCGGGTTGTTCCAGACCCTGGCCGACCGCCACAACGTGCCACTGGAGCTGTCGCCCCTGATGATCGAGATGATGAAGGATGGCCAGCGCCGCTATGGCGAGCGGGCGCAGTCCGACCGGATGATTGAGCGGCTGGAGGAAGCCACCGGCCTGTCCATTACTGCGCCGGGCTTCCCGCAGGAGCTGATCGACGATGAGCCGGAAGAACCGGGCTACGAGGTGGTCGTGCGCCGCGCTGCTGCGGAATAAGTTTCCCCAAACGGCACGGCTGCAGTCAGCCCCCGGTGCGCCGGGGGCTGTTTTCTTTTGCCGATCCGGTCTATGCCCGGCTGAGCAGCATAGGGGAGCAGCGGATGAGCAAGGAAGTTCTGGCCACAATCGAGGCCTCGGCCAGCCGGCGTGTGATGGGAACGGTGATGCTGGGTTTGACCGGCTGCCTGCTGGTCTATGTCGCCTTTGCGGCCCCGCCGTCGCCGGCCTGGCTGGTGTTCCTGGTGGTGGTCGGCGCCGCTGCGCTCTGGCTGGCTGTGCGGATGTGGCAGGCCACGGTGCACCGGATCGAGCTGACGGCAGAGGAACTGCGCTGTTCTGACGGCCAGGTGATTGCGCGGGTGGCGGATATCGAAACCATCGACCGCGGCTTTTTTGCCTTCAAACCGTCCAACGGGTTCCTGATCCGCACCGGCTCCCAAGGAAGCAGGGCCTGGATGCCCGGGTTGTGGTGGCGGTCCGGCCGCCGGATTGGCATCGGCGGGGTAACGCCCGGCTCGCAGGGCAAGGCGATGTCGGAAATTCTGGCCGCGATGCTGGTGCAGCGCGGCCAGAGGTGATCAGGCGGGCGTTTGTCTGACGGGTTAGTCGGTGCCTCCAGTGTCGTCGTCATGGTTGCCGGTGCCGGTGGCGCTTCCTTCAAAGGGAACCAGCGGGGCAAAGCGCGGACGGGTGAAGACGAAGTTGTCCAGGTTGAGTGTCGGCAGGCCAACATCAAAGAACGGTTCCACTTCGTTGAAGGTTTCGACCAGGATGACCCGTTCCTGGTCCGGCATGTCCGGCAACTGGCCCGACACCGTATTGATCGTGCCATCAGTCCAGCTGGTATCTGAGGTGCCGCGCACTTCGGACCAGTCGACGTAGTATTTGGCGTCATCTTCGTCCCAATGCACCACGGAAACCCGGAGACCCAGTTGGGTGTCTTCACGGATCAGCAGTTTGACCATCTCGTACATGCTGTCGAGATAATTGTCGTTGATCGCCGTGGTCTCGCGGGAGATCAGGTCGGAGATCGTGTAGGCGGCCTTCAGGTTGACACTGTCGCGGCGGAAGGCGTCGAAGAAAGTGTAGATTGCAGCGAACACGGCGAGCAGGAGCGGAGCGTAAAGCGCAAACTCGATCGAAACGTTGCCATCAGTGCGGCTCCGAAAGCTGCGCAGACGCCCGGGCAGGATATGTTTAAGAGCAGTCAGCATAGATCACCTCGGTTCCTGAACAAATGCAGATGTTGCGGTCAGGCCGATCCGGCCGTCTTCGTCCTTGGCTGCGCTGTCGCCCAGACCCCAGGTCGGGAACAGCGGTTCGAACTTCATGCAGGCGCGGATCAGCATCAGCTCGTTCGACTGGCCATTGACGAAGTTCCGGACAGGCTGGACATCCTCAATGCGGTTCACACAGTCCGCGGTCGAGCTGATCGGCGTCCAGTTGAACGGGTCGACTTGCACCATCTCCAGGCGCAGCGAAGTGCTGCAGTCGTCGATGAAGCCTGAGCGCTCGCAAACTTCGTCGCGGATTTCGTCGTGCTGCGGGTTTGCGCCCGTTGTCAGCCGGATGTCGCGGACCGTCTGATCAAGTGCCCGTTCCAGCTGCGAATGGCGCAGGTTGATCAGGCCGAGTTCAACTGTCGTCATCAGGATCAACAGGAAGGCGGGGATGACCAGAGCGAATTCCAGCGAGGCATTGCCGTCATCACGCGCCCGGAAGTGGCGCAGGTTTCGTGTCATGCGTCTAATCATTGGGTCAACCTCAGCTGGCGGATGGACGTAGCGATCGATGCAAATGCGTCGCTGATTTCAAGCCCGTTCACATCGAAGTAGTGGGAGTCGGAGCTGGCGCAGTCCTGCAGTACCGCGACACCGTCGCTAGGGGCTTCGAACCCGATGGTGTAGACGATAATCCCCTGATCCTTGGCAGCCTGGCAAATGCTGCGGGTGCGCGCATTTTTAGTCGAGTTGCCATAGTAGTCGTAGACACCGTAGTACCAGGCGCTGCGGGCAGAACTGGTGCCCATCCAGTCGCGGTAGAGGTTGTAATAAAGGTACTTCAGCGATGTGTAGGCAAACAGGTCAGGATAGCTCAGCCGTTGCGGGTTGTCGCCGTACGGTTCGTCTTTCCAATAGGATGACACATCATGCCAGTAGTACTTTCCGCTGGACGGGTTGTAGGTCGAGTAACGCTCGGAAGAAGCGTCATACCAGACGTTTGAGTCGCCTTCGCGGTGGTCGCTTTCAACATAGTACTGCGATGTGTTCTGACCGTCGGTCATCAGCACGATGACTTTCACAGTATCCGCGTCCGTATAGTCCGAAGGGCGTGCTGCAAAGTCATCCGGCACCGACGCCTCAGAACCTGCGGTCAATGCATTGATGGCTGGCCGGGCAGAGGGGTCAAGAAGGGTGGTGCCCCATTTCATGCCGATGTCGATGGAAGTGTTGCCGCCACCCCAAAAGCTGTCGATGTAGTTCTTGAGAACCGTGGCATCCTTTTGGTACGGCAAAATTTCCCGGCTGGGATCGTCCTCGCAAACCGGGGTGCTCACCAGCCTGGGGCTGGAGTAATAGGTCCGGTTGTCACGGCTGGTGCTGTCCCAGGGCGTGAAGTGCATAGTGCCTTCCAGCGCGTCTGTCTGAGACAGGGAGGCGGACTCGAAATCCGAGGCGGCAAAATTGACGCAACGGGAGTAGATCGTGTCACCCGGAGTTGAGATGTTATACTGGTTATAAAGGTCTTCCGGCACCGAGACCTGGGTCGCGTAGGGCACGATGGAAATCGACATCTTGCCGTCGGTTGTGTTCGCCACCATCGTATCGACGAAGTCCTTCGCCGCGACTTTGAGGTTGGTCAGCCGGTTGTTGGACCTCATGGAGCCGGAGACGTCCAGAACCATTGAGATTTCCACGCCGTCGATGCTTTCTTCCGCGCGAGAATTGGCGTAAATCGGCAGGTCGTCGAGACCAGCGAATTTTGCCAGATGGGTCGGGAACATCGCGTTGACCGTGCTTTCAACACTTTTGTAGCCCAGCGACTCTTGGACAGTCGGTGTGCTGTAGTAGTCGCTGAGGCCCGCCTTGCTGAGGTAGTCCTGCACGACAGCTTCCGGTTCCAGCACTTGATCTAGATCGGCAGCCGCCAAGACTGCCCGGTCGAGCGTGTATTGCAAGGTGGTGCGGTCGCGCTCCATCCGCATCAAATCAACACCGATGCCGCCGATGGCGAGCATGAGGATCAAGGTGCCGATCATCGGCTTTGCCAGAACGCCATCCTCTTCCCGCAGGAAGGACGTTACCTTGCCCAGGCATCGCCGCATGAGCGGATTGCTCAGCGCAGTGGAATTCTTATGGTGCATACTCATCTAGATACCCCCTTCCGGCTGGGGAACGTGCCAGCCCGGCTTCTGCAGCGGAATTCCATTAATTAATGCTTGGTAAAGTGGGCGGAATTGGGGCGGGAATTTGCCGAATTGCCTTCGATTGTAATGGTGGGGAATTCCAATCCCGCGTGATTCCGCGGGGTTGTGGCGCAGGGAGAGACAATCGCCTCCCCAGAAATAGCGAATCGACCGTCACATGCCGGTAAGCGATTCTTTTTGGCCGCAAATGGTCAAAAAGGTCGCACTCCTTAAGTAACTCTGCATAGAGTGAATCCATCATCGGCAGCGAGTCGATGTTTGATTACGGAGAAATTTTTCATGAGCAGCCGCACAGAGCCGAGCTTCCGCGAGAGCGTGGACCTGATGTTTAACCGGGCAGTGAAACTGATGGACCTGCCGCCGGGGCTGGAGGAGAAGATCAGGGTTTGCAACGCGACCTACACGGTGCGCTTTGGCGTGCGCCTGCGCGGCGCCATGCATACGTTCACTGGCTACCGGTCGGTGCATTCGGAGCATATGGAGCCAGTGAAGGGCGGGATCCGCTATGCTACTGGCGTGAACCAGGACGAGGTCGAAGCGCTGGCGGCGCTGATGACCTATAAATGCGCTCTGGTGGAGGCCCCGTTCGGGGGCTCGAAGGGCGGTTTGTGCATTGATCCGCGCGAGTATGAAGAACATGAGCTGGAGCTGATCACCCGCCGCTTTGCCTATGAGCTGGCCAAGCGCGACCTGATCAACCCGTCGCAAAACGTGCCCGCGCCTGACATGGGCACAGGCGAGCGCGAGATGGCCTGGATCGCAGACCAGTACGCGCGGATGAACACCACCGACATCAACGCCAAGGCTTGCGTCACCGGCAAGCCGCTGAATGCCGGCGGCATTTCCGGCCGGGTTGAGGCAACAGGCCGCGGCGTGCAATACGCCCTGCGCGAGTTCTTCCGGTATGAGGAAGACAAGGCCGCAGCAGGATTGTCCGGCAAGCTGGATGGCAAGCGGGTCATTGTTCAGGGCCTCGGCAACGTGGGCTATCACGCGGCCAAGTTCCTGTCGGAAGAGGATGGCTCGCTGATTACCGGCATTATCGAACGGGACGGTGGCTTGCACAGCACTGATGGCCTGGACGTGGAGGCGGTGCGCAACTGGATTGTCAAACACGGCGGTGTGTCGGGTTACCCGGACGCGCAGTATGTCGAAGACGGCGCCGTGCTGCTGGAGGAAGAGTGCGATATCCTGATCCCGGCGGCACTGGAAGGGGTGATCAACCTCTCCAACGCCGAGCGCGTCAAGGCACCGCTGATCATTGAGGCTGCAAACGGTCCAGTGACCGCCGGTGCGGATGAGATTCTGCGCAAGAAGGGCTGCGTGATCATTCCGGACATGTATGCCAACGCGGGCGGTGTGACGGTGTCCTACTTCGAATGGGTCAAGAACCTCAGCCATATCCGCTTTGGCCGGATGCAGCGCCGTCAGGAGGAAGCGCGCCACCAGCTGGTGATCGATGAGCTGCAGCGTCTGGATGACGTGATGGGGAATACCTGGTCGATGTCGCCGGACTTCAAGGACAAGTACCTGAAGGGGGCGGGCGAGCTGGAGCTGGTGCGCTCCGGCCTGGATGACACCATGCGGGCGGCCTACCAGTCGATGCGCGAAGTCTGGCACAGCCGCGACGACGTGACCGATCTGCGTACCGCCGCCTATCTGGTGTCGATCGACAAGGTTGCCAAGAGCTATCACGCCAAGGGTCTCTGACCGCGCGCAAGGCCTGGCAAGGAGCAACGGGGCGGGGAGGAAACTCTCTGCCCCTTTTTTTGCGTCTAACCCGCATTGCGTCACCTGCCGTCGCAAATAGAACTAGACACAAGTGAATAGTTCGTGTGTTTTGCGGCAAAGCCATGCTGATGTGCAGCAACTTGAGCCTTGGGGCTAGGAGCAGCACGTGAAAGCGGGTAGCAATGCGGCCAAGGCCCGGACCAGATTTTGCCGGGCGGCGGAAGTGATTTGACGGGGAGGGACGACATGCGGTTTTCGGGCTGGCGTGTGCTTCGCGAGGGGCTCACCGGAAACAAGGGGTGGAAGCCCCATTGGCGGGATCCTGAACCCAAACCCGAATATGACGTGGTGATCATTGGCGGCGGCGGCCACGGGCTGGCAACGGCCTATTACCTCGCCAAGGAACACGGCATCACTAACGTTGCGGTGCTGGAGAAGGGCTATCTGGGCGGCGGCAACGTTGGTCGCAATACCACAATCGTGCGGGCGAATTACTATTTGCCGGGCAATTCCGAGTTCTATTCCCACTCGCTGAAACTGTGGGAAACCATGGAGCAGGATCTGAACTATAACGCGATGATGTCCCAGCGCGGCATCATCAACCTGTTCCACAACGACGGCCAGCGCGACGCTGCGGTGCGCCGGGGCAATTCCATCGTCAACCAGGGCGATGACGCCGAGATCCTGAGCCGCGAGCGGGTGCGCGAGCTGGCCCCGTTCCTGAATTTCGAGAACAATCGCTTTCCGATCATGGGCGGGCTGATGCAGCGCCGGGCTGGGACTGCACGCCACGACGCTGTGGCCTGGGGTTATGCCCGCGGCGCGGACATGCGCGGAGTGGATCTGATCCAGAATTGCGAAGTCACAGGTATCGACGTCGAGAACGGCAAGGTGGCGGGTGTCCAGACCGCCCGCGGCCCGATCCGCGCCAAAAAGGTCGCGCTGGCGGCGGCTGGCCGGTCCGGCCAGGTGGCGGCGATGGCAGGGCTGACGCTGCCGATTGAAAGCCATGTGCTGCAGGCCTTTGTCTCGGAAGGGCTGAAGCCGATCGTGGACCATGTGATCACCTTCGCAGAGGGGCATCTCTATATCAGCCAGTCCGACAAGGGCGGCATGGTGTTCGGCAGCTACCTGGATTTCTACAGCTCCTACGCGGCGCGGGGGAACCTGCCGATGGTGGAGCACACGATGGAGAGCTTTGTGGCGATGGTGCCCGCGCTCAGCAAGGCGCGGCTGTTGCGCAGCTGGGGCGGCATCATGGACATGACGCCAGATGGCTCGCCCATCATCGACCATTCACCGATTGATGGCCTCTACCTGAACTGCGGCTGGTGCTATGGCGGCTTCAAGGCAACGCCGGGATCGGGCAGCGTC
Organism: Leisingera sp. ANG-M6; assembly: GCF_000813905.1. Classification (NCBI taxonomy): domain Bacteria; kingdom Pseudomonadati; phylum Pseudomonadota; class Alphaproteobacteria; order Rhodobacterales; family Roseobacteraceae; genus Leisingera; species Leisingera sp. ANG-M6. Next base: position 29,587 of record NZ_JWLG01000005.1, read on the forward strand.
TATGCGCACTTGATCGCCACGGACCGCCCGCATGGGGCCGCCACGAAACTGAAGCTCGACCGTTTCCGCAGCGGCGTTGGCCTGATGGATGAGGAGGGGACCGGTGCGCAGCATAACCTGCACTAAGCGTTTGGAGCACGCCGGGCATGCCTCCGGCGGGAGTATTTTTGCAAAGATGAAGGAGCGCCGGTCATGAGAATTACCTGTCCGCTCTGCGGTGAGAGGGACCGCCGCGAATTCTATTACAAGGGCGCTGCACTTGTGCGCCCGGCTGAAGGCGCGGATCTGGACGCCTGGCATGAGTATGTGAACCTGCGGGAAAACCCGGCGGGGCCGCTGGATGAGCTGTGGTATCACGAGATGGGCTGTAATGCCTGGCTGAAGGTCACCCGCAATACCGCGACCCATGAGATTCTGGACGTGCAATTGGCCTCCGAGGCCGGGCTGGGAGGGGAAAAATGAGACTTCCCGGAAAAGGCCTGAACCAGGGTGCGAAGCCGATCACATTCGCCTTCAATGGCCGCCACATGATGGGGTTGGAGGGTGACACGCTGGCGTCGGCGCTGCTGGCAAACAGCACGCATCTGGTGGGGCGGTCCTTCAAGTACCACCGCCCGCGCGGAGTGCTGACCGCGGGCAGCGAGGAGCCGAACGCGCTGGTGACCATCGGCACAGGCGGTCAGCAGGACCCGAACGTGCGCGCCACCCAGCAGGAACTGTTCGAAGGCCTGGAGGCGCGCAGCCAGAACTGCTGGCCCTCGGTTGAGCGCGACGTGATGGCGGTGAACGATCTGGCGGCGCCGTTCTTTGGCGCGGGGTTCTACTACAAGACCTTCATGTGGCCTGCGGCGTTCTGGGAAAAGATTTATGAGCCGATGATCCGCAATGCGGCAGGCCTTGGTGCGCTGTCGGGCGAGGCGGATCAGGACCGCTATGAGAAAGCCTTTGCCTTTTGCGACGTGCTGGTGATCGGCTCCGGTCCTGCGGGCCTGGTGGCGGCGCTGACGGCTGGCCGGGCCGGGGCGGATGTGATCCTGGCGGAGGAAGACAGCCGTATGGGCGGCCGCCTGCTGGCAGAGCGCGAAGAGATCGGCGGCAAACCGGGCCATGCGTGGGCAGCGGAGGTGCTGGCCGAACTGGAGGCGATGGACAATGTGCGGCTGATGAGCCGCACTGCCGTCACCGGTGCCTATGACCAGGGCACCTACGGTGCGCTGGAGCGGGTCTCGCACCACCTGCCACGGCGGCATTCGCTGAAGGGCAGCCACCTGCCGCGTGAATGCTTCTGGCGGATTGCGGCCAAACACGCGGTGCTGGCGGCGGGGGCCATCGAGCGCCCGGTGGCGTTCCGCAACAACGACCGTCCCGGCATCATGATGGCCGGCGCCGTGCGCGCCTATCTGAACCGCTGGGGTGTGGCGCCGGGCGAGAGGGTCACCGTCTTTGCCAACAACGATCAGGCGCACCGGACCGCGCGCGACCTGCATGACGCGGGTGTGCATATCGCGGCGGTGATCGACAGCCGCCACGAAGCACCGGATGGCGGCCCCTATCAGGTGATCAAGGGCGCACAGGTCTGTGACAGTGCCGGCCGCCAGCGGCTGGAGAGCATCACCGTGCGTTCGGTCAAGGGTGAGGAGAAGATCCAGACCGATTGTCTGGCGGTGTCCGGCGGCTGGAACCCCTCGGTGCATCTGACCTGCCATTTGAACAGCCGTCCGGTGTGGAAGCGCGAGGCGCTGGCATTTGTGCCAACCGAAGGCGCGGTGCCGGGCATGGTCACAGCGGGTGCCTGCAACGGCACCTTCTCCACCGCAGGCGCATTGCGCGACGGCGCGGAGGCTGCCGCCAAGGTGCTGGAGGCGCTGGGCCTGAAACCCGCTGCCGCCGATCTTCCGCAAGCAGAGGACGATCCTTACCGCATCGCCGCCCTATGGGCGGTGCCGGGCAAGGGGCGCGCCTGGCTCGACTTTCAGAACGACGTGACCGTCAAGGATGTGAAGCAGGCGGCCACCGAAAACTTCCGCTCCGTCGAGCATATGAAGCGTTATACCACGCAGGGCATGGCGACCGATCAGGGCAAGAATTCCAACGTAGCGGCGCTGGCGGTGCTGGCGGATGCCACCGGGCGTACAATCCCGGAGACCGGCACCACCACCTTCCGCCCGCCGTTTGTGCCGGTGTCGCTGGGCGCGATGGGGGCAGGGGCCACGGATGAAGGCTTCAAGCCGCAGCGTTTCCTGACCTCGCATGGCGAGAGCGACACCCGCGGGGCGCATCAGCTGGAGGTGGGCCTGTGGTACCGCGCGGCCTATTTTCCGAAGCAGGGAGAGACCAACTGGCGCCAGTCCTGCGACCGTGAGGTGACCCTGGTTCGCAAGGCTGTGGGCATCTGCGATGTCTCCACCCTGGGCAAGATTGACATTCAGGGGCCGGATGCTGGCAAGTTCCTCGATTTCCTCTACACCAACACCTTCAGCACGCTGAAGGTTGGCAAGGTCCGCTATGGGCTGATGCTGCGCGAAGATGGTTTTGTCATGGATGACGGCACCACCGCGCGGCTGGGCGAAAACCACTTTGTCATGACCACCACCACCGCTGCTGCAGGTCAGGTGATGGCGCATATGGAGTTCGTGTCCCAGGCGCTTTACCCGGAATGGGACGTGCGCTTTACCTCAGTGACGGAGCAATGGGCGCAGTTTGCCGTGGCCGGACCGAAGTCGCGGGAGCTGTTGAACGGTCTGCTGGACGAGGACGTGAACGGCGAGACCTGGCCCTTCATGGGCTGCGGCGAGGCGATCGTTCTGGGCGTGAAGGGGCGGCTGTTCCGGATCTCCTTCTCGGGCGAGCATGCCTATGAGGTGGCGGTGCCTGCGCGCTATGGTGAGGCCCTGTTCCGCGAACTGTTGAAGCGGGCCGAAGCCATGGGCGGCGGTGCCTATGGCATGGAGGCGCTCAATGTGCTTCGGATCGAAAAGGGACTGATCACCCATGCCGAGATCAACGGCACTGTGACCGCCTTTGACCTGGGGCTTCAGGGGATGATGTCCAAGAAGAAGGATTTTCTGGGCAAGGCCATGTCCACCCGCGAAGGCCTGATGGCAGAAGACCGGATGCGCCTTGTGGGCTTGAAACCTGTTGGTGCGGTCAAGGAAATCACCGCCGGTGCGCATCTGTTCACGCCGGGCGATCCGGTGGAGCGGATCTATGACCAGGGCTATGTGACCTCGGCCGGCTATTCGCCGACACTGGGGCACCCGATCGGGCTGGCTTTCCTCAAGGAAGGCCCGGACCGCATCGGCGAAACCGTGCGGCTGGTCGATCACATGCGCGGTGTGGATACGTTGTGCGAGGTTGTTTCGCCTGTGTTCTTTGACCCAGAGGGAGGGCGTGCCCGTGGCTGAACTGATAGCAAAAAGCCCCTGTGACAGGCTGCTGCCGATAACCCTCGGCGGCATGAGTCTGACTGAAGAGCAGCCCGGCAGCATGTGGGTCCTGGCACCGTTCAAAGGGCAGGAGAAGGCGTTGAGCAAAGCCTTGGAAGCGGCCCACGGAATGGCCTTCCCGGCAGCGAACCGCGCCACCGGCAAGGCGGGCAGCCGGGCTGTCTGGTTCGGCCGGGACATGGCGCTGCTTATGGGGGTGGAACCCGACGCCAAGCTGGCCAAACATGCCGCCCTGACGGATCAGAGCGACGCCTGGGCTGTTGTCCGGCTTGACGGGGCTGGCGCCGAGGACGTCCTGGCGCGGCTGGTGCCGGTGGATTTGCGCCCCCAGGTTTTCAAACGCGGCCATACCGCGCGGACGGAGTTGAAGCACATGATGGCCTCGGTCACCCGCATTGGGCCGCAGGCGTTTCAGGTCATGGTGTTCCGTTCGATGGCGAAAACGCTTGTGCATGATTTGAAAACAGCCATGGAAGCCGTCACGGCACGGGGGTAACCTGCGGGGATCACCAACTGATTCCCGGAGCGCATCTATGATCCGCATCGTCTTTGCAGCCGCCTTGCTGGCGGCGCCGGCTTATGCTTCTGAAAGCAAAGAAGAAAGCTGCAAATACCAAGGCCAAGTCATGGCCGCGGTGCAGCAGGCGCGGTTGGACCGGGTGAAGCAGGAAGAGGTGGAACAGGTGATTCTGGACAGCAATCCGGAATGGCCCGATGCCTATTCCAATGCGATCCCGCAGCTGTCGCAGCATGTGTACGCAATGAAGCGGCGCGACCTGAAGAGCACCGATCTCGGTGCGCTGTTCGAACAGCAGTGCCTGCAGAACTGGGATCAGATTCAGGCGATGCAGAAACAGCTGAAGTCGAACTGATATGTCCCTGCCGCCCGGCTTTCTGGATGAACTGCGCACCCGCATCAGCATATCTGATGTTGTCGGGCGCAAAGTCATGTGGGACCAGCGCAAATCGCAGCCGGGCAAGGGCGACTATTGGGGGCCGTGCCCGTTCCACCATGAAAAGACCGCCTCGTTTCACGTGGAAGACCGCAAGGGGTTTTATTACTGCTTCGGCTGCCACGCCAAGGGCGACGCACTGAAGTTTGTCCAGGAGACCGAGAACGTCGGCTTCATGGAGGCGGTGGAGATCCTGGCCGGTGAAGCGGGTATGGAGATGCCCAAGCGCGACCCGCGCGCGCAGGAAAAGCAGGACCGCCGCACGCTGCTGGCCGATGTCATGGAACAGGCGGTGCAGTTTTTCCGCCTGCAACTCAAGACCAGCGCCGCCCAGGACGCCCGCGCCTATCTGCAGCGGCGGGGCATGACAGCGCAGGCGCTGGACCGCTGGGAGATCGGCTTTGCCCCTGACGGCTGGCAGAACCTGTGGGATGCCTTGCGCGGCAAGAACGTGCCCGATGATCTGATCATCGGCGCCGGGCTGGCCAAACCCTCGAACAAGGGCGGCAAGCCTTATGACACCTTCCGCAACCGGATCATGTTTCCGATCCGCGATGCGCGCGGCAGGGCGATTGCTTTTGGCGGCCGGGCGATGGACCCGAATGACAACGCCAAATACCTGAACTCGCCCGAGACTGAGCTGTTCGACAAGGGGCGCAGCCTTTACAATCACGGGCCCGCACGGGCGGCCTCCGGGCGCGGTTCCACGCTGGTTGTGGCCGAGGGCTACATGGATGTTATTGCGCTGGCAGAGGGCGGTTTTCAGTCCTCCGTGGCGCCACTGGGCACCGCGATTACCGAAAACCAGCTGCAGATGCTGTGGCGGATGTCGGATGAGCCGATCATCGCGCTGGACGGCGATACTGCGGGTCTGCGTGCGGCCATGCGGCTGATCGATCTGGCGCTGCCCCTGCTGGAGGCGGGCAAATCTCTGCGTTTTGCCATCATGCCGGAGGGCAAGGACCCCGACGACATGATCCGCAGCGAAGGCCCGGAAGCGGTGCAGGCGGTGCTGGACCGGGCGATCCCGATGGTCAAGCTGCTGTGGCAGCGCGAGACCGAGGGCAAGGTCTTTGACAGCCCGGAGCGCAAGGCGGCGCTCGACAAGAGCTTGCGGGAAAAGATCAAGCTGATCCGCGATCCCTCGATCCGCAAGCATTACGGCGAGGACGTCAAAGAGATGCGCTGGCAGCTGTTCCGCGGCAACCGGGACAGCGGCAGCTATCAGCAGAGGACCGGCAAGGGCGGCGGCTTCCGTGATGGCGCCCGCGCGCCATGGAAGCCGGGCAAGGGCTTCGGCGCGATTCCGCAGCCGCGCGCCACCACCCGCGCCTCGCTGGTGGCGGGCGCCGATGATGAATCCTTTGCCGCGATGCGCGAGGCGGTGATCCTGGCAACCGCCATCACCACACCGGAAGTGATCCCGGAGTTTGAGACCAGCCTCGAGCGCCTGCAATGCGCCGATCCGGATCTGGCGGCGCTGCGGGACATGGTGCTGCGCCACGGTATCAGCGCACCGGAGCGGCTGCGCGAGGAAATTGACTGGTCTTTGGGGCCTCATGCCCTTGAAAACCTCTTTGCCCTTCGCCACGTTGCAATCATCCCGTGCCTGCGCAAACCCGGCGATACCGAACTGGCCAGCATGACCCTGGCCGAAGAACTCGCAAAACTCGAAACGCTGCGCGGGCTGGATGCGGAACTGGCGGAAGCCGAAGAGGATTTGCATGGCCTTGCGGATGAGGCGCTGACCTGGCGGCTGCGGCAGGCGGCAGAAGCCAAGAACAAGGCGGTGCGCAGCGAAAACGAGGACAAGGCAACGTATGACGTGGGCAAGAACGGCGCGCGGCTCAACAGGGATGAGCGCGATGCCTTCGGGGCCCTTTTGGACCGGATCGGCTTTTCCGAGAAGTAACACGCGGGGGTGATTCTGCGTTTTGCTAAGGAAGAGCACAGGAAAATTGGGTAAACGGGGTGACGAATCAGATGATCGCGCTAATGATTCGCTCAGCGAATCATCCCGCAGCCCCTGAGTAGGAGCATTTAATGGCCGCCAAAGACACCGACGACCGCAAACCTGACGATCAGGACGCCGAAATCTCCCTTGATATGAGCCAGGCTCAGGTCAAGAAGATGATCGCGGAGGCCCGCGAGAAAGGCTACATCACCTACGATCAGCTCAATCAGGTTCTGCCGCCGGATCAGGTCAGCTCGGAACAGATCGAAGACGTGATGTCGATGCTCAGCGAAATGGGCATCAACATCATCGAGGACGAAGAGGCCGAGGAAGAAGAGAACAAGGGCACCACCGACCTTGTGACCACCGAAGGCCCGCGCGAGGTTGCGCTGGCCGGCGCCCAGACCGAGAAGCTGGACCGCACCGACGACCCGGTGCGCATGTACCTGCGCGAGATGGGCTCGGTTGAGCTGCTGAGCCGTGAAGGCGAGATCGCAATTGCGAAACGCATCGAGGCCGGCCGCAACACGATGATCCTGGGGCTGTGCGAAAGCCCGCTGACTTTCCAGGCAATCACAATCTGGCACGACGAACTCTTGTCTGAGGACATTCTTCTGCGCGACGTCATCGACCTGGAGGCCACTTTTGGCAACCAGATGGATGAGGACGGCGAAGAAGAGCCCGTTGTCGATACGTCCGCAGTGGCATCCGCCAAACCGGCCAAGGATGAAGGGCCGGAACTGGATGCGGACGGTAATCCGATTTCCCAGGATGACGACGATGACGACGACGATGATCAGGCCAACATGTCGCTGGCTGCTATGGAGGCTGCGCTCAAGGACCGGGTTTTGGTCACGCTGGAGCGGATCTCCACCGACTTCGCTGAGCTCAGCGAAATGCAGGACAGCCGGATTTCGGCAACCCTGAACGAGGACGGCTCCTTCAGCAGCGAAGACGAGGCACGCTATCAGTCGCTGCGCTCGGAAATCGTCGAGTTAGTGAACGGCCTGCACCTGCACAACAACCGTATCGAGGCGCTGATCGACCAGCTTTATGGCATCAACCGCCGCGTCATGCAGATCGACAGCTCGATGGTGAAACTGGCCGACCAGGCCCGCATCAACCGCCGCGAGTTCGTGGACGCCTACCGCGGCCGCGAACTGGACCCGAACTGGTTGTCCGACATGGGCGAAAAGCCGGGCCGCGGCTGGCAGATGTTCATTGAACGCTCTACCGAAAAGGTTGAGGAACTGCGCGCTGATATGGCCCAGGTGGGCCAGTATGTCGGTCTGGACATCTCCGAATTCCGCCGCATCGTACAGCAGGTTCAGAAGGGCGAAAAAGAAGCCCGCCAGGCCAAGAAGGAAATGGTCGAGGCCAACCTGCGCCTGGTGATTTCGATTGCCAAGAAATACACCAACCGCGGTCTGCAGTTCCTGGATTTGATCCAGGAGGGTAACATCGGCCTGATGAAGGCGGTGGACAAGTTCGAATACCGCCGCGGCTACAAGTTCTCGACTTATGCAACATGGTGGATCCGCCAGGCCATCACCCGTTCGATCGCCGACCAGGCCCGCACCATCCGGATCCCGGTGCACATGATCGAGACCATCAACAAGCTGGTCCGCACCGGCCGCCAGATGCTGCACGAGATCGGCCGCGAGCCGACTCCGGAAGAACTGGCCGACAAACTGCAGATGCCGCTGGAGAAGGTCCGCAAGGTGATGAAGATCGCCAAGGAGCCGATCTCGCTCGAAACCCCGATCGGAGACGAGGAAGACAGCCAGCTGGGCGATTTCATCGAGGACAAGAATGCCGTGCTGCCCTTGGACAGCGCCATTCAGGAAAACCTCAAGGAAACCACCACCCGGGTGCTTGCTTCGCTCACCCCGCGTGAGGAGCGGGTTCTGCGGATGCGTTTCGGCATCGGCATGAACACCGACCACACGCTGGAGGAGGTTGGCCAACAGTTCAGCGTGACCCGCGAACGGATCCGCCAGATCGAGGCAAAAGCTTTGCGGAAACTGAAGCACCCCAGCCGCTCGCGCAAGCTGCGCAGTTTCCTGGATCAGTAAGGTTTGGGCTGGTAGTGTTTCAGGGCGTCCCATTGGGGCGCCCTTTTCTGTTTGGTGATTCCATGCGCGCGTATTTGACTGGATGTTTTCTGCTTGCAGCCAACGCCCTTCAGGCGTGCCCTGATGGGGCGACCACTCTGGTATCCTGCACATTGACAGGCGGTGCAAATTACTTGGAAACCTGCCTGCTGGGCAATTATGCAACCTTCGCGTTTGGTGACGCCGGAAAGAGGCCCGAGCTGTCCTTGGCCCGGCATGTGCGGGATGTGGATATGACTCCATGGCCGGGAATCGGGAACTCTATCTGGGAGGCTTTTGCCTTTGAAACCGAAGGATTTTCTTACACAGTCCACTACACGCTTGTTAAGGACCCTGGAGCCAGGGTTCCGCTGAGCGGAGGTGTCATTACCGCTAAGGACGGCCAAGTAGTGGCTCATATGCAATGCGATATCGGCAGTGTTATAGGTGCCGGCTATTCCCTGCCTTTGTTTGAGGCGAAAGAAGCAGCGGGCCAAGTCTATTCACTTGAAACCCGGAGCTGGCAGTAGATGGCCAGGGTGGCGGCTGGGGCCGACCTCATCGTCTTCGACGGCGAATGCGTGCTGTGTTCCGGCTTCTTCCGCTTCATGCTGCGCCATGACCGGGCCGGGCGGTTCTCCTTTGCCACTGCGCAGTCGCCGCTGGGGCAGCGGCTGTACCGCGAACTGGGTCTGCCTGCGGATGACTTCGAGACCAATCTGGTGATCGTTAACGGCCGCCCCTATCAGCGCCTTGATGCCTTTGCCGCGGCGATGCGGGCGCTGCCGCGGCCCTGGCGGGTCTTGTCGGTGTGCCGGTTTCTGCCATGGCGCCTGAAGGACGCGCTGTATTTCAGCGTTGCCCGCAACCGGTACCGTCTGTTTGGCCGGCACGACGTTTGCATAATACCCGGTCCCGAAGTTCGCGCCCGCTTTGCCAGTGGGGGCTACGCCGGGTGAGGGACGCCTTCGGGGAAATCATCGCTGCACATAAGCTGCATGTGCCGCCGGTTTTGATGCGGTTTCACACCGAACCGCCGGCGCGCAGTTTTGGTGTGGTCAGAGTTGAAGGCGGCAATCGCTGGGCGCGGCTGCTGGCCCGGCTGGCTGGTTTCCCGCCGCCAATGCCGCAATCCCGGTTCCGGCTGGATGTTGCGCAGCAGGGCAAGGGCCATATCTGGCGGCGGGTGTTCGGCAGGCATCAGACCCGGTCCCATCTGCGGTTCGACCCGCGCCGGGGCAGGGTGGTTGAGCGGTTCGGGGTGGTTGAGCTGGAACTTTCAGTCCGCGTGCAGCAGGGCGCTATGATGGTCTCAGTTGAGCAAGCCCGCTTGTTCGGGCTGCCTTTGCCGCGTGCGCTTTGCCCGGAAAGCGCTGCAATGGAATTCGAAACATCGCAGGGGCATCTTGGCTTCGACATCTCCGCCAGCCTGCCGCGGATCGGTTTTCTGGTGCGCTACACCGGCCACATAGCCCTGCCGGAATTGAACCTCAGACGTTAACCATTTGCTAACCTTGCCGTTGCCCGGGCGCAGTGCAGGCCGTAAACTTGCAGCATCCGCATTTGATTTCCGGGGGGGAAGATGATGTCTGCACATTCTGATCTGAACGGGGCGGTGGAAGCGCTGCAAGGCAAGCTCCAGTCGCTGAATGATCTGGTGCGCGCCAACCAGTTCATGGTTGAGGCAATGGCCGGGCAGGGCGACGCGCTGAAGCAAATGAGCAGCGGCCGCACCAAGGACATGTTGCGCCGCCAGGCCCGCGCGCAGTTCCATCCCGACACCGGGGCCGCCCCTGATGCTGCAGTACTGGCCATACTGGAGGAAGTGCTGGGCCATCAGGAAGAGAGTGCAGAGATCATTCCCTTCCCTGTCCGGGCCTGACCCCTTCGCACACACATCTGCGAGAGGTTGCGGCCAAGGCTGCAGTCTCCCCTTGGAGGCGCTGCGGCGGGTCCCTATGTTGAGGCGAACAAAGGGATATCTCCGGATGAAAAACCTCATAACCGCCGCCGTGCTGGCCTGTTCCACGGCTGTTCCCGCAGCTGCAGATTCGTTCCTTGCCAATCGCGGCGTGCGGGTTCTGCCTGTGAATGACCTCGTTTATGAGGTGGTTCCCGGGCGCTCAGGCGGCACCTGGGATTATTGGTGTGCCGCCGCGCAGTATGCCCGCCGGGTTCTGGGAGCGAATTGGACGGACCGGTTCTATGTCGTACGCGGACGGGACGTCAGCGTCACCACGGGCCGCCGGTCCTCTGTGCAGTTCACTCTGTATCCGGAACAGGCTGGTGTGCCGCCCAAAACCGGCTGGCTGTCGCTGGGATTCCGTCCGGGCGAAAGCCTGTCGGTGCAGCAGGGCTATGGTTACTGTGTGCAGGCTCCGGCGCTTTAATAGCCGGTGCGGAACCGGGATGTGCTCACATTCATCCACCGATTTGTAAGCTCTCTGGCAACTTCACAAGGAAATGATGCCTTCCTGCACCGCGCAGGCGCCTCCGCCGCAGCTGACTGAAGGACGTGCCGCAGGTACCACTTAAGTCGCTATGCTGTCTTGGATTTTGCCGCGTGCGCAGCGCCCGTACTGTGCCGCTGCTGTGAAAAGGCGCTGGTGGGCGCCGAACTGCACGGCAGTTTGAATGGCATGTGTTCCAGTTCTTTCTACCCTTATAGCGGGACGCAGCATCTTGCGGCCCGCTGAAAGAAAGGGAACTGCCATGAGACCCATTGCCGCCGCCGCTGTCACCGCCTCAATCCTGACAATGGCACTGCCCGGAATCTCGCTTGCCAATGCCAGCAGCCACAATGTTCGCGTTAATTCAATGTCTGACGGCATCTTCGAAGCCGTCCTCAGGACCGGTAATGGCCACCTGTTCTGGTGCGGGGCTGCTGACTATGCCCATCGCGTCATCGGGGCACCTTGGCATGCCAAACTGCATATCACCCGCGGGCTGGGGCCAAGCGAAACCACGGGTCGCCGGTCTGCAGTGCAGTTCACGCTGGATGCCAAATTGGCCCAAACGCCGCCGCCCGGCGGATACGGGTCTGTTAACAGCCTGCAAGCTGGTGATACAATGAGTGTTCAGAGAGCTTTGGATTATTGCTTTGTGCCACTCGGGCGGCCGTGAGTGTATTCAGGCCCGCGGACTTCCCGGAATTGCGGAGAAGGAGGTTGAGAGATGACCAGCAAGAGAATTTGGCTGTCAGGGATGCTGGCTGTGGTTCTGTCCGTTCCGGTGCCTGCTTCCGCTTGGCGCGCGATCAACAGGAATGAAGTGCTGCCGGTATCGGAAGGCGTCTGGGAAGTGGTGGCCCGAAGCCGGTCCGGCGCGCAGGATTACTGGTGCAGCATCGCGGACTATGCCATCCGTCAGCTGCGGGCGCCTGTGAATCAGCGGATCTATGTCTGGCGCGGCGAGGGTCCGTCTGTGAACCGCCCCGGCCGCAAGGCGGTGCAATTTGCCTTTGGCCTGCCGCCGGGAGTTCCTGACCGCTCCGGCAGCCTGTCGCTGAATATCCGTGAAGCAGGGGACAGCCTGCGGGTGACCTCGGCGCAGAACTACTGCTACGACCGGCTGCCCGGACGTGACCGTTGGCTGCCGTAGCTGCCCAGCCCCGGCTTCTGGTTGCCTGAACGCGGTGCTTGCGCCAGAAAGGCCCTATGCAGCATGACTTCTCAATTCCGACGCGCGGGCAGGGTCTCTATGAGTTTACCCGCGACGTGCAGGCCTGGGTGGCCGCCAGCGGCGTTCGGGGCGGGCTGCTGACCCTGTTTGTCCGCCATACCTCCTGCTCCCTGCTGATACAGGAAAATGCCGACCCGGAGGTGCAGGGGGATTTGCACGCGTTCTTTGCCCGCCTGGTGCCGCCTTCATCGGATCCGTCAATGACCTATCTGCGCCACACATATGAGGGGCCGGATGATATGCCTGCGCATATCAAGGCAGCAATGATGCCCGTCAGCTTGTCGGTCCCGGTGCGCAGCGGTGCACCTGTGTTGGGCACCTGGCAGGGCATCTACCTGTTCGAACACCGCGACGCGCCGCACCAGCGGAAGGTGGCAGCGCACCTAAGCTGAACCTCTTTATCTAGCGGCGTCAAATGCCCCCTACCCAAATTCTGGAGGGTCGCCTATAGTTGTGGATAACCGGGCAGGCCCGGGCACAATAAACAGGCTGACAGGATTGAGGGAGCAGGCGGATGCGCTGCCCATTTTGCGGAAATATCGACACTCAGGTCAAGGATTCACGCCCCGCCGAGGATCATGTTTCAATCAGGCGGCGCCGGTTCTGCCCGGCCTGCGGCGGCCGTTTCACAACGTATGAACGGGTGCAGCTGCGTGATCTGGTGGTGATCAAGACCAACGGCAAGCGCGAGGATTTCGACCGCGATAAGCTGGAGCGCTCGATCCGCATCTCGATGCAGAAGCGCCCGATTGAGCCGGAACGGATCGACCAGATGATTTCCGGCATCGTGCGGCGGCTGGAGAGCATGGGTGAGACCGATATTCCCTCCAAGAAAATCGGCGAGATCGTGATGGAGGCGCTGGCCCGGATCGACACTGTGGCCTATGTGCGTTTTGCCAGTGTTTACAAAAACTTCCAGGCTGCAGATGATTTCGAGGACTTTGTCCACGAACTGCGCCCGCCGGTGGCGCCGGAAGAATAATGGACACAGATCACCGTTACATGGCGCTGGCGCTGTCTCTGGGGCGGCGCGGGCAGGGAAATTGCTGGCCGAACCCGGCCGTAGGCTGCGTCATTGTGCAGGGCAGCCGGGTGGTTGGCCGCGGCTGGACCAAACCGGGCGGTCGTCCGCATGCGGAAACCGAGGCGCTGGCGCAGGCCGGAGAAGCGGCACGCGGTGCCACTGCCTATGTGACGCTGGAGCCTTGTGCCCATCAGGGGGAAACGCCGCCCTGTGCTCAGGCACTGATTGACGCAGGGGTTGCGCGGGTTGTTGCCGCGATCGGGGACAGTGATCCGCGGGTCTCCGGTCAGGGGTTCCGGATGCTGCGGGATGCAGGCATCAGAGTGGACACCGGCGTCTGGGGTGCCCAGGCAGCACGGGATCACGCAGGGTTTTTCCTGAGGACCGAGCAGGGCCGCCCGCTGGTGACGCTGAAACTGGCCAGCAGTTTTGACGGCCGCATTGCCACCGGGTCGGGCCAGAGCAAATGGATCACCGGGCCGGACGCACGCCGGGCCGTGCACGCGATGCGCGCCCGCCACGATGCGGTGATGGTGGGCGGCGGCACCGCGCGGGCGGATGACCCTTCGCTGACAGTGCGCGATCTGGGTGTGGAGCATCAACCTGTTCGGGCAGTGATCTCGCGCCACCTGGACCTGCCGCTGATGGGCCAGCTGGCCCGCACCGCCAAGGACGTGCCGGTCTGGTTATGCCACGGCCATGGAGCTGATCAGGAACGCATCCGCGCCTGGGAGGGGCTGGGGGCCAGACTGATCCCTTGCGCTTCGCATGGCGTGCAACTGGATGCGGCAGATATTCTGCAGCAGCTTGGTGATGCCGGTCTCACTCGCGTGTTCTGTGAGGGCGGCAGTGCGTTGGCGGCTTCACTGCTGGCATTTGATCTGGTGGATGAGCTGATCGGCTTTACCGCCGGTCTGGGGATTGGTGCCGAGGGGCTGCCTTCTATCGGTGCGCTGGGGATCGGCAGGCTGGAGGAAGCACCACGGTTCGAGCTGGTCGAGGCGCGCCCTGTTGGCAAGGATATTTTGCACCGTTGGACCCGGGCGCTGCGCTGAGCGCAGATCTTCTGGTGTCAGCCGGGCGCGATTTAGCGCCACAGATGGGCGTATGTGGCAAACAGCCCCTGCAGCTTGGACAGCAGCCGGTTGCTGAGGCCCGGATGCGGCAAGTGTCCCTCGCGCAGGCGCATCACGGCAACTTCGGCCGGGCAGGGCTGGCCGGTCACCGGGTCGAAGTAGCGCGGATAGTCGATCAGCGCTGCGTGGGCGAGCCCCATCAGCGGCACCTGCGCCTGCCGCCAGGACGGTGCCGGCGCCAGGTCGGTTGTCAGCCCCCAGCCGGCATAGAAAGGGGTGCCAAGCGTGGTAACCTTAACCCCGCGCAGCAGTGCCTCGAACCCCAGAAGAGAGGTTATCGTCCAGACTTCCTGCACGTTGCTGAGCAGCGCCATCGGATCGGCCTGGCTGGCGACAACATCGGCCAGCTCTTCTGCCGCGACCTGGCCCTTGCGCAGGCCTGCCTCCACATCCGGATGCGGTTTATAGATGATAACAGCTTCTGGATTGGCCGTCCGCACAGAGCGCAGCAGGTCAAGGTTTGTCCGCACCTCGTCAGCGCCGCATAGGATCGAGGCGTCGTCCTCCACCTGGCCCGGAACCAATATGCGGCGGCCTTCGGGCAGGGCAGGGGTACCGCCGCCTAGGTTGTACTTTGAAACACCGTCCCTGATCAGGGACTGCACAAGGCGCTCTGCCCGCCGCTCCTCGGCCTGGGTCATCTCCACACGGCGGGCAATCAGAGCATCCAGATCCGATGGCTGGCGCGGGTCGTAGTAGATCCCTTGCCGGTCAGTTACCAGCGACAGAGGGGGCACCAGCTCCGCCCCCAGTCCTCGGGAGCGCAGAAAACCGTCCTCCACCCGCACTGCGCCTGCATTGACCTCTTGGGCTTTGCCAGCCCAGACCATTTGCTTGCGGCCGCTGGCCTGTACCTCAGCAGGATCTTCCGTAAACAGCACCCGCTTTTCGGCACCAAAGAATTTCTGCAGCGGTTTGCGCTTCCACAGCCTCATGCCGGAGGCGGCCCAACCCTGATGGTCCTGCCGCCAGGCCCGTGCTTTGGCTTCCAGATTGTCCAGTACCGTTTCCAATTCGCACAGCTCATCCCGGAACGGGTCGTGCCATTTGGGGTAAAGGATCATCGCGGCGGCGAACAGCTGCGCGCGGGTCAGCTGCCGCCGGCGCCGGGACGGAGCGTTGTCGTCGATGCTCAAGCCCCAGCCCGCATAAAACGGCTGACCGAACACCCGTGGTTTGTGACCCGCCAGGATTGCCTCGAAACCCAGTTGCGATGAGACCGTGTAAACCCCGATGGCCCCGTCCAGCAGCGCCCACGGGGAGACACTGCCTGTAAACAGTTGCACACGCCCATTCGCATCATCCGCGTCGTAGTATCCCGCCCGGTATCCGCGCAGCGTCTCGGGATGGGTCTTGATCAGAACCCGCGCGCCAGGGTGCTCTTCCTGTGCAAACGCCAGCATTTCCAGAAACCGCGCCCGGTCCGCTCGTGAGGCTGTAACGGAGGCATCGTCACGCGCCTGATCAGCAACCAGCACATAGCCAGGCTCGGGCACTGATGCGCTGGGATCAAACGCGTTGTACTTACTGAGATGCGCTGACTTGAGGCGGGTAATGGAGTCGCGCGCCCGTTGCATCAGATGCGCGTCATCCAGAGGGTGGGCTGCAAGCAGCTGTTCCAGATCCGACGGTTCCGCCGCATCGAAATGCACGCCCGAGCGGTCCAGCATCAGGCCCGCAGGCGGCTCACCGGCGCGGCCGGGGTGAAGCGAGCGCAGGAAGGCATCCTCCACCCGCAGCAGCCCGCAGCCGCGTTTCGCGGCCACTGCCAGCCCCCGGTGCGCGGTGGGGGAGGCGCCCCAGATACCCACCAGGTCTTCCGGCTGCGGCAGGCCCAGCCGGATGGAGTATCCGGACAGTTCCAGAATCCGCCGCACCCGCCGCTGGGTCAGAAATCCGCCGTTGTAAACAAAAAGCCGGGACGCGCTGCTCCCGGCTTCCTGGCGGCCTGCAGTCAGATGCATCAGGCCTTAGCCGCTAACCGCGGAAGAGGTGCTGGCCAGTGAGCCCACCGGCGCCAGCAGCAGCGAGATGGTCTTGGTCCACTGGGCGTATGGTGCTTCGGTAACATACAGGGTGTCGTCGTCGCGGATCACAAAG
This sequence comes from Leisingera sp. ANG-M6, assembly GCF_000813905.1. Classification (NCBI taxonomy): domain Bacteria; kingdom Pseudomonadati; phylum Pseudomonadota; class Alphaproteobacteria; order Rhodobacterales; family Roseobacteraceae; genus Leisingera; species Leisingera sp. ANG-M6. Next base: position 45,974 of record NZ_JWLG01000005.1, read on the forward strand.
TCACGTGCCATGAACAGCCCGTTCGGCTGGGTCAGATTCAGCACATAGACCATCCGCTGTGCGCCGATCAGATCGTCCCGGCCCAGCACCTGGTTGGCGATCTCGGCGGGTTCGTTGCGCAGCACAAAGACGCCGGTCGGGTCTGCAGCAGTAGAGATCAGGCCGCCGACCTGGGCAATCGCTTCCAGCGCCGACAGGTCCTGGCTTTCAAACGGCACACGCGCCTGGGCGGAGGTTGCACCCAGCGCGGTGAAAGAGCGGGTGTCTTCTTCCACCAGAATGCGGTCGCCTCCGCGCAGGGCCACGTCCAGTTCCGGGTGGTCAAAGAGGTCCTGGAACCAGATCTTGCCCTTTTCCTGACCGCGGATCACGGTGACCTGGGCAATCTCAGGCTGGATCGTCACGCCGCCGGCCTGCGCCAGCATCGCTGACAGGGTCCGGGTCGGGCGTTCGATCGGGTAAACACCCTGGCCGCCAACGGCCCCTGTCAGGCTGACAGTAGCACCGTCGCCTGCAAGGCGGCGCACCTGCACCTGCGGGTCAGGTGTCTGGTCTTCCAGCTTTTTGGTAATGGTTTCACGCAGCTGGTCCGGAGTGTTGCCAGACGCGCGCAGGCGGCCGGCATAGGGCACAAAGATAAAGCCGGCGCTGTCGACCTGCACCTCTTCCAGCACGGTGGCGTTGGTGGCCTCGGCCGCCAGCAGCCCGTCATCGACGTTTTCCCAGACAGTCAGCCCCAGCACGTCGCCGGGACGGATCGTGTCAGAGGTCAGCTTGCCTGCGGAGGTGAACCCGGAAGAAAAGCCCAGAGCGGGGACCACGGCGGTTGCCCGTGCGACGCGGTCATTGACCGATACGATGAAAGCATCGCCTTCGCGCTGCACCGAGCCGGCAAATATCTGGCGCTTGTTGGGGCCGACTTTCGGCAGCCCGCAGGACGCAGCAAGGGTCAATGCTGCCAGCATTGCCACGGGGCGCGCCCAGCGAAGGGGAACGGATTTCACTGCTCGGTCTCCTCGACCTGTTATTGTTTGCCTCAAGTTTTACCGGCAACCTAACCGGCTGGCAGCAAAAAATCCAGTCTTTGGGAAAAGCCGGGTCAGGTCACCAAGCGCAACTGTTGCCGCGGTGCCGCTGTCCCCAGGCGCAACGCGTCATAAGGATCTTCATCTGCAAGCATCATGTCTGCAACCTGGCGCAGCAGCTGGCGGCGGCCTTCACGGGAGTAATAGCCTCCCGGCACCTGCGAGGTTTCCAGGAGGAACCGGCGGTAATCCTTGTAGGCGCGGCTGTCGGGGCGGCAGGGGGCGGCAAAGAACTGGGCCAGCGGCTGTTCCGAAACGAACTCCGGTTTGCCGTAGACCGCGCGCCCGAAGACCCGCAAAGGTATGCCGCGCCACAGCACCTGCTGCCCCGCGGTGGAGTTGACAGTCACTGCAGTGCGGGCCTCGTTCAACAGCTGCGCCAGCTTGCCGCCACGGACATAGTGCACCCGGCCCGAGATGCCCTGTTCCCGCGCCAGGCGGCGCAGCGTGCGGCGCACCTGTGCCCGTCCGTCCTCCAGCGGATGCGCCTTGATCACCAGGTGATGGTGGCGCGGCGCCCCCTCGGCAAATCCGCGGATCACTTCATCCAGGAAATCGCGCATGCTCTTGAAAGGCGAATGTTTCTGGAAGGAGCTGTCATGCTCCAGCTGCAACAGCGCAAGGTGATAGGGAAAGCCGCCATTGCGGATGCGCCGCTCCGCCAGCCGCCGTTCCAGGGCCTGCACGGGCATCAGCAGCAACCGCTTGAGGTACAGCTGAAATTCCTTGGTCACCGGCAGCGCCCGGTGCGGGCGGAAGTTGCGGTACTTGCGGTTCCGGAACATCACGAACCAGTGGTAAAGCGCGCCATAAAACACATGCTGGCGCATGTCGCCCCAGTGTGCAGGGGGCAGCGGTGCCTCCATGTCTGACAGTGCCAGCGCTTCCTGCATCCCGGGCACTGTCATGTCCATCAGCCGCGAATGCCCATTGGCGCCACCGCGCTCATAGGTGACCCAATAGGGCCGCAAGTAACCTTCCTCGAACACATGCACGGTGATAGCGCGTTGCCGTGCGGCCTCAACTGCGGCCGCATGAATGGGGCGGGTGTCCCCGTACAGGACGATGTCCGTGACACTGCGGCTGTCCAGCAGGCCGGTCAGAAATCCGGGCCACTCCTGAGGGCGTCCGGTAAAGGGAATATAACTGTCCCTGCCACGCCAGAATGCCTGGTCGCCTGCATTGAACCCAACCCGCGCAACCTCGCACTCAGCGGTGCGCAGCATCCGGCCAAGCGCCGCAAAGAATGGACCATGCGGGCCTTGCAGGAAAAGGAAGCTGCGGTGTTTCACAGGGGCGTTTGGCATCACGAGAAAGGTTTTACAGGAGCATTTTCAGGATTTGATTAACATTTGACTGGGGCGAAACTATGGCTGTGCGCACCGCAAACACAAGCCGGGGCTTGTGAAGGCTGCGCCGCTTGGCTACCTCTGCGGCAGGAATGACATATGACCTGCGGGGAGCGCACCCATGTTTACTGGCATCATCACCGATGTGGGCACCATTGCCGAACTGGAACAGCAGGGCGACTTGCGCGCCCGCATCCGCACCGCCTATGACACTGCCACTATCGACCTCGGCGCCTCGATTGCCTCTGATGGCGTTTGCCTCACCGTGATTGCGCTGGGCGACGATTGGTACGACGTGCAGATCTCGGCAGAGACCGTGTCCAAGACCAACCTGGACAGCTGGACCGTCGGCAAGCGTGTGAACCTGGAGCGCGCCCTGAAAGTCGGCGATGAGCTTGGCGGCCACATTGTCTCTGGCCATGTGGATGGTGTCGCCGAAGTGGTGGAGATGAAAGACGAGGGCGACAGCACCCGCGTCACCCTGCGCGCGCCGCAGGCTCTGGCCCGCTTTATCGCGCCCAAGGGCTCCGTCGCGCTGAACGGCACCTCGCTGACGGTGAATGATGTGGATGGCTGCGATTTCGGCATCAATTTCATTCCGCACACCAAGGAAGTCACCACCTGGGGTGACGTGAAGCTGGGCGACCGCATCAACCTGGAAATCGACACCCTGGCCCGCTACGTCGCCCGGCTGCACGAGGCAGGCTGAACGAGCCCGCCCCTTCATCTTTCCTAAAATACTCCGGGGTGAGGCCGGAGGCCGAGGGGCAGCGCCCCTCAGCAACCTGTGCATCCATGCACAGGACGCGTCCGGACGTCCGGTTGCCGTTTGCAGGACTGGCATTTGCTGCCGGCCTGGGCTATCTGGCTGGGAAAGAACCGGCAGTGCCAGGCGTGCTGCCCATGCGCATTGAAAGGCTGCCATATGAGCTTTGAAACACCGGGGCCGGTTGAGGCGCAACTGCGCGATGCCATCAGCCCGATCGAAGAGATCATCGAAGAGGCCCGCCAGGGCCGCATGTTCATCCTTGTCGACCACGAAGACCGCGAGAACGAGGGCGACCTGGTGATCCCGGCCCAGCATGCCGATGCGGCGGCGATCAACTTCATGGCGACCCACGGCCGCGGCCTGATCTGCCTGACCATGCCAGCCGAGCGGATCGAGGAACTGGGCCTGCCGATGATGGCGCTGCACAACTCCTCGCGCCACGAAACCGCCTTCACCGTATCGATCGAAGCGCGCGAGGGCGTGTCCACGGGTATTTCCGCCGCTGACCGGGCGCTGACCGTGGCCACTGCCATTGATCCTGAGAAGACCGCCGCCGACATTGCGACCCCCGGCCATGTGTTCCCGTTGCGCGCGCGCCGGGGCGGGGTGCTGGTCCGTGCGGGCCACACCGAGGCCGGCTGCGATGTCGCCCGCCTGGCGGGCCACTACCCGTCCTCCGTGATCTGCGAGATCATGAAGGAAGACGGCACCATGGCGCGTCTGCCTGACCTGGTGGAATATGCGCAGAAGCACGGGTTGAAGATCGGCACCATCTCCGACTTGATCACCTACCGCGCCCGCAACGACAACCTGGTGGTGGAAACCTCGCGCGAAACCGTCAACTCCGAAATCGGCGGCGAGTGGGAAATGCGGCTGTTTACTGACCAGACCCACGGCATCGAGCATGTGGTGATGATCAAGGGCGACATTACCACGCCGGAACCAGTGCTGGTGCGCACCCACGCGCTGCATGAGGCGACCGACATTCTGGGCCTCGGCCCGAAATCTGCCCGCCAGCTGCCCCGCGCGATGGAGATCATCGCCGAGGAGGGCCGCGGTGTCGTGACCCTGTTCCGCCAGCCGCGCAATGCGCTTTATGCTAATGAGGACGAAGGACCGCGCACGGTAACCATCAAGCAGACCGGTATCGGTGCCCAAATCCTGTCGAGCCTGGGCCTGCACGAACTGGTCCTGCTGACCGACTCGCCCTCGACCAAATATGTCGGGCTGGACGCCTATGGGCTGTCCATCACCGGCAGCTGCCCCATTCTGAAGGACGCTTGAAATGGCTGGACATGAAACCCACTACACCCTGCCGCGCCCGGAATTCGACAAGCCGGTGAAACTGCTGATCGTTGTCGCACCCTATTACAAGGATATCGCCGACAACCTGGTTGCGGGCGCCGCGGCGGAGATCGAAGCCGCAGGCGGCACGTTTGAAATCGTTGAAGTGCCCGGTGCGCTGGAAGTGCCGACCGCCATTGCGATTGCCGACCGCACGTCCAACTTCGACGGCTACGTGGCGCTGGGCTGCGTGATCCGCGGCGAGACCACCCACTATGAGACCGTCTGCAATGACAGCTCCCGCGCGATCCAACTGATGGGGCTGCAGGGCCTTTGCATCGGGAATGGCATTCTGACCGTGGAAAACCGCAAGCAGGCAGAAGTGCGCGCCGATACTGCCGATCAGAACAAAGGCGGCGGCGCGGCTGCTGCGGCCTTGCATCTGATCGCACTCACGCGTAAGTGGGGCGCCCAGACCAAAGGCATCGGCTTCAAGGCGCCCGCAGGGGCCTACCAGGTTGCCGGTACAGACAACGGATCCACCAGCGCATGAGCACCCAGGACAGCCGCCCCAAGGGCAACGGCAAGAATCAGATGAGATCGGCAGCGCGGCTATACGCCGTGCAGGCGCTGTTCCAGATGGAACACATCGGCCTCACCTTCGACAAGGTGATCGTCGAGTTTGAGGACCACCGTTTCGGCGCTGTCTATGAGGGCGACGAGATGGCGGAAGGCGACACTAAGGTGTTCCGCCAACTGGTGCGCGAGGCGGTAAACCATCAGGCGAAGATCGACCAGATGACCGACCGGGCGCTGGTGGCGAAATGGCCGATCGCCCGCATCGATCCGACGCTGCGGGCGCTGTTCCGCGCCGCCGGTGCGGAGCTGACCCAGTCCGACACCCCGCCCAAGGTGGTGATCAACGAGTTTGTCGATATCGCCCGCGCCTTCTTCCCTGAAGGCAAGGAGGCGAAGTTTGTCAACGCCGTGCTCGACCACATGGCGCGCGAGGCCCGGCCGGAAGCCTTCTGATTTCCTTCAGACCGCCGCGGACCGGCGGGCCTTGTCCTTTTTGCTCCGTGTGCCGCTCAGGCTGCGGGTCACCGGTGCTTCCACAATCTTGTGAAACAGGACACCTGCGGCTGCTGCGGCAATGATTGAGGCCGCAAAGGCAATCAGGGCCACGCCCGGGCCTGCGTCAAGGCCTTTGATGATCTTGGCGAAGAGTTGGGTCACGAAGAAATGCGTCAGGTAGATGGAATATGACGCGTCGCCCAGGAGAGCCAGTATCCTGTTGTGCCTGATGCTGCCTTCAAGCAGGAGCACGCCAGCCGTAAGGGCCAAATAGGGCAGGCCGTAGAGCAGGCTGCGGTGCAATCCCGGGATTTGAGCCAGCAGAATGACGGCTCCGATGCCAGCGCACACTAACAAGACACCGGTCCGGCGGTTGCGGCGGCCTCGCCATATCAGGGCAAGGATCATACCGGCGGCAAACTCCAGAAGGATCGGCGAGGTATAAAACGCGGCCAGCGTTCCATTGGCAAACGGATGCAAGCAGACCGCGGCCGCAAGAACGGCCAGAACAAAGGCGGTCCGGTGCGCAGGCAGCAGCAGGCTGGCTGCAAACAATGCGTAAAAAGCCATTTCATAGTTTAAGGTCCAGCCGACAAAGACAATCGGCTGAACCAGCCCGTTGGACTTCTCAAACGGTATGAACAAAAGCGATTTGATCAGTTGCACCGGATCCGAAGTGGTTGCCTGCAGCAGTGATGGCGCTGCGATGGAAATCGCGAAGACCAAGAGGGTAATCAGGTAATATACCGGAACGACGCGGATCATTCTCTTGGCGGCAAACTCTCGGGCGGTCATTTGGTCATGGGTCGTGTAGACCATGACGAAACCGGAAATAATAAAGAACAGGTCTACGCCGCTTGCCCCGAACGCCAGAGGCTCAAAGCTGATGTTCCCAGCCCTCAGGACAGAGCCTGCGTGGAAAACAACTACGCCCATTGCCGCGATTGCGCGAAGATACTGGATGTTGTGAACCTGAGGTTTTCCACGAACGGAAGGCAGGCTTGCGTTTTTGCCTTTGGCTAAGGCGGTGGAAAATTCTGTCATTTTGAATTTCCTGAACTGGTTCAAATCATGAAATTAGGAAATGGCTTCCCTTCGGCTTACAACCTATGGTGTGTTTGCCGCAAGCCGGATCGCCACGCAGATAGGCGTGAAAAGGCAAAGTTTCGCCTGCTCTTCAATTTTGTGCTGATGCGGCAAACAAGCGCTGGACGCCGCCGCAAAGGCTGATAACCTCCTCTTGCTTATCTGGGGGACTTGAGATGCCTGAACTGGTGAAAATGTATATCCGCAACGTGGTGATAGGCTTTGGGATCGCTGCGGCTTTTGTGGCAATGCTCCTGTGGTTCAACGTAATGAACCTCTGGGCGCTGGTCTCCGCCTCTGACGTCGGGCTGCTGGCGGTGTTCCTGCTGTGGTTCATGAATGGCATCGTGTTTGCAGGCGTTCAGTTCGCTTGGGCAGTGATGGCCATGGCAGAGAAAAACGATGGCCCCCGCGGCGGCACCCCGGTGGCGCATGAATTCCAGCCAGTGCGCGTCCCGGCAGAGGAAACCTCGCGCCAGCAGCGCCAACTGCGCCGCCGCTGAACCGCTCTCAAGCACACATTCCGCCGCGCTTTCCACCCGGAAGGCGCGGTTTTGTTTCTGCTGAGGGGAAAAGCGGCGGGACCACCAGTCAACCGTGCGGCTTTGATTCCCGAGGACCTGTATATACAGGTGGGCGCCAGGTAAACGGACCAGGATCCGGACAGAGCCAGCTCCCTCGGAATTGCTTAAGGCCACCGGAATGCTGCCTGTCACGAGAAGGGCAGAACCCGCCAAGCCCGTAAGTAAGCTGCCAGAGGCGCCGATACAAGGGGGCAGGCCGCATCCGGCAGCGTTTCGCGGCAAAAGCGCGGCATTGCATTTTGTTCCCCAATTGTTCACATTTGCCCGCATGATGGAAGATCTGCAACCAGGACAGAAACTCGCCCGCGGCGTGTCGCGCTACCTGCGGTCGCTCGGCTATGCGCCGCTGGAGGAATTCGTGCCGGCCCGCGGGTTGCGAGTTGATGTGATGGCGCTTGGCCCCAAGGGCGAGCTTTGGGTGATCGAATGCAAGTCCAGCCGCGCCGATTTCCAGTCCGACAGCAAGTGGGAGGGGTATTTGGAATGGTGCGACCGCTACTTTTGGGCGGTGGACATGGATTTCCCAACAGAGCTGCTGCCCGACGGCACCGGGCTGATCATTGCCGATCCATACGATGCAGAAGTCATCCGCATGGCGCCGGAAGATAAGCTGGCGCCGGCCCGGCGCAAGAAACTGGTTCAGAAGTTCGCCATGGACGCCGCCCGCCGCCTGCAGGTCCTGCGCGATCCGCGTCCGGGCAAGGATGGGCTGCTGATAGGCGGCGCAGCAGAGGAACAGCCGGACTGGTGATCCGGGCTGCGGGCGCCTTGGGCCAGGCAGCGCACCTGCGGCGCGCTGCAGGCGGCCCTGCTGGTTCAGGCCGTTGCGTTCAGCGCGGCGGGCTGGTGCAGCAGCGCTATGGGGGCGTTCGGGTCAGTGGCGACACCAATCGCTCCGCCTTGAGCGACATTGGTGAAGGTAATGCTGCCGCCGGTATCAAAACTCAGTGTCAGCGTGTCGCCGTCGCGGCTGGCGCTATAGGCGGAGGCCCCCATCTCACGCAGCTGCACGACAGCATTTGCGCCCTCTGTCAGCTCGACAGTGTCGTGGCCGTCGCCATGGCTGTACTGCAGAGCCACGGTGCCGCCCTGCAGCGTGAATTGGTCGTCGCCGCTGCCGCCGCGCGCGGCCAGGGTCTCGCCCACCTGCAGAGTGATCTGGTCATCGCCGCTGCCGCCGCTGACCTGCGCATAGTTGCTGAGCGCCTGGCGCATCTTCTCCGCCGCCGGCGCGCCGGGATTGAACGCTGGTGCCGGCCCCTCTTGCCAATCACGCAGGGCGCGTTGCGCCGCGACTGAAATCATGTCGTTGCCCGCACCGCCTCGGATGCGCGACACAAGTGTAGCCGCCACCGCAATGCTGTCATTGCCATCTCCCGCTCGGACCCCGCGAAGTGTGCCCGCCTGAATGGCGATTGCGTCATCGCCGCCGCCAGTGCTGATGTTGCGGGCGTGGCGGGCACGGATCGAGACCGAATCCGCATTGGCAAACTGCGCCTGCCAGCGGCCACGGCCCGGGGCGTTCTGGTGCCCGAAGGCGTTGCCCTGCATGCGTCCGAACCTGCGCCCATAGCCAAAGCCGCGGCCTTCAAAAGGCTGGGCGGACGCGCGGTCTGTGTGAATGCCCTGCACAATGCGCCCTTCCAGCGCCACGGCATCAGCCCCGTCGCCGGTGGCAACCTGCCGGATGACATCGGCGCGCAGTTCCACGCTGTCATCGCCTGCGGTTGCCGCCGTACCCGCCACGGTGGCGGGAATGTCCTGCGGCGGGGATTGCGGCTGCTCTGCTGCTGGCTGCACCGGGGCTTCAACCTGTTCTTCGGGCAATCCAGTCAGCAGGATCAGTGCGACAGAATTTTCCGGCCAGGGCTGAGAGGCCAGTGCATGCAGCGCCTTGGCCATTTCAACAATGCGCTTTTCGTAATAGCTGGCTTCCGGGCTGGCCACGCTGGCCTGTGTCACCTCCTGAGGCGGCAGGACCTCCACTGCGGGAGCGGGGGCGGGCTGCAGCGCAACGGTCGCCTCCGGTGCAGCGGGTGCTGCTATGGCGCCAGGCTGCGCTGCGGCTTCAGGAGCGGGCGCAGGGGGTGGAACAGGGGCAGGGCTTGCCGGTGCACCGCCCAGTTTCACAACTGCGGTTTGCACCTGCGGTTTCTCCCAGCCGTGCGCCGCCGGCGGCAGTCCTTCCGGTCCGCGGCGGCCCTGGCTGCCGAACAGCCCGTTGGCCTCCTGCTGCAATTCATCGGCGCTCACGCCGAGGGCAGGGTTTATCCCGCCCAGAGAGGCGCTCGCGCCGCTGGTCACGGCGGTCAGCTGCGCCGAATAGAAGAAGGGGGTTGCTGCGCTGCTCGTCAGGTTCACCATTGTACTCACTCCGATAACTGGCTGAGCACAAGGGTGAGCCTTGGGGCTTTAGATAGATATAATAGTTAAAATTGCAGTTCAGAAAATTCGCGTGAAAACAGCGTCGGATTTTCCGAAAGCTTGCCTTATTTGACAGTGCGGGCCGCCTGGGCCGCAGCGCGAAGCTCGTCGGCGATCTCTTCGGCTTCTTCCGGGTCAAAGTCCATCGGGATCTCGACGCCGCCCGCCTCGATGAAGATCCGCACCATGCCCTGGTCGGTCTGCCCGATCTGCATGTTTGCTTCCACGTCGCGTTCGGTATTGATGCCCATTTTGCACTCCACTGGCGGCCAGCTGCTTGAATGCTGGTGCTAGCCGGGTACAGGCTGAAACACAAGCCGGGTTTGCGCTACACTGTCAGCATGATGGATGTAACGCTGCGCCGATTCGCCCCTACTGACATGCAATGGCTGGTGGCCCGCCACCAGGATATCTATGCCCAAGAGGCCGGTTTCGACGGCAGTTTCGGAACGCAGGTCGCGGATATCGTGCACAGCTTCTGCGCAAGTCATGACCCGGTTTGCGAACGCGGCTGGATGGCGGTCAGCGGCAAGGAACGGCTGGGCACGGTGTTCTGCATGAAAAAGACCGAAGATACCGCGCAGCTGCGGCTGTTCCTCCTGACGCCCAAGGCGCGCGGCAAGGGGCTGGGCAAGCGGCTCCTGCGCGACTGCATGGAGTTTGCCCGGGGTGCGGGCTACCGCGGCATGATGCTGAAAACGCACGAAAGCCACCGCACGGCCTGTGCTCTGTACCAAGCCTTCGGCTGGCAGTTGCAGGACAGCCGCGCAGTGCGCAATTACGGTCAGGATCTGGTTGAACAAACCTGGAGCCTGTCGTTTCAGGACGCACTGGCCTGAGCAGGGGCGGGCGGAAAATTAGGTTTGAATGCAAGCGGTTGTGGACAACTTTCCGCGTTCTCGCCTGTGCCGCCCGGGAACTGGAGAATGTGCAATCTGGTACAGCGGATTTCTGAAACAGAAAGACGAAAAACCTCTTGCACGCCTCTGGAGCGTGCTATAAACGGCCCCTCAGTGCCGCCTTAGCTCAGTTGGTTAGAGCGCTGGATTGTGGATCCAGAGGTCCCCCGTTCAAGCCGGGGAGGCGGTACCATCTCCCCAAAAAGAATACTGTTCCAGTTCGCCAGACACCGCTTGCTGCTGTTGGTGAGCGGCCCTGTCTGATCGCGTCGGGTGTTGTTTCCTCGGCAGGATGCCTGCTCCGGTCTGGAGGTATGCATACAAGAAGAGGGCCGCCGCACAGAGATGCGGCGGCCCCATCTGGTCCCGGCAGTTATCAGAGCGGAAGTGCCGATTCTTTGCCCAACCGGCAGGAGGGCTTAGTTGCTTCCGGTCGAGGTGGTCGTGGTAGTGGCCGTGCCGTCATCGCCATCGGCAATCAGCGCAATGAACAGGACGCCGCCGATGGCTGCGGCTGCTGTACCTTCCGTCAGTCCGGTATTCGGCAGGCCGCTGGTATTGGTCTGTGCCACGGCTTCTGCGCCAGGTGCCTGGCAAGTCACTTGAAGCGAACCGTCCGGCAAGTAGCTGGCGGAGACGGGCACACCGGCGCCACAGGCCAAACGGCGCTTGGCTTCCTCCAGTGCGGGGTCGGCCTGGGCCAGGGCCGCTTGTCCCGCGAGAGTAAGCGGAAGGATGAGTGAAGCTGCCTGCAAGATACTGGTGCGCATGGAAAAACAACCTTATGCTTTACGATGTGTAAAAGTTAACCGGCGGCTTGGCTCCGGGCAATATAGCTGCTGGCAGCGGCATTGCTCCGGCAGGATGCTGCCAAGATGCGCCGTCAAATGAGCGGTTTCAGACCGTAGCGAGGGTATCAATATGTTTCAGACAGCCATCAGAAACTTGACTGCAGGCATGACCTGCCTGGCAGTGGGGAGCGTTCCGGCTCTGGCTCAGGCCCCGGTGACCTATTCAGTGGTAATTCCTGCGGGCGAGTACGGTTCAGCAGCGTTCCTGGGGGAGCTTTTGGCCACATTGGCTGCGGCCAAGGCGTTTTGCCAATCCACTGGTGATTCGGCGCTTCAAGTGGACTGCCTGTCGGAACGGCTGGAAACCGCCGCCGGTGGAATCCCGGAAGGCACCGATTATGATGAGGTGCGCGAAGTGCTTAAGGACACTTCCCAGCGGCTCAAGCGGCTGGCACGCCAGAACAGCGATCCGGCCCGGGGCCGGGTATCTGTGACCAGCTCAGCAAACCCGGCGGAACGCACCAGCCGTCCGCTGATCCCAGTCAATTCTGCGGCGCAGGCGGCAGTGAATCTGGAAGCAACCCGCATTCTGGATGAGGCTGCCACAATTCTTTTGCGCAGTGCAGAAGCTGCGCAGGAGCGGCAAACCCAATACGCCCAGATCGCTGCAGCGATTGGTTCCAACAAGGTGCTGCTGAGGTCCTGACCGGTCCCGGCTCAGTCGGTGATCTGAACTTCCTGACGCAACGCGCCGCTCTCGCGGTCAAAGATCAGGATACGGTTGTCCTGGCTGACGACGGCGATCCAGTCGCGCCCAAGTGTCACCGCTTCGGCCTCCACGCCCTCGGGCAGGGTGATTTCTGCGGGCAGCGGCGCGTCAGTGTCTTGCAGGCGGATGACAAGCAGCGAGATAATCACTACAAGCCCGCCAATCATCACCACGGTCAGCGTGGTCACCAGCCGCCGCAGGAACCGGATCTGCGGCGGCTCCGTTTGGATTTCGGTCTCGGAAGGATCAGTCATGGGCAGCCGCCGGATTGAGTTTGTCATCGCGGAAAACCCGCCTAAGCGGCTTGATAAAGCGGTTTCGCGCGATGTGCCAGAGGAGGCGTCGCTGTCGCGTACCCGCCTGGCCCGGCTGATCGAGGAGGGCGCGCTGATGGTTGACGGCGCCGTCGTGCAGGACCCCAAGGCCAAAATCGCCGAGGGCGCGCAGATTGCTATCCAGGTGGAAGAGGCCGAGGACAGCCACATCGGCCCAGAGGATATTCCGCTGGAAATCGTGCATGAGGACGACGACCTGATTGTCATCAACAAGCCCGCAGGCATGGTGGTGCATCCGGCGCCGGGGTCGCCTTCCGGCACTCTGGTTAACGCACTGCTGCATCACTTCGGCGGCAACCTTTCCGGCGTCGGCGGGGTCAAACGCCCCGGCATCGTGCACCGGATCGACAAGGAAACCTCAGGTCTCCTCGTGGTGGCCAAATCTGACGCTGCCCACCAGGGGCTGGCGGCGCAGTTCGAGAAGCACACGGTGGAGCGCTACTATCAGGCCGTCTGCTATGGCGTGCCGGACGGCAACGATCCCCGCCTGCGCGGCGTGAAGGGCGCCAGTTTCGAGCCGGGCAACATCCTCAAGCTCACCACCCAGCTGGCCCGCCATAAGACCGACCGCCAGCGCCAGGCGGTGCTGTTTCAGGGCGGCCGCCACGCGGTGACCCGCGCCCGCATCGTCGAAAGTTTCGGCACCCCGCCTAGTCTGGCGCTGATCGAGTGCTGGCTGGAAACCGGCCGCACCCACCAGATCCGGGTGCATATGGCCCATGCCGGCCACGGGCTGATCGGCGACCCCACCTATGGCGGCCGCCGCAAGCTGGCTGCCAAGACGCTCAGCGAGGCCGGGCAGGCGGCGGTGCAGGCCTTCCCGCGCCAGGCTTTGCATGCGGCGGTTTTGGGGTTTGATCACCCGGTGAGCGGGGAGGCTCTCAGGTTCGAGGCGCCGCTGCCCCCGGATATGGCCGCATTGCTGGACGCCTTGCGCCAGTAAACTGACAGCAAATAAGCGTGTTCCCTCCTGTGACGCAATTCACAGACGAAAAGACTCGGGCTACCATAGAAGAATTCCTTAAGCGGTCCTTGAAAAGGGCTTAGCGCTATCACATATGCGCTAATGTTAAGTCCTTATACATTTTGGGAGGGACACTTTATATGGCGAATTATGCAAACCTGCCTGCCCCGACGCCCGAAGGCGGCCTGAACCGGTATCTCCAGGAAATCCGTAAGTTTCCACTGCTGGAGCCGGAAGAGGAATACATGCTGGCCAAGCGCTGGGTTGAGGAGCAGGATGCGGCTTCGGCCCACAAGATGGTCACGTCCCATCTGCGGCTGGCGGCCAAGATCGCCATGGGCTACCGCGGCTATGGCCTGCCGCAGGCCGAAGTGATCTCTGAGGCGAACGTCGGCCTGATGCAGGCGGTGAAACGCTTTGATCCGGAAAAGGGTTTCCGCCTGGCAACCTATGCCATGTGGTGGATCCGCGCCTCGATCCAGGAATATATCCTGCGCTCCTGGTCGCTGGTGAAGCTCGGCACCACCTCGGCGCAGAAGAAGCTGTTTTTTAACCTGCGCAAGGCAAAGGCCCGCATCGGCGCGCTTGAGGAGGGCGACTTGCGCCCCGAGAATGTCGCGCAGATTGCTCATGACCTTGGCGTAACAGAGGACGAGGTTATCTCGATGAACCGCCGCATGTCCGGCGGCGATGCGTCCTTGAATGCCACTGTCGGCTCTGAGGGCGAAGGCACCATGCAGTGGCAGGACTGGCTGGAGGATGAAGACGCCGACCAGGCCGGCGATTATGAGGCCCGTGATGAGCTGGAAGCCCGCCGCGAGTTGCTGGCCGAGGCGCTGGACGTGCTGAACGACCGGGAGAAAGACATCCTGACCCAGCGCCGGCTGATGGATCAGGCCGTCACGCTGGAGGACTTGAGCACGCAGTATAATGTCAGCCGCGAACGAATCCGCCAGATTGAAGTGCGCGCGTTTGAAAAGCTGCAGAAGAAGATGCGCGACCTGGCGATGGAAAAAGGCATGCTGAACGGCGCCTGATCCGGAACGCAATAGAACGAATGAAAGGCGGTGCAGTGCACCGCCTTTTTTGTCATCTGACAATGATGCTGGCTTTACGGCAGTGGTTCTGCCGTAATGTTTCGCGCGCGAAACATTTGGTCATATGTGCTGACCTGTCTGGCTGGCAAATGCTGGCGGGGAAACCTGTCTGGCACGGGCCTGGCGAACTGCTGGGTGCGCGGCTGAATGGGCGTGGGCTGGCAGAATTGCTGGCTGAGATGTCTAGACGCGGCTGGCTGAAATCACGCTGGTTGCTGGCGAGGCTTGCTGTCTGGCTGCCCTGACGGGTGGCTGGAGCGCTGGCTGCTTGCGGCCTGGTGATTCTGGCTTGCTTGCAATTTCTGTATTCTGTGTAGCCGGGAGGGGCAGGGAGGTCAACGGAAAATGCAATGAAATCAAATAGTTGATAGATTTACTCGGAAATTGGCGGCAGCCGCCTCTGGTCAGGCAGACCTAGTACGCCTAAATTTACGCCTCTGGCACAGGAGGAAGGGTCATGGCAGGCGGCTGGGCGCAAGACGGCGCGGTGAATGAGCAGATCGAAGCCTCGATCAATGACGAACTGGCACGGATGAAGGCGCAGAAACGCCCCGTTGGTGAAAGCCTGACCCATTGCGCCGAATGTGAGGAGCCGATTCCGGAGAAACGCCGCATCGCCATCCCCGGCGTCAAGCTGTGCATCGAGTGCCAGCAGGAGCGCGACGGCGCCCAGCAGGCCCGCGGCGGCATCAACCGGCGCGGCTCCAAAGACAGCCAGCTGAAGTAATCATACCTGGCGTCAGCGCCCGAGGGGTCTACCGGGCAGGGGCGGTTTCGGGCGGCGAATACCGCAGCGCCGGCAGAACGCGGCCCAGCCAGCGCAGCTTGCCGTGCTGCTCAATCCACATGGCATAGGCCACATAGGCCGGGTCCTCGGACAAGTGCCGCTCCTCCGCCTTGGCGCGTAGCAGGTAGATGCCGTTGATCCCAAGAAGCAGCAGCGACAGGCGCAGCGCTTCGCCTGCCCCTTCAGTGGTGAAGAACGGCACTGACAACAGCCACCAGGAGATGTTCTTAAACAGATAGGACGGGTGGCGGGTCCAGCGGTAGGGGCCGTTGGTGATGATGCCGCGGTGCGTCAGGTTGGAAAACCGGATGCCGAATGAGGCATTGGCCCAGGCCCACAGCAGCTTGGCCGCAATGATGACGCTGCCCCACAGTGCAACTCCAGGACCCCAGCCGCCCAGCATGTCCAGCCAGCCCAATCCATCGTTGTAGTCCAGGTACTTGCGCCCGATGATCGAGAAGAACGGTACATACATTGCCAGCGTCACCGCCCAGCCCCAGAACAGCGGGTTGCAGGAGCGGATGTGGGAATTGGTAAGCCTGAGCGTCAGAACATAGCCGATGCTGACAAAGGCCAGGTCGATGCCAACTGTCAGGCGTCCCATGTAGTGGACGAAGGCGGGGAAGGAATCCACCGCGGCGGCCAGCGGGGTTTTCAGCAGATAGGCGGCGTTGCCGCTGAAATAGACAAACATCAGCGGCAGGAAGAACCCTTTGATAAGCCAGCCTAGGGCATAGTCCCGCAGAACCTCCCAATCCACCTTGTCCAGCTGCCCAAGAAACAGATAGCCCGCATGCTGGTAACCGTCGCCGGGGGCCTCCATCCGCAAATCCACCACAATGAAATAGGGCACTGCCAGAGCCAGAAGAACCGGCAGAGCGATGCGGCAGGCCTCCCAGAACGGTGTATAGAAACTCCGGTGGTATTCAGGAAACAGCCAATAGGCGGCAGCGATCACGGCCAGCGAGCCGCAAAGCCCTGCCAGCTTCTGCAGGATCCGCGGCCAGTTGATCTGCTTCTGCCCAAGACGGCCAAGCCCGGTCGCCGGGTCTGAACATGTCCTTAGCCAAAGCAGCTCATGCCCCAGCATCGGCAATGCGGTTGCCAGCATTGCGATTATCCCCGCCTCAACCCTCCCGGTACCGCTGCCGTGCAGCAGGACCAAAGCAGAGACATAGCCCGCCAGCCCAAGCAGCATTGTAAACTGGCTGGTGGCCGAGGGCGGCGGGGCTGGCGCGGGCCTGTCACTCATTCTGCTGAAGCCGGTTCCTGGTGTTACTGTCTCCTGACCCTAGCCCGATCTGCGGCAGTTTCATCCCTCGCCGCCGCGAACGGCCAAAGCCTCTTCCCCGCTTGCCCTGCCAGTGTTATATCCTGCGCCGGGCTCACAGGCGATGGCGTCGCCGCAGGCAGATCGCTCTGGCCCAAAACCACGCTCCTGTACGCCGGGACTTTCAATCGGGAGATTGAAGGCCCCGCCTTTGCCTCCCAAGACAAGGGAGGCATTCATGGCCTGGTCGCCGGAGAAAACTGAAGTCAAAAGCTGGAATGAATGGGACACGCTGCGCCATGTGATTGTGGGCCGTGCCGATGATTGCCACATCCCGCCGGAAGAGCCCGCGCTGGATGCCAAGGTGCCGGAAGACAGCGACATGCGCGGCCAGTGGGGCCGCCGCCCGCAGGAGACCATAGACCGCGCCAACGAACTGCTGAACAACTTCGCCGATCAGCTGCGCGGCCGCGGCATCCGGGTGGACCGCCCGGTCTCCATCGACCATTCCCAGCCGGTGACCACCCCGGATTTCCACACCGACAGCCAGTTCGGCTGCATGCCGCCGCGCGACGTGCTGCTGACCGTCGGCCATGAGATGCTCGAAGCCACCATGTCCTACCGCTGCCGCTGGTTCGAATACCTGAACTACAGGCCGCTGCTGAAGCAGTACTGGGAGGACGATCCGAACTTCCGCCACGAGGCTGCACCCAAGCCGCGCCTCACGGACGCGGACTACCACCCGGATTACCTCAGCGACAAAATCGGGGTGGCCAAGCGGCTGGAATGGGCAGCGGAAAAGTTCTTTGTTACCACCGAAGAAGAACCGCTGTTCGACGCCGCCGACGTGCTGCGTTTCGGCAAGGATCTGGTGGTACAGCATGGCTTCACAACCAACCTCAAGGGCATTGAGTGGCTGCGCCGCCACTTCCCGGACCACCGGGTGCACACGGTGAATTTCCCGGGCGATCCGTACCCGATCCACATCGACGCCACCTTCACGCCGCTGCGCCCGGGTCTGATCCTGAACAACCCCCAGCGCCGCCTGCCGGAAGAACAGCGCGCGATGTTCAACAAGAACGGCTGGGACATCGTCGATGCGGCCCAGCCGGCCCACAACACCCCGCCGCCGCTGTGCTATTCCTCCACCTGGCTTTCGATGAACGTGCTGGTGCTGGACCCGAAAACCGTCTGCGTCGAGAAATCAGAGGTCTACCAGGCAGAGCAGATGGACAAGCTGGGCATGGAAGTCGTCGAGGTCGAGCTGCGCGACGCCTATGCCTTTGGCGGCGGTCTGCATTGCTGTACCGCGGATGTCTACCGCGATGGGGAGTGTGAAGACTATTTCCCGCATCAATAAGGTCCTCTGGGACCCCCGCGCCGTTACCCGGCGCGGGAAACGGCTAGGAAAACATGCGTTTTCCTGGCCGGAATTCTTGCAGAATTCCGGTTGCGCTGTATCCGGGGCGCCGGTCAGAGGTATTCCGGCCCGGTGCGCTTGAGCAGCCCGTCGTCGCTGTTGAACCAGCAGAGCTTCTCTTCATGGGCGACATGCAGGGCCGGAGTAAAGGCCTCCGGGTCTGCCATCGCCGCAACGTAGAAATGCATGGTGCCGGACATCGCCTGCGAGCGGAACGACATGGGCGAGCCGCAGGTGCCGCAAAATGTCCGCTCTACTCCCGGGGATGACCGGAACAGTTTCGGCTCTTCTCCGGTCCATTGCCACTGGCCGTCGGTGACGCCGATATAGGTGGTCATCGGCGCCGAACATTGCCTTCGGCAGCTCTCGCAATGGCAGTTCACGACCGACAAGACCGGCAGTTCCACGTTGAATGTCACCGATCCGCACAGGCAGCGTCCATGCATGGGGGCCTCCCTTGGCTGATGGGATCATCCTTGGGCATGGGGTGCTGCATGTCTGGAATGTTTGCGAAGCCGATGCGGCTGGCAGCGTCATTTGACGCCTGATGAGTGCCTTTATACCCCGTAGCGTTTTCTCAGCTTGCGTACCCGAGAACTGATCTTGTTCCCTGGCTTGATGCGCTCAGCAAACTCTCTAGTCGGCTTGTACCAGGACTTGTCCTTGTCGCTGTACTTCCATAGCTGGCCCTGACTGTCGGCGACGTGGCGGAAGCACTCCTTGCGCTGTTTGCCGGGTTCGTCTTTGCCGTGGTACCAGAGGGCTTCATAACAAAGATTGCCCTTGGAGGTTGCATACCATTTGCCGAGGCCGACGCTGTCTTCCCAGATAGCTTGAAAGCTGCCGTCTGGCGCCCAATAGGTGCCGCCTTTGCTCCAGATCCAGGTTTTCCCGGCGTACAGCTTGGCGATGGTTTCACCGCTGACCCCGTTCTTTTTGTCTGGGCCAGCCGCAGAAGCTGGTGCTGCTGCAATGATCGACGCAAACGCCAAAACGCAGATTTTCTTGAACACAGACATCACTTGTACCCTCCAACTGGTGAACGGAGTGACTATACCATAAATTGTTCGGAAATCCGACGGCGTGATTGCAAGCTGTATTAGATTTTGCTGCTTAGAGTGGCCGCCCCTGATGGCGAATTAGGGTGCAGGTTTAGCCCTGCGGCAGCGCCATCCGCAGGATGTGCTGCGGGCCTGCAAGGCCGTGCGGGTAGATGCCCCCTGTATCCTGAAACCCGCCTTTCAGGTAGCAGCGGACAGCCGCGGGATTCTGCAGGTTGACGGTCAGAACCACGGCAGGACGATCCGGGTATTGGGCGGGCAGGTAGGTTTTCAGGGCCGCTACGGCGGCAGTGGCATAACCTTTGCCCTGCGCGCGGCGATCAATCATGAAGCCGCGCAGGCCCAGGGTATTTGCCTCCGCGAAATCATAGGTCTCATGATAAAGACGGTCTGTTTTGAAGAACCCGACCGCGCGGGTGCCGTCGAGGATGGCGTGGAAATCCACGCCGTCCTCATCTTCTTCAAAAGCCTGGGCTACGGTGCCGGAAAAACGGATTTGATCCGGTTCAACCTCAATACGGCTTACCAGGTCAAACTCGCTGCGGGCCACCGGGCGCAGGGCTATTGGCATCAGTCTTCCATCGCTTCCAGCTCGTCAATGAAGCCGGAGATCATCGAAAGGCCCTTGTCCCAGAACTTGGGGTCGGTGGCGTCGAGGCCGAAGGGCGCCAGCAGTTCCTTGTGGTGCTTGGAACCGCCGGCCTTGAGCATCTCGAAATACTTGTCCTCAAACCCTTCGCCGCCCTCGGCATAGACCGAGTAGAGCGCGTTCACCAGACCATCGCCGAAGGCATAGGCGTAGACATAGAAGGGTGAATGCACGAAGTGCGGGATATAGGCCCAGAAGGTCTCGTAGCCTTCCATGTACTCAAAGGCTTCACCCAGGCTTTCCGCCTGCACCGACATCCAGATGGCGTTGATGTCATCCGGGGTCAGTTCGCCGCCGCGGCGGGCTTCGTGCAGCTTGCATTCAAAGTCATAGAAGGCGATCTGGCGCACCACCGTGTTGATCATGTCCTCGACCTTGCCCGCCAGCAGCACCTTGCGCTGCTCCTTGGTTTCGGCCTTGTCCAGCATCTTGCGGAAGGTCAGCATCTCGCCGAAGACAGACGCGGTTTCCGCCAGGGTCAGCGGGGTGGAGGAGAGCATTTCGCCCTGTTCCGCCGCCAGCACCTGATGCACGCCGTGGCCCAGCTCATGCGCCAGGGTCATCACGTCGCGCGGCTTGCCCAGGTAGTTCAGCATCACATAGGGGTGCACGTTGGTGACGGTGGGGTGGGCAAAGGCACCGGGCGCCTTGCCGGGCTTCACGCCCGCATCGATCCAGCCGTCCGAGAAGAACGGCGCGGCAATCTCACCCATGCGGGGATCAAAGGCGTTGTAGGCCTCCATCACCGTCTTTTCAGCCTCATCCCAGCCGATGGTGCGGGTATCCTCCAGCGGCAGCGGCGCGTTGCGGTCCCAGACCTGCATCACGTCCAGCCCCAGCCATTTGCGCTTCAGCTCATAATAGCGGTGGGAAAGCTTGGGGTAGGCGGCAACCACTGCCTCGCGCAGCGCCTCGACGACCTCGGGCTCCACGTCGTTGGAGAGGTGGCGGCCGGTCTGCGGGCTGGGCATGCCGCGCCAGCGGTCGATGATCTCTTTCTCCTTGGCCTGGGTGTTGTGGACACGGGCGAAGGTCTTGATGTTCTCGCCAAAGACGCGCGCCAGTTCGCGGGCCGCGGCCTCGCGCTTGCTGCGGTCCTGCTCAGTCAGCAGGTTCAGGGTGCCTTCGATGTTCAGCTCTTCGCCGTTCACGGTGAAGGTGAGGCCCGCGATGGTCTCGTCAAACAGCTTTTCCCAGGCGTCGCCGACAATGCCGAGATCATGCATGAATTTCTCCAGCTCATCCGACAGCTGGTAGGGCTTCATCGAGCGGATGCGGCGGAAAACGCTGTCATAGCGCGCCAGTTCCGCATTGGCGGCCAGATGCGCGTTCATCACGCTGTCTTCGATCCGGTTCAGTTCCAGCGTGAAGAACACCAGCGGGGTGGTGGCAATGGTGACCTTTTCCTGACAATCGGACAGGAAGGCCGCGCGGTCGGCATCGGTGGTCAGCTGGTAATAGCGCAAGCCGGCAAAGGACATGATGCGGCCGGCGATGTTGTTGATCTTCTCGTTGCGCTGCACGCATTCCAGCAGCCCGTCTGCATTCAGATCAGCGAGCTTGCCCTCGTAATCGGCGGCAAATGCGGCGCATTCCTTCTCCAGCCACTCCAGGTCGCGGGCCAGTTCGGGGGCGTCCTCAGACGCATAAAGATCGCTGAGGTCCCATTCCGGCAGATCGCCGAGGCCGCCGGAACCGGCAGTGGCGTTTGCGTCGCGGACGGGGAAGGGAAGCTGGAACATGGGGGCTCCTGTCATGAGAAATTCGTTGACCCAACATCTAAGGGCGGGCTTGCGGGATCACAAGCAGGCCGGACGCCGGGCCGCAAGAGAATGGCATTTTCGGGTAAGAGCCGGGTAAACGGGGCGTACGCAGCCCAGGCAACGGGGGTCAGCGGCTGTACTGATCAAACAGGCGGCACATGCGGGAAAACACATGGGCGCGGATTTCCGGGGTTTCCATCATCACCTCGTGCTGGGCCCCCTTGATCAGGTCCAGCTCGCCGCCCGGCCAGCGGTTCATGCGGTCGTGAATGGCGCCGGGATTGACGATTTGCTCGTCAGTGCCGAGGAAGGTGATGCAGGGCAGGGCGGGGGAGGGCATCGCTGCCAGTTCCGCGCATTCCTGCAGGCTGACCCGCAGCCATTGGATGGTGGGACCGCCAAGCGCCAGATCCGGCTGGGCTGCCAGTTGGGCGTGCATCAGCTTGTACATTTCCGGATCGGTGGTCAGCGTGTTGCCCTCGAACGGGGTTATCTGCACGTATTGCTCCAACGCGGTGGTCGGCAGCAGCCGTTCGTCCAAGCGCAGCAGCGGCGCGATGCCGCCAAGGGCACGTACCAGCGGACGCAGCAACGGCGGGATCTGGATGCCCCACATCGGGCCGGTGAAGGCGCAGGAGTTGACCTCCAGCCCCTCGATCAGGGCGCGCAGGCCGATGGCGCCACCCATCGAGTGGCCAACCAGGTGCCAGGGCCGGGGCAGGTCCAGCTGCGCGGCCAGCGCGGCCAGCGCCTGCACATCTTTCTGGAAATCGGTGAAATGGCCGACATGGCCTAGCCGCCGTTCTGCCAGCATCCGTCCGGCAAGCCCTTGGCCGCGCCAGTCCACGGTCAGGGTGGCATGGCCGCGGGCGGCAAACTCGGCCGCGGCGGGCCCGTATTTCTCGATGTATTCCGTGCGTCCGGGGAACAGCAGGACCGTGCCCTTTGCCTCCCCTTCAGGACGCCAGTGGCCCGCGCGGATGCGCAGGCCATCTGAGGTGTGCACCCAGTGGGCTTCCCCGCCTGCCGGTCCCTGCGCGATCTCCGCAAACAAGGGGGCGGGCTGGAGGTCCACCGGAGCGCCGTCCATCAGGCCAGCGCCGAGGCGAGCTGCATCGCCGTGCCCATGTCGCCGTCAATGGTCAGCTTGCCGGACATGAAAGCGGCGGTCGGGTTCAGGTCGCCCTCAAGGATCGACTGAAACGTGTCGGCGTCGGCGGACATGGTCACGTCGGCCTCTTCATCGGCGACGCGGGCGCCGGAGCTGTCCAGCATGATGGCGCCCAGGCCTTCGATCTGGAATTTGGCGGAGGCGGTGAATTCGCCTGCATCCAGTTTGCCGTTCAGGGCCTCAGCTGCCTGTTCAAGGGTAACGCTCATCTTGATCCTCAATCTGTTTTGCGCGCCTTATAGCACAAACCTGTGAAGCCATAGCAGCTATTACTGGTAAATGCAGCGCGCGGGATTACACTGGGGGCATCATGGTGGCAAATTTCCCAAAGCTCAAAGCTATCGTGGCGGCAACGGCTGCCATGGCCGCGCTTTCCCTGCCTGGCAGTGGTGCCGCGCAGGCGCTGTCTGCCGAGGTGCTGCTGCAGGATCTGGCGCAGTCCGAAGCATCGGAGGCCGCGGCGATTGACCGCGAGCTGCAGGCGCTGTGGGCCAGGAGCGGTTCTCCTTCAATGGACCTGCTGCTGCGGCGGGGACGGGACGCGATGGAACGCGGCGACCTGCAGGAGGCGGTGGAGCATCTGACCGCGCTGACCGATCACGCGCCAGGCTTTGCCCGCGGCTGGTATGAACGCGCGCGGGTTTACTTCGAGATCGGCCTCTACGGCCCTTCGATAGCGGATCTGGAACGGTCGCTGGCACTGAACCCGCAGGACTACAACGCGGTCTATGCGCTGGGCGTGGTGTTTGAGCAGTTCCGCCAGCCGGAACGCGCCTATGAGGCCTACCAGCGCGCCAAGGCTATACATCCGCACCACGAGGAAGTAAGCAGCGCCCTCGAACGTCTGAGGCCCTCGATCGAGGGCAGGGAACTGTAAGCCCCGCTGGGGCGCGGGGGCTGAAGTTATGGCAAGCGCATCGCGGATCGTGGCCGTTCTGGGCCCGACCAACACCGGCAAAACCCACTATGCCATCGAACGGATGCTGGGCTACCGCACCGGAGTGATGGGCTTTCCGCTGCGCCTGTTGGCGCGGGAAGTCTATGACAAGGTGGTGGCTGCGCGCGGCCCGTCAGTCGTGGCGCTGGTCACCGGCGAGGAACGGATCGTGCCGCCGCGGGCGCAGTACTGGATCTGCACCGTCGAGGCGATGCCAGAGGGCATGGGCTGCGACTTCCTGGCGATCGACGAGATTCAGCTCTGCGCCGACCCGGAGCGCGGCCATGTGTTCACAGACCGGTTGCTGCGCGCCCGCGGTACTCATGAGACGCTGTTTCTGGGCGCAGACACCATGCGCGGACCGATCTCGGCGCTGGTGCCGGGTGTCGAATTCGTCCGTCGCGACCGGATGTCCGATCTGGTCTATGCAGGTTCGAAAAAGATAAGCCGGATGCCGCCGAGAACCGCAATCGTCGGGTTTTCGGTTGATAATGTTTATGCGATTGCCGAGCTGATCCGCCGCCAGAAGGGTGGTGCGGCGGTGGTGATGGGGGCGCTGAGCCCGCGGACACGCAACGCGCAGGTGGCGCTCTATCAGAATGGCGAGGTTGATTACCTTGTGGCGACCGATGCCATCGGCATGGGGCTGAACCTGGATATTGACCATGTGGCGTTTTCCTCCACCACCAAGTTTGACGGCCGCCGGATGCGCCCGCTGGCACCGAATGAACTGGCGCAGATCGCAGGCCGCGCGGGCCGGGGGATGAGCCACGGCACCTTTGGCGTCACCGGCGATGCAAGGCCACTGGATGAGGGCACCGCATCGGCCATCATGAACCATCAGTTCACGCCGCTGAAGAAACTCAACTGGCGCTCTGCCGATTTGCAATTCGGCTCGGTTGAGGCGCTGATCAATTCGCTCGAATCAAGCCCCTCGAACGAGAACCTGATCAAAGCGCGTGAAGCCGATGATCTGGGCGCGCTGAAGATGCTGTCGCGGGAATCCGCCGTGATCGCGCGCACCACCAATGCGCAGTCGGTGAAATTGTTGTGGGATGTTTGCCGGATCCCTGATTTCCGCGGTATCTCCCATGCCGAACACACGTCGCTTCTGGGGGTGATATTCGAGCATTTGCATGGCGGCGGGGTGGTGCCGGACGACTGGATGGCCCGCCAGATAAAGCGGATTGACCGCACCGACGGAAACATCGACACATTGTCCAAGCGTCTGGCATTTATCCGGACGTGGACATATGTCGCGCAGCGGAAGGGTTGGCTGCGTGACGAAAGCCATTGGCGCGGGGAGACGCGCGCTGTAGAAGACAGGTTGTCGGATGCTCTGCATGAGCGTTTGACTCAGCGATTTGTGGACCGGCGCACGTCTGTGCTGTTGCGGCGGCTCAAACAGAAGGAGGCCCTTTTGGCCGAAGTGAATGACAAGGGTGAAGTGACGGTCGAAGGCGAATTCGTCGGCCGTCTGGAGGGGTTCCGGTTCAGCCCGGACAAAGCTGCGCAAGGCACTGAGGCAAAGGCCCTCAAGGCGGCCTCGCTGCAGGCATTGGCGCCGCAATTCCATCTGCGCGCGGACCGGTTCTACAACGCGCCCGATACCGAGATCGACTTTACCGAACAGGGCGGTCTGATGTGGGGCGAACATGCGGTCGGCAAGCTGGTTGCCGGCGCCGACGCGCTGAACCCGCAGATCGAGGTCTTTGTGGATGAGGCCGCCGGGCCGGACGTGGCCCAGAAGGTCGAGCGCCGTCTGCTGCATTTCATCACCCGCAAGATCAACGCGCTGTTCGAGCCGCTTCTGAACCTGCAGAAAGATGAAGAGCTGACCGGTCTCGCGCGCGGCTTTGCCTTCCGCATGGTCGAAAACCTCGGCGTGCTGCCCCGTGCAGGCGTGGCGCAAGAGGTCAAGGACCTGGATCAGGACGCCCGCGGCGCGCTGCGCAAACACGGCATCCGCTTCGGCCAGTTCACCATTTTCATGCCGCTGCTGCTGAAGCCGGCGCCGACCCGTCTGCGCCTGGTGCTGTGGTCGCTGGCAAACGGCCTGCAAGACTTCCCCGAGGCGCCGCCCCCGGGTCTGGTCACCGTGCCGTCCATCAAAGACGCGCCGGAAGGCTATGACACCATGTCCGGCTACCGTGCCGCCGGCGAGCGGATGATCCGCATCGACATGCTGGAGCGTCTGGCTGACATGCTGCGCGGCGAAGACAGCCGCGGCGGCTTTGAAGCCAAGGCGGACATGCTGTCGATCACCGGTATGACGCTGGAGCAGTTCGCCGATCTGATGCAGGGCCTGGGCTACAAAGCCGAGAAGGGCGAACGCGAAAAGGTGAAGCCTACCGACGCCGTGGTGGCAGAAACCGGCACGCCTGCCGAAGGTCAGCCGGTGATGGATGCCGCTGCAGAGGCAGAGAACACCCCGGCCGCGGCACCGGATGCCGAAGGCGAGCCTGCGCCGGCGGATGTGCCTGCCGGCACTGAAGCCATCGCAGACGAGGGCGTTGCCCCCGTCGCCGAGGAACCGGCCGAGCCGGCAGCCGAGGCGCCCGTTGCGGAAACGGCTGCGGGCGAAACCCCGGTTGGTGAAGCAGCCGATGCGGCTGTTGACGCGCCGGAGGTGGAAGTCTTTTTCACCTTCACTTGGGGCGGTAACCGCGGCGGACGCCAAGGCGGCCAGCGCCAGCAGAACCGCCGCCCGCAGGGCGACGGCAAGCCTGGCGGCAAGGGCAAGCCGCGCGGTGCCAAGGGCGGCGACCGTGATGGTGGCCGGGGCAAGCCGGGCCGCAAGGGCGGTCCGCGCCAGGATCAGGGCGCCAAGACCTATTCCTCGCGTCCTGCCAAGAAGGAAAAGCAGATCGACCCGGACAACCCCTTCGCCGCAGCGCTGATGGGGCTGAAGCAGGGCGATTGACCCGGCTATGACTGAGGGGGCGCCCAAGATCCGCATCGACAAGTGGCTTTGGCATGCGCGGTTTTTCAAAACCCGCAGCCTGGCCGCGAAACAAGTCAGCGCGGGCCATGTGCGCCTCAACGGCACCAAGGCTTTGAAACCGGCTCAGAACGTTGCCCCGGGTGACGTTCTGACCTTTGCTCAAGGCAAAGTGATCCGGGTGGTCAAGGTGGAAGCCATCGGCGAACGCCGCGGCCCGGCGCCGGAGGCACAGGCGCTGTACTTTGACATGACGGAAAAGCAGGAAAAAATTCCGGCCAATCCAAAGTTCGAGGGAAAAGGCCGTCCGGACAAAAAAGCCCGCAGGGCGCTTGATCTTACCCGCAAGCCAGAGGGCTTTTGACGCCTTGAAGTGCAGCCGCGTCTGGATTAGCTAGGCGCAAACGGATAACGGGACTCGGTACAATGACCTATGTCGTGACGGAAAACTGCATCGCCTGCAAATACACCGACTGTGTCGAGGTATGCCCGGTGGACTGTTTCTATGAGGGCGAGAACACCCTTGTGATCCATCCCGACGAATGCATCGACTGCGGCGTTTGCGAACCGGAATGCCCGGCAGACGCAATCCGCCCGGATACCGAGCCGGACATGGACAAATGGGTTGAATTCAACCGCAAATATGCAGAGCTGTGGCCGGTGATCGTTTCCAAGAAGGATCCGATGCCGGGGTATGAGGAACGCGACGGCGAAGAGGGCAAGATGGAGAAGTATTTCTCCGAGGCTCCCGGCGAAGGCGGCTGATTCTCTGGCTCACGCGGCAATGCCGCATTTGTGCGGAAAACCGCCGTATCGCTTCGGGTTTTCACGGAGCCTTGCCAGAAGGCCGCCTTTCGGGCGGCCCTTTTTTATGATATACTTAGCGCACAATAGACATAAACAATCGGAGTCCGCCCCCGGTGCGCCGTAGCAGTGGCGTGCAAAATGGGCGGTATTTCTGCGGAGAAAATGTCCTGAGGGCTGGTCAAACTGAACTGACCGGATCTGGATTTTTTTTACGCCATAGTGCCGGTGCCGCCCGGCCATGAGTGAGGAAGAACCTGTATGACCAAGTCGAAGAAGCTCGAATTCCGCCCCAATGATTATGTGGTCTATCCGGCGCATGGCGTCGGCCAGATCATCTCGATCGAGGAGCAGGAAGTGGCCGGCTTTGCGCTGGAGCTTTTCGTGATCACCTTTGAAAAGGACAAGATGACCCTGCGGGTGCCGACCAACAAGGCAACCGAAGTGGGCATGCGTTCGCTGAGCTCGCCGGACGTGATCGCCCAGGCGATGAAAACGCTCAAGGGCAAAGCCAAGGTGAAGCGCGCCATGTGGTCGCGCCGCGCCCAGGAGTACGAGCAAAAGATCAACTCCGGCGACCTGATCTCGATCGCTGAGGTGGTGCGCGACCTGCACCGCACCGACGACCAGCGCGAGCAGAGCTATTCCGAGCGTCAGCTGTACGAGGCTGCGCTGGAGCGCCTGACCCGCGAAGTGGCCGCTGTTTCCGGCAACGATGAAATCGCCGCTGCAAAGCAGGTGGATGAGGTCCTGACCTCCCGCGCTGCCTGATCGCTGCGCTGATCTACGATTGAAGGCCGTGCCCGAAAGGGCGCGGCTTTTGTTCGTCTCAGGGTGAGTTAACCGCAGAAGGCAAGCAGGACGAGAAGTCCGGCAATCTCAGCCGCCTGCTGCGAAGCGCCCAGAACATCTCCGGTCTGGCCGCCGACCTTGGCCTTGGCCAGGGCGCCCAGCCCGGCCGCAGCAGCACCCATAGCCAAAGCCACGCCAAAGGCCGCGCCGCCGATCAGTGGCAGCGACAGAGCAATTGCCAGCACTGCAGCCAGCAGGCAGGGCAGGGCGCGGGGGCGGCCA
This sequence comes from Leisingera sp. ANG-M6, assembly GCF_000813905.1. Classification (NCBI taxonomy): domain Bacteria; kingdom Pseudomonadati; phylum Pseudomonadota; class Alphaproteobacteria; order Rhodobacterales; family Roseobacteraceae; genus Leisingera; species Leisingera sp. ANG-M6. The sequence goes on from NZ_JWLG01000005.1 coordinate 74,361, forward strand.
ACGGTCTGTGACAGGCCGGCGGAACGGGCGTTTGGCAAAAATGCCATAAGCTGGGGCATCACTGCCCGGCTCATCATTGCGATTGTCAGCAGCGGCCAGACACCGGCCGCCGCGAACACAGCGGCCAAGGCGCTCCACCGCAGTCCCAGCCCCAGGATCAGCGCGATCACCCCGTAAGCTCCGATACGGCTGTCCTTCATGATCTCCAGCCGCCGCTCGCGGGTAAAGCCGCCCCACAACCCGTCGGCGGTGTCGGCCAGCCCGTCCTCATGCATGGCGCCGGTCAGCATCACCTGCACTGCCAGCGCAAGACCTGCGGCCACCATGGCAGGCAGCCCGGCAGCCAGCGCCAGCGCCGCCAGCAGCGCTGCGGGCAGCGCCACTGCGAGACCGGCCAGCGGAAACGCCCAGACCGCCTTGGCCTGGCGCTGGAAGGCCTGCTGCGGCAGGTGCGGCAGCGGCAGCCTGGTCAGCAGCACCAGCGCCAGCAGAATGTCTTTTGCCTGAATGTCGTTTTTTTGCATTTGCGGGCCTATTGCAGTGCTTGCGGCGGGGCTGCCAGCGGTTAAACAGGGTCAATCCGCTTTATCCGCGTCCACCACTCAGATGCAACGAGGCTTTCCTATGCTGCCACAGCTTTCCTCCCTTGATGATTTCCGCGCCGCACTGGCCGGCGCGCCTGCGCAGGACCAAGCAGCTGCCGCCGCCGCTGCGGCGCGAAACAGTCAGCTGACAAAGCCGCCGGGCGCGCTGGGGCGTCTGGAGGAATTGGCGATCTGGTACGGCGGCTGGCGCGGCAGTGAGCGGCCGGAAATTGCCGCGCCCCAGGTGATCGTTTTTGCAGGCAATCACGGGGTGATGGAGCAAGGTGTTTCGGCATTCCCGGCAGAAGTGACGGCCCAGATGGTTATCAACTTCGAGCACGGCGGTGCAGCAATCAACCAGCTGGCCAAGATGGCAGGCGCACGCATGGACGTTCATGCGCTGGAGCTGGACCGTCCGACCGCTGATTTCACCAAAAGCGCCGCAATGAGCCAGGACGAATTGCTGGTGGCGCTGAAGGCTGGATGGGAGGCTGTGGACCCTTCGGCGGACCTGCTGGTCGTTGGCGAAATGGGGATCGGCAACACCACACCGGCTGCGGCCCTGGCCTGTGCGCTGTTTGGCGGAGAGGCGTCGGACTGGACCGGCCGTGGCACCGGTGTGGATGACGCAGGCCTGGCCAACAAGACCAGGGTGGTGGCGGAAGGCGTCGCGTTGCACCGCGCTGCAATCCGCGACGGTCTGGACGCGCTGGCCTGCCTGGGCGGGCGTGAGATTGCGGCCATGGCGGGTGCAATCGCCGCCGCCCGGGTGCTGCATATCCCGGTGATCCTTGACGGGTTTATCTGCTGCGCCGCGGCGGCCTGCCTGCTGCAGACTGCGGATGGTGCGCTGGACCATGCGGTTGCGGGTCATCAAAGCGCCGAAGCTGCGCATGCGGCATTGCTGGCAAAGCTGGGCAAGGAACCGCTGCTGTCGCTGGGCCTGCGCCTGGGCGAGGCCTCCGGGGCGGCGCTGGCGATTCAGGTTCTGAAAGGTGCCATCGCCTGCCACAGCGGTATGGCGACCTTTGCCGAAGCCGGTGTTTCCGACAGCTGAACCAATCGGCCTGAAGATCCAATTTTGAAGCCCCGGCCTGTGCCGGGGCTTTTTTTCATTCTGCAGCTTCGGAAGAGCGTTTGCGCTTCCGCTCAGCCATTTCGAAGATCGCGCTTTCGATAGCCTTCTCCAATTCCTGCGCCCGTTCGATATAAGCGGGGTTTTGGCTGGCGGGCACGCCCGGGATCCAGTGCTGTGCCAGATCGCGCAGGTTCTGGCGGTCGTGATTGTAGAAGGTCTGCGCGGCTTGCGCGGCCTCGTATTCGCTGAGACCGACGTTCTCCAGCACATAGCGGCCGGCGCGGACGGAGCTGTCGAACAGCTCGCGCACGATGTCATCGGCACCGGCCTGATACAGCTCATACACATGGTTGCGGTCCTTGGCGCGGGCAATGATGTGCAGGTCCGGGTAGGCCCGGCGCACATAGGAGACCATCTTGACCACACCTTCCGGGTCATCCAGCGCCACAACAAAAACCTTGGCCTTGGCGATGCCTGCGGCCTTCAAAAGTTCCGGGCGGGTTGGGTCGCCCAGGAAACTCTTGACCCCGAAGCGGCGCATTAGCTGCACCGCCTCCATATCGTGGTCCAGAACCACGGTCTTGAAGCCGCTGGCCTGCACCAGCCGGTTGACGATTTGTCCGAACCGCCCGATGCCGGCAATGATCACCGGGCCTTCTTCGTCGATCTCGTCCGGCTCAGGTGCCTGCAGAGGTTCTCCCATGCGTTTGGACAGCAGATCATAGGCAATGAACAACAGCGGGGTAATCAGCATCGACAGGGCGATCACCAGCAGCAGTTTTTCGGACAGCGCCGGCGGAAGCACGTTGAGCTGGGTGGAAAAGGCCAGCAGCACAAAGCCAAATTCGCCGGCCTGCGCCAGGCTGAGTGTAAACAGCCACAGACGCCGCCGGCGCAGGCCGAAGGCGCGGCCGACAACAAAGAGCACAGCGCCCTTGGCAAAGATCACCAGCAGCGCGAGACCGATCAGGTCGCCGGGGTCGGCCAGGAATTGGCGGTAGTTGATGCCGGCCCCCACTGTGATGAAGAACAGCCCGAGCAGAAGCCCCTTGAAGGGATTGAGGTCGCTTTCCATCTCGTGCCGGAACTCGGAGTTGGCAAGCACCACACCCGCCAGGAAGGCGCCAAGCGCAGGCGACAGGCCGACCAGGGTCATCACGAAGGAAATGCCGACCACGATCATCAGCGCCAGTGCAGTATACATCTCGCGCAGGTTGGAGGCATGGATGAAGCGGAACAGCGGCCGGGTCAGGTAAATGCCCGCCAGGATGATGAAGGCAATTGCAGCCAAAGTGACCAGCGCCACCGCCCAGCCTGGCAGCCCGTCCACCAGTGACAAAGAGCCGTGGCCGCCATGGCCGCCAGCGCCTTCCCGGCTGATCGAACCATCTGCGGCAAACTGGGGGATGGCATAGGTGCCTAGCAAGGGCAAAAAGGCGAGGATCGGAATGACCGCGATATCCTGGGTCAGCAGCACCGAGAAGGCGGAGCGGCCGCCGCCGGTCTGCATCAGCCCCTTTTCCGACAGGGTCTGCAGCACAATAGCTGTAGAGGATAGAGACAGTGCCAGGCCGACGGCTAGGCTGACATGCCAGGGCTGGCCCATGGCCATTGCTGCGCCCATCAGGACGACCGTCGATAGGGCAACTTGCATGCCGCCCAGCCCGATCAGCTTGTCCCGCATCGCCCAAAGCGCGCGCGGTTCCAGTTCCAGCCCGATCAGGAACAGCATCATGACCACGCCGAATTCAGCAAAATGGCGCAGGTCCTCGGTTTCCGCACCGGTCAGGCCCAGCACCGGGCCGATGGCGATGCCTGCCGCAAGGTATCCCAACACAGAGCCCAAACCGAGACGCGCTGCCAGCGGCACCGCAATCACTGCTGCGCCGAGGTAAATTGTCGCCTGATAGAAAAATTCTTCCATATTACAGGTATCGCAAGCCTGCCCCGGCCTTGGCAATGGCTTTGCGGCGGCGGAACAGGCTGTTGCGGCAATCGGGCGCCTGTGCGGCCTTTACTGCTCAAGCATCCGGATATCTTCGCTGAGTTTGCCGATCCGGTCCAGCCGCCTGGAAATCCGTTCCTGGAAGCCGCCGAGCTGGTCAATAATATCCGCCAGGGTTTCACCGGAATCAGTCAGGCGAGCGCTTTCGATCTTGAGCAGAACCCGGGTGGAGCTGAGGCCCAGGAAATGCCGGTGCATGATCTGGCAGGCACCGGTGATGCGCGCGGCTTCCTCATCCACTTCCTTCATGCCGTCTTCAGACCGTTTGACCTGCTGCTTCACCAGGTCGCCCAGAATCTTTCGTTCTGATTCCATGTCGGCATCACCCAGATCGCGGCGTTCCTGCTGCAGCTGGTTGTCGCATTCGATCAGAACGCGCGCCATGCCCTCGACAAACAGGCTGTCGTTCACCGAAGATTTGATCTTGGCGAAGTTGCTGTTTTCGCCCATCACGTGGGCGCCAAACCAGTCCGACATCTGCCGTGACATGGCGCCGTAGTTTTGAGACAGAACAGTGACCGGCCCGCCTGAGGGTTCGATGCGCGACGCCAGCACCCGCAGATTATGCGGAATCGTGTGCATGGCATCAAAGTCTGCGATCAGACCATCAGTTTCCTCTGCCAGCTTTTCGGCGTCTTCCAGCATGCCGGTCAGCTCTTGAATCCGTGCGTTCTGCTGGTTGCCCAGACCCTTGTCCCGCGCGATCAGTTCCTGGCTGAGGGCATGTGCTGCAAACTGGTGGTAGTCCTCGAAGCCCTGGCTTTTGAGCCAATCGAGAAGGTACTGGGCGCTTTCCTCCGGTTTGACGCCCTCGTCCTTTTCACGCTTCAGCATTTTGGCGTAAAGGCCGCGCACCTCGTCAAACAGCTTGCTGCTGGGCTTGATGCGGGCCGACAGGTACCCGTCCCCGCAGGGCACCACCACTGCAAAGACCCAATAGTACAACCCATCCTTGGCCTTGTTCTTGACGTAGGCACCGATGCTTTCGCCGCGCTGAATGGTGTCCCAGAACAGCGAGAACACCCCCTTGGGCATGTCCGGGTGGCGGATCACCTTGTGCGGCGCACCGATCAGTTCTTCCCAGGGGTAAGCGCCGACGCGGCGGAACACGTAGTTCCCGGCGCGGATCACCCCCCGGCTGTCGGTTCGGGAAAAGAATACTTCATTGAGGCCAAACGGTGCCTCGCCGCTGGTTGGGCGGGTTTCAACACGGCGGTCTACAAAGGACACGGAAAAGTTCCACTTTGGGTTACAGAAGTCGTTGCTGCATCTTTAGGCCCAAATCCTTCCCAGCTGGTTAAGTCGGCAGCGGCGCGTCGCGTTTTAATTGTGCCATCACGATCTGGCTCTGGACCCTGGCAACGCCCGGATGGGGCAGCAGAATTTCATGGATCAACGTGTTCAGTGCTTGCAGATCGGTGCAATAGACACGCAGCAGGTAATCGGCTTCGCCGGTCATCGTCCAGGCTGACGTGATTTCCGGCTGACTGGCGACCAGCCGCGCAAATCCCTTGGACTGTTCCGGCCCGTGGCTGCTGAGGTGAACCTGCACAAAGCCCTGTACCGCCAGTCCCAGTTTGGCCGGGTTCAATCGGGCCGCGTAGCCTTCAATGTATCCCTCTGTTTCCAGCCGCTGCCGCCGCCGCCCGGCCTGACTGGGCGACAAATTCAGAATCTCTCCCAGCTCCTGTGCAGTGAGATGGGCATTTTTCTGCAGAGCTGCGAGCAGTTTTGTGTCAGTCGGATCCAGCATGCGTGATTTCTCCGGAATTCAACATTGTGATGCGCAACTTGCGCGCAAATCAAGGGTGTGGTGCGCAAATACGCGGAAAAACTGCATAACGAATGCGGTATTCTTGATGCAAGAATTCACCTTGTCCCGAATGACATGAAGGAGACGCGCAATGGGTCCTTTCCCGCACAACGCCCCGAAATCCGAAATCACCCCTGAAAACCCCGCAGGCACCGACGGCTTTGAGTTTGTCGAATTTGCCAGCCCGGAGCCGGACGAACTGCGGGCGCTGTTCACCCGTATGGGTTATGAGCTGACCGGCCACCGCAAGGACCAGCCGCTGGTGGAGCTGTGGCAGCAAGGGGACGTCACCTACATCCTGAACGCAGACCCCGACAGCTTTGCCGCGAAGTTCGTGGATGAGCACGGCCCCTGCGCCCCGGCGATGGGCTGGCGGGTTGCTGATGCGCAGAAGGCGTTTGAACACGCGGTGTCCAAAGGCGCCGAGGCCTATGAAGGCCCGGGCAAGGTCATGGATGTGCCCGCGATCAAAGGCATTGGCGGCTCGCTGATCTACTTCATCGACCAGTATTACGACACCTCGCCCTACAACACCGAGTTCGAATGGCTGAAGCAGTCCAAGCCGCGCGGTGACGGTTTCTATTACCTCGATCACCTGACCCACAATGTCTACAAGGGCAACATGGACAAGTGGTTCAAGTTCTACGAGGAACTGTTCAACTTCAAGGAGATCCGCTTCTTTGATATCCAGGGTAAATTCACCGGTCTCTTCAGCCGTGCGCTGACCTCGCCCTGCGGCCGCATCCGGATCCCGATCAACGAGGACCGCGGCGAAACCGGGCAGATCGTGTCCTATCTGAAGAAGTACAACGGCGAAGGCATTCAGCACATCGCGGTTGGTACCGAGGATATCTATGCCAGCACCGACGCAATTGCCGACAAGGGCCTGAAGTTCATGCCCGGCCCGAATGACACCTATTACGAGATGTCCAAGGAACGGGTGCAGGGCCATGATGAGCCGCTGGACCGCATGAAGAAGCACGGCATCCTGATTGACGGCGAAGGCGTGGTGGACGGTGGCGAGACCCGTATCCTGCTGCAGATCTTCTCGAAAACCGTGATCGGGCCGATCTTCTTCGAGTTCATCCAGCGCAAAGGCGACGATGGCTTCGGCGAGGGCAACTTTAAGGCGCTGTTTGAATCGATCGAGCGCGAGCAGATCGAAAGCGGCGAGATCCAGGCTGCGGAGTAAGCGGCATCAGAGAGACTGACTGCGCCGGGCCTGCATAGCAGGCCCGGCTTTTTTTTGTGGCTGGGGTATTAGGAAAAGGCGCAGTTTCTGACACTTGCAGAGAAGACAGTGCCAAGAGGGAAGCAGGCAGCTATGCGGCTGTTCAGCTCTTTGGCATCGTCAGAGTTCGGTTGCGGCCGCCTTTCTGATACTGCAATTGGCCTTCGCCAATGGCAATCACGCGGCCGCCGTCGATCCGGTCGCCGACCTGCACCTTCTTGTAGCGGCCCGAGGGCAAACGAACCAAGGCACGGCGGTTGGCAGCGGTGCCATAGACGCCAATCAGGTTCAGTTTCCGCAGGTTGAGGGCGTTGTTTACGGTCGCACGCCGGGCCACGGAGGCGCTGGTCGGAATGCGCGGCGGTGCAGCAGCGGCAGCCGCAGGCACGGCGGCCGCGGTCTGCACCTGGTTTTGCGCGTTGCGGCGGGCGCGGTCGACCAGATTGGCAAAATTTGCGGGACGGCCGCGCGGCACAACCGACGACGCAATGGCCTGCGCGGTGACCGGCAGTTCTTCTTCCTCTGCCGGTTTCAGGCTGGCAGGGCGCTTGCGCGGGCGCAGCCCGGCCAGTTCGGCACGGCTGAGGCCGCCGTTCTGGGCCCGTTCCACCTGTTCCGCCAGATCAGCAGGCCGGGCCTTGGGGCGCTTGCGTGACAGCACCTGGTTGCGGGCGACTTCCTCCGCCAGCGCCTCAGCTGCCGGGTCGCTGCGGTCCGGCGCAGGCGGCGGCACCTTCTGCGGCCTGCCAAGAAAAACCGTGACGCCATCCGGGTTGAGCGTGCCTTCGGGGGTGGCCTTGACCAATCCGCGTTCGTCCAGATCAAATTCGGACCCTGCTGCGGCAGGGGAGGCAATCGCGCCCGGAACTTCGTCCTGGGCGTAAGTTTCGGGTTGCGGCAAAGCAACTGCATCAGCCGCAATTTCCGAGTGGTCAACGGAGGCAGTATAAAGTTCATCCAGGCCAGGAGCGGCGGGGATAGTGTCCAGTTCCGGAGCCACCGGCCAGACACCGGTCGCAGCGTAGCGGGCGGCCTGGGCCAGTTCGTCCAGCGGTTCTGACACTGGGGCGTCTGCCGTCCCGGGCTGCAGGGCTTGTGGATCCAGGAACGCGGTATCCGTTCCTTCTTCCGGGGGGGCGACGCCGTCGGCGGTGGCTTCATCCTCTACAGAGGGGACTGCCTCCGAATCGTCGGGTAAGGATGGTGCGGCTTCGCTCAGGCCCGGATCCGGCTGATCCGCCAGAACACTGACTTGCGGGGAAATCTCAGCCGGCTGGCCGGCAGTGCCGGAAGAAGTTTTCGGCTCGGTTTCTTCGGGTTGAAGTTCGCCAGAGATGACGGCCGGGGCAGGGGATCGGTCATTGTCCGTGGCCGGGCGGGCGGCAAAGAAACCGCCCTCGCTGAACAGTGCCCAGACTGCGACCGTAGCCAGCAGCAACAGCAGCGCGGCAGTCAGCGCAAGTCCCAGGTAGCGCGGCTTGCCGCCAGTTGCCTTTTTGCGGTCAGGCTTGGTTTCCGGCCGCGGTGCGGGCGCGGCAGGAGACGGTGCGCGCAGAGCTGCGGGTGCTGGCGGAATGGTCCGTTGCGGTACTTTCTTTTCTTCTGCCGCTGAGGTGTTTGCCGCGCCCAGCGGTTTTGCAGGCCCCTGATCAGCTACCGGCGTGCTGCCATCTGCGAGCGGAGCAGCGGCTGGAGGCGCGAGAGGGGCAGATTTGGGTGCGGGGGGCAGCGGCGGGTTTTCTGCGCCTTGCTCTGGCGCGGTGCCGCGGCGGCTGCTGAAATCCTTTGCGGCAGGTGCCGCCGTAGCGTGGCCTTCATCCGGCTGTGAAGCTTCGGGCGGCTCTGGGTGCAGGGGGTCAGGTTCTGAGGCCGGGCCGGCTGACGCGGCTGTGACGGGGGCCTCGAGGGGCTCCTGCTGGCCTAAGGCTTCCGGGCTTTCCGGAGCGGCGCCGGGCTGGGCAGCTTTGTCCGTGTCAGAAGATGAAATTGCCGGTGGAGCAGAGGCTGCAAGAGCCTCTGTTTCTTCGGGTTCAACGGAAGCAGGGGGCTGGTCTTCAGAAAGATCACCTGTTTCAGGTTCCGCAAGGTTAACCGGACCGATCACCTCGACTACGGCGTTGTCGGGTTCAACTTCGGTTCCGCGGATCATCCGGGTGGTGCCAAAGAACGGTTCGCCCCGGAAGCCGCTGTCCTGAGGTGCGGCAACAAAACTGACAGGCCCGAAGCCGTGCTCCACTGCAAAGGTTTCCGCTTCGTCGAGCGTTTCCAGCGCCACTGCCGCGACATGGGTAACACCGCCTTCGGCGCAGATGTCAAAGGCCAGGTCGTCCACGGGATAAGGCGTTGCGCCATCCAGTGCCTTGCGCGCAGCCTCAATCCGTTCGCCCGCGGTCAGATCTCCGGTCTCAACGCTCAGATACCGGATCTGGTCATTCGGCAGAATCAGCTTGGAATAGACCCCTTCTGGTGCCAGCCGCAGTGCAGCCTTGCGCATAGAGGCAAGCGCTGCAGGAAGGTCCCCGGTGTCAAATGGAGTGCTGGCCACGCTCCGCCAGCCGTCCGGGGCACGGTGCAGAAGTTCTATGCCGTCAGCGGAAAGGGAAAGAGCGAAGGCCGGTTTCATGCTTTGGGTCAAACCATCCAAATCCATACTGCCCGGGGCCGCTGCTGCGCCCGGTGTTTTGCCGCGGACCTTAAAGCAGGAACCTGCCGAGTTAAAGGAAAAGACGGGGTGCAGGCCTTGCGGGCGGCGGATTGCCGTTCCCATGTAAGGGGTATTCAGAAAAGGAGCTTTTGAGCATGAAGTCAAAGAAACTTCTGGCAGCTGCGCTGATGCTGTCGATGAGCGCCGGCACCCTGGCGGCCAGCGAGGCGGACAACCCGCGCCAGATCACTGTGACGGGCGAAAGCATGCTGCAAGTGGCGCCTGAGCTCGCCACCATCACCCTGGGCGTGACAGAAGAGGCAGAAGAAGCTGCTGCAGCCATGTCGGCCGTTGCAGAGGGGATGCAGGCCGTGATCTCGCGTTTGAAGGACGCTGGTATCGCCGCTGAGGATATGCAAACCCAGCAGATTGCCATGCACCCGGTTTGGTCGCAGGACCGTTCCTACGACAGCGGCGGACGGCGCGGGATCACGGGTTTCGAGGCTTCGAATACCCTGATGGTGCGGGTCCGCGACCTGAGCGAACTGGGGCCGGTGCTGGACGCCGTGCTGACGGCCGGGGCAAACCGCTTTCAAGGGCTAAGCTTCGGAGTTAATGATCCCTCTGCGGCCGCCGACCAAATCCGCGGCGAAGCAGTTAAGGACGCGATCCGCAAAGCGCAGCAACTGGCTGAGGCAGCAGGCATGGAACTGGGCCCGGTGCGTTCGATCTCCGAGCATGGCGGCGGTGGCGGACGTCCAATGATGACCATGGAGATGGCCCGCAGCGACGCAATGCCGATCGAGGCAGGGGAACTGACCTTCACCCATAATGTGTCGGTTGTGTTTGATATGCTGGTGCCGGGCGGTGAGTAACCGGAAAAGCGAAAAGGCCGGGCATTGCGCCCGGCCTTCCTGTTCCTGATAGGGCGAACCTTAGCCGCAGGCCTTGGCCAGTGCCTGGTCCAGATCGCGGATCAGGTCGCCGGCATCCTCAATCCCAATCGACACCCGCACCACATTGGGGCTGGCGCCTGCCGCCTCCTGCTGTTCCGGCGTCAGCTGGCGGTGCGTGGTGGATGCGGAGTGGATGATCAGCGAGCGGGTATCGCCGAGGTTGGCCACATGGCTGAATATCTCCAGCGAATCCACCAGCTTAATGCAGGCCTCATAACCGCCCTTGACCGCAAAGGTGAATAGACCGCCGGTGCCCTTGGGATAGCAGGCTTGCGCACGCTCGTAATAGGGGGAGGACGGCAGGCCGGCATAGGTCACGTAATCAATCCGGTCGTCGTTCTCGAGCCATTCCGCAACCGTGCGGGCGTTCTCGCAGTGGCGCTGCATCCGCAGGGACAGGGTCTCAATCCCCATCAGGGTATAATGCGCCGCCTGCGGGTTCATCGTCATGCCGAGATCACGCAGACCGATCGCAATACCGTGGAAGGTATAAGCCAGCGGCCCGAAGGTCTCGTGGAACTTGAGGCCATGGTAGGCCGGTTCTGGTTCGGACAGAGATGGGAACTTGTCATTTCCGGACCAGTCAAACTTGCCGCTGTCGATCACGCAACCGCCGGTCACGGTGCCGTTGCCGGTCAGGTACTTGGTTGTCGAATGCACGACCAGCGTGGCCCCTTGGGCAATCGGGTTGCACAGGTAAGGCGTGGCAGAGGTGTTGTCGACGATCAGTGGGATGCCGGCGCCATCGGTGATGTCGGCCAGCGAGCGGATGTCGGTCACATAGCCGCCGGGGTTAGCAATGGATTCGCAGAACACCGCGCGGGTGTTTTCGTCGATTGCCGCCTTCACCGCGTCCAGATCGTCGGTGTCGACGAATTTCGCAGACCAGCCGAAGCGTTTGATGGTCTGGCTGAACTGGGTGACGGTGCCGCCGTAAAGCCGGGTCGAGGCCACCACGTTGCAACCCGGCCCCATCAGCGGGAACAGTGCCATGATCTGTGCCGCGTGGCCGGAGGAGCAGCAGACCGCGCCGACGCCGCCTTCCAGCGTTGCCAAGCGTTCCTGCAGCACCGCAACGGTCGGGTTGGTCAGGCGGGAGTAGATAAAACCGACTTCCTGCAGGTTGAACAGCGCGGCGGCGTGTTCGGCATCGCGGAAGACGTAGGCCGTGCTTTGATAAATCGGCGTCTGCCGCGCGCCGGTGGCAGGGTCCGGCTTGGCGCCGGCATGGATTTGCAAGGTGTCAAAACCATAGGACGGGGCGTCGGTCATCAGTATGTCTCCCTGAAAGGTCATCTGTCGCGCGCACCACAGCATGGCTGCGCGCAGAAGGCAATCGCGTGAATGCCGCAGAGGAAGGCTTCTGCGATGCCGCACAAATGGGCCTCCGGCAAATGCCGGACGCTGCAATTCCAGGAGAACTTCTGGATTTTCAATTCAGGCGCAGCCAGCCCTGCGGTTCAGGCTGCGCTCCGGATTTGGATCGTTTGGAAGGAGAGGGCCGGACCTACTTGCGGTAGCAGCGGGACTTTTGCCCAAAGCCGCTGGGGGAGCAGACGTATGTCCCCTTGGCCAACACAGTTTCTCCAGCTAGGGATTTGCTGTCCTGCGCACTGGCGCTGCCCAGGCTGAACAGACAGGCCAGAAGCGCGCCGCCTGCAATCTTGATTGAATAAGAAAAAACCGGCACAAGCCGGAGCATCGCACGTACTGCGTACATAAACTGCACCTCGTCCTCATAGGCCCCAGGCAGCTCATTTATGCCTAAACGGCATGCGGCAGCCAAACAGCCAATTCACGCGCTGCACGATCTGCACAGCACGTTTTTCTTAGGCGCAATTCTATTTTTTTTCAACGCAGCTGTGCGGAAACCCGCTCAAAAGGCCTGACCCTGTACGGCCTTGCACAGGTGGAAAGGCTCTGAAATCAAATGGTTCGTTGCCTTGCCTGCCGATGCTGGCCGGGCGTTGCTTGAACTGTGGAGGGACAGCACCAAGCCGGATTTCGGGTCAGTTTCCTGCGGTCTCGACTCGGATACGGTGTTCCACCCGCCAATCCGGGAGACCGAACCCATTGGGCCAGGGGTAGACTTCCTGCTGGTTGAAATAGACGATGCCGGTGAGGGCGGGGTAGGCGCTCTTGTCTTGCCGGACGGTCTGTTCCCAGCGGGCAACGTATGCTTCATCGCCGGAATAGCCTAGTTCGGCCACCATGACGGGCTTGCCGTACTCCTTCACCCGCTCGTAGCGGGGGGCGAAGATTTCATCAAAGCTCATCTCGCCGCCTTTGTAGATCTGCTCCCAAGGCTGCAAGCCGAAAACGGAAAGCCCAATGATATCCACGTAGTCGTCGCCGGGATAATACTTATTCAGGTTTTCATATCCCAGCGGTGACCACATCACACGAATTTCCGGTGCTTTGTCGCGGCAGACGTCTATCATCCGTTTGAATGCATAAACATAGGTTTCCGGCTGCCACTGCGCCCAGATGAACTGGCCGCTGTTGTCGTCCATCTCTTGCGCCCAGCGGACGGTAACCTTGCTCTCAAACCGGTTCAGCACTTCGCAGATAGCGGCCATATTGCCGTCGTAGGTACCGTCCCGGATGCCGCGGATCAGCCGCGCTGGCGTGTTGCGGGCATCGCGCGTCCAGGTCCAGGGTTCAATCGTGACCAAGACCTCGCGGTTGCGTTCCTTGGCGTATTGGTCAGCCTCGGTCAGCGACTCCAGAAACAAGTCCTCCCACGGCAGGAAGAGATGTTCGACCTGAACATTCTGTTCATCTGAAAAGTCGCCATTCGGATCATAGACGCCGAAAGGCAGCTCACCGGGAGGTGGCGGGAAGGAAGGAAGGGCGGTTCCGAAAAGGGCCGCTGATACAGCGACGGTGACTAGGATATGCCGGCTAGAACGGGACATTGTCTACTCCATCTTCTGCTGGAACAGGGCATTCCCCGGCCATTCCAGGTTTATTTGGTAGGTCACAGTACCCGGCGGGCCGAGACCCGCGCCGGACACAATGTATTTGGGGGTGTAGGGAGAGAACACACCGCTGCCGTGAGACAGTGCATAGAGGCTGTGCGCGCCCTGGCTGCCGAGCGCAGCAGCAATGACTGCGGCGAGTGCCATGCAGGCTGTCGCCTGAAAGGCTGAGGCAAGCGGCCATCTGAAGGGCGACAGCCTGTTTTCCCGCAAGTGCTGGACAGTAATTACGGTGAATAGCACGGTATAAACGGCGGCGTTAATCAGGCTCAGCACCACGAAACCTGCGGCCTGCTGCAGGTCTTGCACAAACAGCGGCGGCAGCGCTGCCCCCAATGCCAGCAACAGGTAAGGCAGAAGGACTCGCAAGGGCACCGGCGGCGCCTCTCCGCCGCCTTTTGGCGTTACACGGAAGTCGACAAACCCGCCCCTCAGCCTGTCCGCAATGGCCATTCCGCAGCCAAGCAGAACCCAGGGCCACTGCGCACAGGGAAACAATGCGCGCTCCCAACTGAGAACCTTGGCGTCATACGGTCTGAGAGTATCGCGCGCGCGCATGAGGTAGACGAACAAGATCACCGCAACGGTTGAAGGAAGCGCGTGCAAAACGAAACCAAGGAAGGTCACCCCGGCAAACCGGATATCCAGCAGCAGGGCTGCAATCGGAAACAGGTACATCAGCGCCATGAACAGGGCAAAAAGCGGGTACCACAGCTGGCACAGCAGGAACTGGAACCGCAGCCGCGGCGGCAGCCCCTTCAGATAGCGCGGGGTGTAGCTCAGCAGCAGCGTTGTCAGGCTGCGCGACCATTGGAATTCCTGAGTTGCTAGATCAGCCATGCAGGCCGGGCCGGCGCCATGCGCGATGGCATCTGCTGCATGGGTGCCGCGCCAGCCTGCGGAGTTCATGAGCATCGTGGTGGAATGGTCCTCAGCAAGTTCGGGCCCCAAGCCGCCTGCTTGCTTCAGGGCGCGGGTGCGCACTGCGTAATGCGAGCCGATGCACATAGGTGCCCAGCCGGCGCTATAGCCTAGCTGGATGCCGCCATGAAACGGTGCCTCGGCAAAAAGCCGCATCCGTGCTGCCCAGCTTCTGTCCGCATTGCTGCAGCAAATGGAGGGGGCGCTGACATAGCCGGTGGCCGGGTCGTCAAACCCCTGCAGAATGGCTTCAAGATACCCGGGTTGCGGCACATGGTCGGCATCAAGCTGGGATACGATATCATAGGCTTCATAGCCGTATTGGTCATAGAAATAGGCCAGGTTGCCTTCCTTGCAGCGGGTTCTGCGCGGCCATTCCTTGCGGTGGTACTCAGAAAGGCCCTTGCGGGTTGAGATCCTGACACCATGCGCCGCACACCAGGCGCGGGTTGCGTCATCAGGATCCTCATCAGCCAGCCAAGTATCGTGCGGCGGCGTTTGCGCCAGCATGGCCGTTAGGGTCTCCTTCAGAACGGACAAAGGCTCGGCTGGGGTTTTGGTGGTTATCATGGCCACCCGCATCGGTCCTTGCAGCGACGGCCGCAGGCGGCGGCGGGTGCCATTCAGGAAAAATAGCATGAAGTAGGCAAGCAGGAAGTACAGCCAGAATATTGCAGTCGAAACAAGGGTATATCGCCCGGTGCCGATATTGTGCCCGGGCTGCAGCCACCAGTGCCAGAAATAGCCGGCAGCCAATATCCACAGACCAAACACAGCAGCTGCTGCCCAGTCAAAGCCGGGCTTGGGGGAGGGCGATGCCCGGTTATTCCGCTGCATGGCGCCCATGGCGATCCTCTCTTGCGGCGGCCAGTCCGAAGGATGGCGCCGCATCCCTGATGATCTGGTCCAGCCTGGAGCGTTCGGTGCGGAAGCCCAGCGTCTGCTGTGCCAGGCGCGGGTCCGCGGTCAGCGAGGGAGGATCTCCGGCGCGGCGCGGTGCCAGGTCATGCGGCACCGTTTTGCCGGTGACGCTGCGGATTGTCTCCAGCACTTCAAAGATCGTATGCCCGGTGCCGCTGCCCAGATTCAGAGCGGTGCTGGCACCGCCTTCTGCCAGATAGTCCGCTGCCAGCACATGGCCGCGCGCCAAGTCGCTGACATGGATGTAGTCCCTCTCGCAACTGCCGTCGCGGGTGGGGTAATCCGTGCCGAAGACTTGCAGCGGTCCGCGCCGGCCGGAAGTCGCCTGCAGCGCCAGCGGCAGCAGATGGGTTTCGGGATCGTGACGCTCGCTCAGATCGCCCTCCGGGTCGGCTCCGGCTGCATTGAAATAGCGTAGCGCCGCAAACCGCAACCCATGCGCGGCAGAGCAATCACGCAGCATTTCCTCGCACATCAGCTTGCTGCGGCCATAGGGGTTGATCGGTGCCTGCGGCGTATCCTCACGTATAGGGCCGCCTTCGGGGCTGCCATAGGTCGCACAGCTGGAAGAGAACACGACTTTGTCCACTCCTGTATCCAGGCACGCATTGATCAGGGAGATCATCCCTCCGGCATTGTTGTCGTAGTAAAAGGCCGGGCGCGCCATAGACTCTCCGACATAGGCCGAAGCGGCAAAGTGCATGACCGCCTTGATGCCGTGATTTTTGATGGCGTCCTTCAGTGCTGCAGCATTGCGCACATCTGCATGCACCAGCGGACCCCATTTGACCGCATCTGCATGTCCGGTGGTCAAGTTATCGACCGTGACCGGCAGGTAGCCCGCCTGGTGCAAAGCTTTGCAAGCGTGGCTGCCAATGAACCCGGCGCCGCCGGTCACAAGTATGGCGAACCGGCGGGGCATCAGCGGACCGCCGCGGACATCTGGTCCGGCTCAGCCATCTCAGCCTGGAAATGGCGGATGGTCCTGCGCAACCCGTCTTCAAGCCGCACTTTCGGGCGCCAGCCCAATTTGGTTCTGGCCGCGCTGATGTCGGGCTTGCGCTGCTGCGGATCGTCCTGAGGCAATTCGCGGAAAACCACTTGCGATCCGGTTCCGGTCAGCCTGCAGACTTTTTTGGCCAGTTCCAGCACCGTAAACTCACCAGGGTTGCCGAGATTGACGGGTGCCGGGCTGGGATCATTGAGTTCCATCAGCGCTTCAATTGCATCAAGCAGGTCATCTGCATAACAGAAGGAGCGCGTCTGAGCACCGCTGCCGTAAACAGTGAGATCCTCGCCCCGAAGCGCCTGATTAATGAAGTTGGACACCACGCGGCCATCCTGCGGGTCCATGAAAGGGCCGTAGGTGTTGAAGATGCGGGCAATCGAGATTTGCACGCCGTAGCGATGGTGATAGTCGTAAAACAGCGTCTCGGCAGCGCGCTTGCCCTCGTCGTAGCAGGCACGCGGCCCGAAGGTATTGACGCAGCCCCGGTATCCTTCCGGCTGCGGGCTGATTTCAGGGTCGCCATAAACCTCGGAGGTGGACGCCTGGAAAACCTTGGCCCCCTTTTCACGTGCAAGTTCAAGCGCGTTCATTGCACCCATCACGCTGGTTTTGAAGGTGTGGATGGGATCAAGCTGGTATTTCGGCGGAGAGGCCGGACACGCCAGGTTGAAGATCTGATGCACCGGACCTTTGAGCTGGTAAGGCGCCACCACGTCATGTTCAACAAAGCGGAACCGGCGGTGTGACATCAACGGTGTGATGTTGCGCATTCGCCCGGTCTGCAGGTTGTCCAGACAAACCACTTGATGGCCCTGTTCCAGTTTGCGGGCGCAGAGCTGAGATCCCAGGAATCCAGCGCCCCCGGTTACCAGAACCGTCTTGCGCATCGGCACCAACGGTTCAGCCTCGGCGTGAATTACACGCTTGTTATCGTTTCGCAGCGTCATGTACCCAACCCCCATCCGGTACAGCACCACAATATAATTGTCGGGACACGTGTCCCCTGAAAAACCGCCGTGCGCGACGGCGTTTCTTGCTTCAGCTGGCTATTATTTAATGTTATTAACCAGCGCCCCCGGACAAACTAAATTGCGTTGCATCTTTCAATACACTGCCGGCCTCGCAGAAAGACGATAGCTGCAAGACGCCCGCCATCAAGCACCGGGTGCGCCTATAGTACTTAATCGTGCGGCATTACCACTTTTGGTCAGGGATCGTTCCAGCGTTTTTACCCATCAAAGGAAGCTGCGAAACTGATCCTCAGCTTTTGGTGGAGTGAACCGCGGAATGTTATGCCGCGATGTCTGCCGGTGGTGCCAAGAGAGTTGAACTGCGTTCTCTTTGCCAGTTTGTTCTGCAACGCGAGTAATTGAGGCATGGCATATCAGGCGCAGAACGCGTTTTGAATTTCAGCATTGGCAATCCCAAAAGTGTCCTTGTTTGCCCTCATCTGCTTACTCTAAGAAGCGTTCCGGCCGCCCCTGGAAGGGCTGCTTCCTCTCTCCTGTCTCGCCGCTCTTGCCAAAGGTTTGATCCCGGATTTTTCCTGAAAAGAGAAGCCTTGATTTGACTTGCCGGAAAAGCACACCAACTGAACTGGAAAGAATATTCAAGCGATCTGTTTCCCCTTGCAGAACGTTTATAAATCAAATGCACCCGAGCGGATGAAGTGAATTGTGCTGAAATGCAGAAATGGTGGAAATCTAATTATTCCTGGAGACAAAAGGGGTCGAAGATGAAGTTGGTAAGTGTTTTTGCATTCGCTTTGGCGAGTTCCATTCTGGCCGGATGCGAAGAGTTTGAAGGTGAACAGGCGCCTGAAGTTACGCCGCCGGAATACTATCCGTGCCGCGAATTGCCTCAGGCCATAGCTCAGGCTGACGCAGTTGTCCGCAATCCGGATAGGCTAAGCGCGAATGAGCAAAACTATTGGTTCGATCGCAAAGACCGCTTGGTCAAACGTGCTTGGGAATGCAAGTCTTAACCTTCCGCCAGCGCGGTGAACACCGCCTTTGGGCACCAGAATTGGTAACCATCGAAAGTGTCTGAAAACCAGCGCCAGCAGTGAACCTGCTGGCGTCATGTGTTGAATCAGTTGCAACAGCGACATACCGTGCCAGCCTGCCTCCGGAGCTTGCTCCGCTGAACCGGCGGGTTCGCTGCGAGGCTGCCGCTTGAGTAAAGAGCGGAGGGCAGGGGCCTATGTGCCGCTTCCACAAACTCTCTCTGTCTGCTTGGTTGTTGCAAAGCGAGAAACAGGCACTGTTTGGAAGCAAACGGGCGGTATCCATGCCAGAGCCGGGTGTGGTGACACCCCGCAAAACCGGCAGTGGACTTGGGCTGCGGTAAAGGCCTGTGGAGGCAAGGCGCGTCATGCCCCTAGTGCGGAGTCGGCAGCTGCACTGTAATCCAATAGTCTCCCAGCAGATTGAGCAGGTTTGAGAAATCGTGGCCGGCAGTTTCCTTGATGATGTAGCCTGCCACGTTCTGCTGATAGGCGCGGTCTACATCGCGGGGTTCGCGGGAGGTCGTCAGCATAAAGCAAATCATGTGGCGCAGGGCCTGCCTGGACCGTATCGCCTCAACCAGTTCATGCCCGTTCATCCGCGGCATGTTGATGTCGATAAGCATGATTACGGGGCCGTTGACAGATACCTCCGGATGCCGTTGCTCAAGAATTTCCAGGGCTTCCTCACCGTCGTGTGCGCGGGTGATCTGGTTCGAAAGCCGCGCCTTGGCAAAGGCCCGCCGTACGGCCATTGCTTCAAAGTCGTCGTCCTCCACTAGAAGAATGTTGACCGGCTGCATCTGTTCCGGCGGATTAAGCTGCATTTTGTTCTCCGCTTTCTGGTTTCCTGGGCCATGTGAAAATGAATTGGGTTCCGCCGTTATCACCATCGGATACGATGCGAATGTCATGTCCCAGCACATGCAAATGCTTGCGCACGAGGGATAGTCCCATGCCGCTGCCTTCGACCTTGTCCCGTGGGGCCAGTGTCTTGAATAAGCCAAAGACGGTTTCATGATGGCGTTCGGGGATCCCTGGACCGTTGTCGGTCACGGTGAACTCCAGGAGGTCCCCTTTGTCCGCGAGACTGACATGAACCTCTCCATGCTCCTTGTCGTTATGCTTGATCGCATTGGTGATCAGATTGAGCAGAACGATTTGCAGCGGGAAGCGGGAAAAAACTGATTGCTTGAAGCTGTCGTCGAATGTGAATGAAAAATCATCGGGCGGCGCTGCCAGAAGCTCCAGATCTTCGGCAAAACTGCTGCCGTCAACCATGTCTTCCGCCGGAGCATGAGTTTCGTTGCCGATCCGGGAATGTTCTAGCAGGTCATCAAGCAGGCGCGACATGCGCCCGATCCTGGACTTCATGAAGGAGATGTGTTCGCGGGTTCCTTCCGTCAGCTTGTCCGCCAGGTCCTCCTCCAGCCAGGCCGCGGCGTGGGAAATCGCCCTCAAAGGTGCCTTCAGGTCATGGGAAGCCACATAGGCAAACTCCACCAGATCTTTGTTCGACCTGTTCAACTGTTCAATCAAATGTTCCGCTTGGAGCAGCATTTTCCGGCGTTCGGTGATGTCACGTACTACCAGCGCAAAACTTGGGGAGGCCTGCTCCGGAATAGGGGACAGGGTCAGCTCCAGCCAAGTGCGGCCGCCCTCCTGGACCGGGCCTTCGCATTCATGCATCCGGCCCAGAACCGGGCAGTCCTTCTCGTGCGGGTAGTCCGATAGGCCATGCTGAAAGCGCTCCCATTCGCCCGGTGCCAGAAACTGCGCAAAGTCATTACCTGCGGCATCAGCTTCGGACACTTGGAACATGATTTGCATGGCCGAATTAATGCGCAGAATCTTGCCTTGGCGGTCGAGAATGGCAAGCCCGTCTCCAACCCCATTGAACAGCATCAGCGCACTGGATTCCTGTTGCCGAAGCTTGGTGATCAGCTTTTCAAAGCTTCGGGCAAGATCGCCGACCTCGTCTTGTAGATGGGTTGGAAGATCAGGCAACCGCCCCTGATTGGATGCCCTGATAATTTCAGAGCTCATTTCAACCATTGGCGTCATTTCCCTTTCGACCCGTTTCCTGGAGAAACGGGCGGACCAGCCAACAAAAACCAGGCCCAGGGCGATAAGGGCAAGTGTGCTGTCCGGCAGGAAACGGGCAAAGAAATCCTGCTGCTTGATCAGGGTGAAGCTGACGGCATGACCGGAGTTGCTGAGGCTGTCGAGCCGCGTCGTTACAAACAATCTTCCGCCGCTGGTTGTCCGTACCGGCGCGTCTGCGGCTGAGGTCGCCGCCTGCCAGACACTGTCCGGCAGGCCGGCGCTGCCAGCCAGGGAAAAGACGCCTTCCTGATCACCTGCGTCCCAAGCGTAACTGCCGCCCTTTGTGTTATGCAGCACAAAATCTGCCTTGAGCGGCAGATTTCTGAAGGTGTTCCTGTTATGCTTCAGCACGTTCACGTTGATAATGATAAAGCCGAACATCTCTCCGCTGTCGCGGAAGGCGGGCACAAGGACCCGGTACATCACCGTCCTAGGTTCCGCGATGCGGCCGTTTTCGCGATTGTAGGAGGCTGTTCCTGTCAGCGCCGAACGCGGATTCAATGACAGGGCGTCCTGGAAATAGGATTCCCCAGCCTTTTCCTGCAGCCCGTCCTCTGGAACGCGCAGCACTTCGCTGCCCTGTCTGTTGAGGCGCAGGATTTCCCGGCCATTGTCATCAATGCCAACCAGGCGGATTTGCTCATAGGCAGGGCGGAGTTCAAAAAAGGCGCTGAAAATTTTGGCCAGCCGGGCAAGCGCCTCCTCCCGCTTTTCACTGCTAGCCGGGTCACCGCCGCCGTTCCTGGTCAACTGAGCGACCGCCGGCATGCTGGCGAGAATGACTGCATCCGAAACCACTTGGCCGTTGGCATCTTCGGTGGCGCGCGCGATCAGCGCAGCGGTATCCATGACCTCGTCGAGGGTTCTTTGCCGTTCCAGGTATCTGGAGGTCAGGCCGCTTGCGAGGGTAAGCAGAACAACGGCCGTGATCGAAATCGCAGCGGAAAGACCGGCGACCCGGCCTCTGAGCGAGGAAGCGGAACTTTTGAACATCTGCGGCCCTCAAGGCGATTGCATTCGCTGTGATTGCGATAGCAGGCGGCTGTTCTACGCAGAGTGGGGCTGGAAAGTGAATGAATGGATAACGTTTTGTTATCCTTCGTGAAATCTCCATAAAAACAGCATTCGCCTGCTTCTGCCCCCGTCAGGGCATAGGCAGCCAGCGCTGCCTCACGTGCGGCCCGAAGGACCTGCCCGGTGGAGCAGCGCCGATGGTCAGTTGAGGGCCAGAACTGACAAAAGCAGCCAAACACTCCGGTCTCGCTGAGAACACTTAACGCCGTATCCAATCAGTCCGGATGGCTCAGTTCATCGCCCAAACGATCCCGCAGCGGAAAACGTGCAGGTTAATCCGAAAACTTGGACAATTCCTTTTAGTGACCGGTCCAATGTTCAAGCAACTATCAACCGGTAGGAGGCTTGGGGGCCGCAACGCAGAAGACGAGATTTGTTGTCAACTCGCGTTCTTCGATATCGGGGATCGTCTTGCGGATTCTGCCGAGGACTCCTGGCGTCAGACGCGACAAGGTGGAGGGCGAAGACGGGATTTCTTGCCAGGTTTCGATGTCGAAGTATTTTTCGGTGACTGATCGGATTTCGTCAAGGCGAACCCGGTTCAAATGAGTTCTTACATAGTCGTCCTCTGGGGCGTTAACGGCAAATTCAATATGGTTCCAATCGTAAAGCCGCAGATGCTCAGGATTGTCGGTATCCAGCTGCTCCGGCCACGCCGGGTTTCCGTGATGCCCGTTCCAGCAATAGTAGTTGTGGTGGGTATAAATGAGCTTCGCATCTTTTTTGCAGAGCGTGGCGAGCTCTTTGAACACCTGCTCGAGCTGGATCAGGTGTTCCGTTACATTGTGCAGCGAAATAGCGTGAAACGTGCTGTCAATGTGCAGGTCTTCCAACTTGCCCTGGATAAGATTGATCGCGGGAAGCGAAGCGCTGATTTCCCGCGGTGTCACCCCCAGGTTTGCAACGCTTCGGGTGCGTTTGTTCCGCGCCTTTGTGCTGTCAAGCTGCATCACAGGATCCAGGCCTGTGTAGGATTTGGCACCGGCAATCAAAAAACCCATGCCATAGCCGCCGAAACCGCAGCCGACATCGAGAACCGCCCCGCCGCGGATATGGGGCTGGATGCGCTTGGGCCAGGTGATGTAATCGAGTTCCACCGATGCGCTGATCAGATGCGGGTCATAGTTTCTCAAGGCTGCCTGCAGATCACCGGCATGCTTGAAATAGGCGATTGCTGCTGCTGTTGTGTCGTCGTTCCAGCGGTTTCCAGGATCCAATTCGGCCAGCGTCGCAGCGGCGGCAAGCAGTTTGCTGTCTGGTCCGTCCTGCCGCGCTTTGAGATAGCCGGAGTTCAGTGTTTCCAGTGCTTGGGCGGCTGCCTTTGTGTTCAGTGCATCGTCAATCTGGGAACGTGTGCTCAAAGCACCAAAGTTTTTTGGGTCCTGCTCAAGAGCTTCGTCCGCCAGTTCTGACGCCAGCTCCAATTCACCACGGATCAAGGCGACCCGGGCCTTCAGCGCTAGTGCGCCAGGGTGCCGGGGGCGGAATTCCAAGAACGCATTCAAGTGAGTTTCAGCCGCAGCTGTGTCCCCGGCTTCCAGTTCGAGGCGGGCCAGATGAAAAGAGGCCACGCTTTTGGGTTTCTGAGCGGCAAGCGGCACCAGTATACGGCGGGCTTCCTCCCACTCCTGGCGCTGCATGGCCCCGATCGCCCGCGGCAGATCCGCTTGCGAGCCGTCTGCAGGTTGTGCGGGGTGAATAGTTCCTGATTGCATTGGCAGTCAGCCTCCTCAGCGTTGAAACTAGCCGGCTATACGGTGAGGGCCGCGCGGGGCCGGGTCTCACTGTGAGCCCTCAAAGAGCATATTGTGCAAACACTTGCTTGATCCTAGCTCAGGCAAGTGTCTGATAGATGTCTCTGCATTCAGCGGGTTTTGCTTCCCATCGCCTTCAGAACCCTGCCTGCGCGCCGCATCAAGGACTCGTTTCTGGCAGGAGGGCGCGTGCCTGTACGGGCGTGTTGAGTGCCGCCCTTGGCAGGAACAAGGACGCTGGGAGCTGCACTGTCCAATTCAATCTGGCCGTTGCGGACCAGGTCACCCGTTTCCAGGATCCGCAGCGAAAGGGGGCCTTTGCTGCTATTTAGAAACGCGGGCAGCACCGGAATGCGGAAGGCGTGCCGCTCCAGTCCCGGCGTGCGGCGGCCCAAGTTAGGATCATGATAGCCTGCTGGACCTGCAAATACGGGTACTGAGCCTTGCAAGACCACAATATGAAGCGTTTCTTCCGGACTGTTCTTGTCCCAAGCCCAGCCTTGCAGCCATTCGTTTTCCTGCCAGCGCCCATCGGCGGGCAGGGTCAGGAATGAACGCACATCCCGCGGATCGCTGGCGGTCTTTTCGTTCCAAACAAGCGGAGATTTCTCTGCAAGCAGCAGTTCGCTGCGGGTCTGCATCGCCAAGCGTTCCAGTTCGGGCCGGTCTGTTTCCTGGGCAAGCCGCAACAGCTCGGTTACGGTTTGCACTGAGGTATTGCCGGAAACCGGAGCAACCGCAACTGGCTGAGGCTGTTGTTGCGGCGCGTCCTGCGGGCGGGCAGGGAGATGCTTTGCCGCTTCTTCCAGATGCGGGAGCGAGGCAGCTAGGGCCTTGTTTTCAAGTGCAGCCGTTGCGGAAGCACCCTCGGTTTGCAGGCTGAATACCTTTTGCAGTGTCTCTTTAGTCAGGACAGGCTTCCGCGAGGAAAGCGCATAGGTGTTGCTGGCAAGTTTGCTAACACGAAGAAACTGATTTCCCGTCCTCGTTTCGCCGTCGAACAGGCACCAGTTAAGAGCGTAGGCCGTACCGGTTTCCCAGCTTTCGGGGATCCTGTAGCAGTATAGGGTGAGGTGATCCTTCCCGTCCGGGCTCAGATGTTCTTCCACCAGTTCAATCGGCTGATCAGCGTCACGCGCTATGAGACGGCGGCTGCCAGCACCCCGTGCAAACAGCCAAAGCGTGTTGGTCTCTTCATCAAGCCCAGCCACCAGCTTCCGTTTCAGCGCATCCCGGATTTCTTCCCGGTTCCAGTCAGCCGGTGTCAGCCACAGCGGGCTCTCCGCGGGGCGTCCTCCATCGCGAAGGGAATTGCTGCCGACGGACCGGTTGCTGCCGTTGACCATATGCAGAGCGCTCAGCAGAAATTTCCGCTGGGCCAACCCTGACTCATCAAGCAGTGGTTTGGATTTGAGGTAGGCATACACAGTATCGTCTGCCATCGCCTGCGCTTCTTCCAGCGCCTGCGGCCAATCAAGCAGCTCTTCGGGGCAGACCAGAAGATCGTCATTGAACTGCACAGCAGCCCGGGTGACAAACTCGTGCAGGATCCCCCGTTGAACGTCGTAGGGCTCGAATTGACCGACCTTGTCATAGGTGGTGCGCAGCATGGCGAAAACCTCTGGCCCGTAGGCGCGCGGGGACAGCAGCTGCGAGGCCACATCGCTGCCTGCTGGCAGTCCCCGGAGATCTCCTGCGGCACTGAAGAAGCTGGTGAACAGGCTGGCCGGCCGGTGTTCCAGCGCCGTGCGGGCAGCAGCAAGGAAGCCCGGAGCCGGCCTCACAGAGGCTCCATGCGCGATTACGATGGCGTCTGCCCCTGGCAGGTTCGCCAGCGCATGCAGCGTGCTGCCAGCTGCCTGACCGATACAGGAAAGCTCGATTACTTCGTGTCCGGCATCCTGCAGGGTAGTCTTCGCCTTGGCAACGGCACTTTGCAGTTTCGCGTCGTTGTAGGCGAGGGCCACGCTGTCAGGGCGTTCACTCAGCAAGGCTTGTGTCAGGGCTTCCACGTCATCGCCGTTGCGCAACAGCACAGCATAACGGATCGTGTCGACGGGCTGGCCGGGCGCGTCAATTTCAGCTGTAATGGCTGAAATAGCTTGCCGTGCGCCGAGCTGTTCGATCTGTTCACCGAGATAGGCGTGGAAGCCATACCAGACCTGCAGGTTCTCATCATTGGAGAACCCCGGCCTTGCGATACGCTGGCCGTGTTCCAACACCTGTTCCAACCGGTCCGCGAGCGCTGTGGAAATAGGCTCAACCAAGCAACTGGCGTGGTCCCTTTGGTCAATCAGTTCAGCGGTGCCGCCAACATCGGTCGCAATGAATGGAATGTTGCATTCCAGCGTTTCATAGACTGCCATAGTGGAGTTTTCGATCAGCGACGGCATCACTGCGATCATATCGCGCGAACACATGTGGCTGAGCGCTTCAGGCTGGTTCTTATCGGTGATGTAGGAAACCGGGAAATCCCAATCCCGCGCCTTTTCCTCGATATAATCCTGCACCTTCATACCGCCCTGAGTGGCCAGGGCGCCACCCCATTTCCCCATGAACGTCACGCTGGACGGAGAGATCTGGCGCTCGCGCAGAATATCGAGCGCGTTGCACATCAGTTCGACACCTTTGCGCCCTTCCAAGCGGCCAAAAAAGATCAGTTCACGTGATTTTACAACGTCACCCGGCTGGCGCGGCGGGCGCTGATCGGTGACTGGCACCTTGGAAAAATCCACGATGTTGGGCTGCACGAAAACATTGGCATCCGGTATCCGGTAGCCGATTTGCTCCATGAAGGTGATCAGATGGGCGGAGCCCCCAATGACTGCGTCGGCCAGTTCTACACACTTTTGTTCCGCATAGGCGGCAAGGACCAGATCGCGCCGCTCAATCGGCTGCATCTGGTAGTGGCGGTTCCAGATGTGCGGCGAAGAGGTTTTTACCAGGAAAAGCGTATCCTGAAAGGCAAGGCCCAGGCGCTTGGCCATCAGCGCATAGAACATGCCCCCGCGCCATTCCGATGTATGAACCACATCAAACCGTTCCTGATCTCTCAGCCATTGGTAGGCAGCGGCGTACCGGGGCTGCCAGTTCGGAGCACTGCTCCAGGCTGAATCGCTTGGAATATCGAGGTAGTGCAGAGTGACCCCGAAAGCGGCGAAATGCTCTACCCAGTGTTCAGGTGTTTCATCCTGAACCACGGGTCCTTTTAGGAACAGAACATGCACCTCATGCCCATGCGCAGCCAGCCCCTTGGACAGGTGGTAATAGGTAGAGGCAATACCGCCATTACGGACCGGTCCGATGATTTCTTCGGTAACAATGCAAACGCGGAGCTTGTGGTTCGAACTGCTCAGGCCGAGTGACGAAATCGCAGGGAAGCTCTTGGTCTTAAAATTGTCGATCTGCATGAAATCTCCATGTGTTTCGATGCTGTCGTCTGCTGCCTCTGACCGTCCCTCAGAGACGGATGCCCGAACAGGCATGGTAGAGCTTCAGCATTGGAACTTTCAAAAAGGGAATACGTTCTGCGGTTTTGCGGCCAGCGCTCACGAGCAAGGGGGCCAGCCTGCGCTTGCGGCGGCTGCCCTTCCTTGCCAGTCCGCTTACCACCTCGCCATAGAATGGCGTGCGGATCAGCGCCTGCCAGTAGTGCTGCGCTTCGGGGACCGCATGGCCCAGCCAGGGTTTGAAGTCCCGGTCGGCGTAATGAGTGATCCAAGGGCTGCGGCGGGCCGCCATTGCTTGCACATGGTTGTTTCTCGGTACTCGGGCATAGGCCTGCTCCGGCGCGTTGAAGACGTTCCACCGTGCATCAAGAAGGCAAACCTTGTCCTTGAAATACACATTCAGGATGTCCTGATCCCTGAATAGATACCGGCGCTCGCTGGCCATCCGGCGGAGCTTGCCGCCTATCGCTTCGGGGTTCTTCATTGCAGCGAAATCGAACAGCAGAACCCCTGCATTAAAATACCGCCCGATCTCAGCTTCTGTTAATCCAAGAGTTTCCCGCTGGTACTTGGTCAGATCCGGGACTTCGGGATCGATTGTTCTGGTCGGGCCGGACAAGGTGCGCGTCATAATCCAGTCGGGAACAGCAGCGATTTCTGCTGAACCCATATCTGCATCAAACAGTTTGCCGATGTCAGCCCTGACGATGAGGTCCGCATCCAGGTAAAGCAGGCGATTGAGCTCAGGAAACAGCGACGGGAGCAGGAACCTGTTGTAAGTGGCATTGGAAGGTGCGCGTGATGCAGACCGGTAACTGGATTCGAAAATGCCATTGGCATTGATCGGGTGAAAGCTGGTGCCTGGCCGCTCATCCATCATTGCCTGCAAGAGCGACAGGTCGCAATTGTCGATATTCGAATGCAGGAAGAAGAAATTCAGCGGCCGCGACGGGTCTGCATGATCCAGTACCGAGCGCAGCATTGCAGCTGCGTGGGGAAGGTAAGCCCGGTCTGCCGAACAGGCAATATTAACGGCGCTTTGCTCCTGGCAGTCAGCAGGTACCAAGAACGGGGACACCGCCGCGCGGCTGAGGTTCAGGACCGACACTTCCTTGATGCGTGCCGACGGGTTTGTCTTGGCTTCGTGGTGGGCAAAAACGGTTAGCAGCCGTTCCGACAGGAACCCGGGATATCGAGCCTGGTAAGGGCTGTAGGTGTCACGGTTTACAGGAGCGGCCTCAACTTTGAAAAGAATGTCGAACAGCCAGCTGCAATACCTGTCGAGTACAGGCTTGGCCATGAGTGCCAGATTGCCCAGCCGCACCTCGTAGCCGGATGCCACGGCATCCAGGCTGGCGGAATATTCCGGGTGGTCGCGCCGGATTATGCGGCACATCTCTTCCCAGTCCTGCGCATTGTGGCCGGACCGGTAGTTTTCTTCTACTGTTTTGCCCATCCGGTGCGGCCGCGGCAGCACGATGTCCCAATTCGCACCTTCCTGCATGATCCACTCTTCGGCCTCACGGCACCAGGCACGCGTGTCGAATTCGTTCGGAAATGTCTCCACCGGACCGGATGAAACGCGGCCCGAAAAATCCAGCAGCCGACGGTAGTGCATCAGTCCGGTCAGGTTATTTCCCGAATGGTTCTTCCAAGCCCAGTAGAGTACGGTAAGTTCGCACCAGGTTTCGTTTTTTTCCGAGATGTTAATGCCGGTTTCGTCGCCGATCATTCCGGGGATCGGAGACCGGGTCAGCGCCCTGCCTGCCTGAACAGGGAGCACGCAGGTGCTCTGAAGGCGCGGGGCAGGTTTATGATAGGCGACATAAAGGGCCGTTTTCATCAGGTGTCAGCCCCAGCGCTCCGGCGCGCATAATAGGCGCGTGTGCTTCGAATTCCTTCGACCAATGGGGTGAACTCCCCCCCGAGCAGCACCGCAGTATCTTCGCGTGACGCGATGACATCCCGGGGTTCGGTTTTCAGAAGTTCTTCGGCTGGAATTTTCGTGTAGCTCAGCGTCTTGCCGGTTGCAGCCTCAATCGCACTGACAACATCCATCAACGAAGTTGAAACTCCGGCGCCCAACGTGTTCACGCGGGACGTTTCTGCGCCGTTTTGAACCCTCAACGCCTGGGTAGCAATGCCACGGCCGACATCCCCGGCATAAATGAAGTCGCGCCGCTGCTCGCCGTCGCCGTTAATAAACACATCCGTTTCTTCCAGGGCCGCGCGGGTGAAGGCGTGGATGGCGCTTTTTTTGTTTTCGGAATAGCAGCCATAAACGTTAGTCATCCGGATAACCGAGAATGTGCCGCCGCGCAGCTCGACCAGCTTTTCCAGAATCATTTCTTCAGCTGCCTTTGTGGCGCCGTAGAAATTCTTGGGACAGTATGCGGAGGTGTTGCGGACCTCGAAGGTGCCGTCGAAGAGAGCACCAGCCGTTGAGATCAAGATGAAATGGTCGCCGGGTTTCACGGCCTCCAGAACGAAACCGGCCGGCTGGCTGATATTTGCTTCAATGAAATCAAGGGGTCTGTCCTTGGATTCAGCGACCCGGGTCTCTCCAGCCAGGAACACAAAGATGCGGCCGTTGAACTCTTGCTTGTCCAGTTCATCCAAAAATTCTTTGGCGCCTGGCTCCTCGTAGCCGCCGCAAAAGGCTGGAACGTCGATTGTTTCATGGCCCGGTGCCGCATTGGACATGTTGTCGATCACAGCGGGGGACAGCCCGGCGAATTCAGGGCCGTTCTGGACAACATCCAGGATGTTGCGGCCCACGAAACCATAGCCGCCAATCAGGATAAATGCAGAGCTGTTCTTCATGAAAAATCCTTTCGTCTGAGGGTTGCGTACCCGCAATCGCTGCGCGATAAAAGGCGAAATTATTGATGGCGTGCTTCTAATACCAGGGGCTGCAGCGGTGCTTCGGTCCTGTGGACGGGCGTTGAAAACAAAAAATCCGTTCAGGGGTGAAGCAGAGCAGTGCCGGGCATCAGTTTTGATTTGTCTGTAATTCTCACGGCGCACGATGAAACGCTGGTCTGCGGGCCAACGATCAGGGCAGCTGATGATGCGATCCGTGCTGCCGAAGCCAAGGGATATTCAGTTGAGCGCCTTGTCGCGCTGGACAATGCGACTGAAGAAACCTGCCAGTGGTTCTCGCAGCCTCAACTTCTGAATTGGCGGAAAATCAGTTTCGAAGAGGGTGACCTGGGAAGGGTGCGCAATGCCGCCGTGCGTTTGGCAAAGGGGTGCAGCATTGCCTTCCTGGATGCTGATGACCTTTTTTCGGAAAACTGGCTCAGCAACGGGATGGACCGCTTGCGCCAAGCGGAGCGGGCAGGGCACCGGGTGATCGTGCACCCTGAACTCAACTGGCTCTTTGACGGGGCGCATTCGGTGTTCTTGAAGCCAGACCAGACAGACCCTTTGTTCTCGCCGTATCACTTCTATTGCATGAATTACTACGACAGCCTGTGCCTTGCTCCGCGCGAGGCACATTTGGAGTTTCAATATTCTGCACGTGATATTCCGGCGGGGCTGTCGTTTCAGGACTGGCAGTTTTCTATCGAAACAATGGCGGGCGGCTGGCTGCACCTGAACGCGCCTGACACAATCATCTTCAAGCGGCGGCGCGACGCGTCTCTGGTTACTGAGAGCCGTGCGCGCAAGGCAGTTGTCCGGCAGCTGGAGCCAATGGCCGTGGACCGGGTTGCAGACCTTGGCGCTTGCGGTCAGGTTGCACTTCCTCCGGAAAGCCCGCACGTGCCCCCAGGTCAGCAGCTTGAGCAGGTTCCGCATTACGGCGCTGCATTTGCAGCGCGGGTGGAACGTGCCCGGGCGCACAAGGGGAGAATTTCTTGGCGCGACCGGCGGGCTTACAAGGTTATACGGGCCAAGTTTGACTACGCTTTCTACCTTGCTTCTTACCCGGACATTGCCGCTCTCGAAAACTTTGACCCGGTAGCGCATTATGTCCGAGCCGGCTGGAAAGAAGGCCGTAATCCGGCTCCTTGGTTTTCCACCAAAGCCTACCTGAAAAGCTATCCGGATGTGGCCCGCAGCGGGATGAACCCGTTTTTGCACTGGCTGGAAAAAGGCGAGCATGAGGGATATGTGCCCCGCCCGGTAACTGCGTTCGG
Organism: Leisingera sp. ANG-M6; assembly: GCF_000813905.1. Taxonomy (NCBI): domain Bacteria; kingdom Pseudomonadati; phylum Pseudomonadota; class Alphaproteobacteria; order Rhodobacterales; family Roseobacteraceae; genus Leisingera; species Leisingera sp. ANG-M6. The sequence goes on from NZ_JWLG01000005.1 coordinate 105,034, forward strand.
CACAATTGCCGAGATGCTCGGCTGTTCCGCAGGGGATGCATTTAAATTGTGGAGGTCCCGGTACGGCGGGCTCCGCCAGCGGCTGGAGTTTGGAGAGCTGGGTGCACAGGTGGCGCGTGCCGCTCAGCACGAACCCTTGGTTGAACAAGGGTGGATGCAGGCTCTGCAGGTTAAGATTCCGCCGTTCCACACGGATGCAGTATCGGAACGCACGGCGGCGATGTGGCGCTTGAATGGCGCTGCAGGCCACCGGCGCGCGCGCCATGTGATTTGCGTGAACCGTCCGCGTTTCGGTGCTGCGCCGCGCTTCGAAGGCCATATTGCCAGGGCGCTGGCAGACGGCGATGCGAACGAAGTGCTGGTCATCCTGACGGATCAATCCGGAACCATGCCAGAAGGCAAGCTGCCGCCGGGCGTTCGCGTGGTGGACTTCGCAGCACTGACGTCCGGTTTAAAAAAGGGGGCACGGCTGCGGGTTCTGGTGGAGTTTTTGCGGGCTCTGCATCCGGAATGTGTCTTCAATGTGAATTCCCGGCTTCTTTGGGATGCGATGACCCCTTTCGGAACAGCGCTCGCGTCTTCGGCACGCCTGTTTGCCTGCCTGTTCTGCAACGAGCAAACCCCGTATGGATATTGGACGGGGTATCCGCTTCGGCGTGTCTATCCGCATTTCCAGAAACTGGCGGGAATTCTCACGGACAGCCAGTTCCTGGCCAGCGAACTTTGTGAACGCTTTATGCTGCCGCGCCAGTTGGCTGAGCGGGTGCATGTTCTGCCGAGTCCGGCAGACAGCTCGATCCCGGCCGCGCCAGCGCCGCCATCCGGCACGGGCCGGCGTCCCCAGATCTTTTGGGGCGGGCGGATGGATCCGCAAAAGAGAGCCGGGTTGGTATATGAGATTGCCCGCAGCCTGCCGGAAGCGGACTTCCGGATGTGGGGTTCCAGTGTGCTGGAAGGAGGGCCGCCACTTCCGGATCGCCCTGCCAATGTATGCCTGGAAGGGGAATATGAGCATTTTGCCAGCCTGCCGCTGGGGGAAGCCGACGTGTGGCTCTATACCTCCGCGTGGGATGGGGTGCCAGTGCAACTGCTGGAGGCTGGCATGACGGGCATTCCGCTTGTGGGGGCGGATGCCGGCGGGACACGGGAAGTGCTGCGTCCCGGGCTGTCTTATTGCCTGCCCGCGGATGCGCCTGCTGATCAATGGGCCGCCGTCCTTCGGAAAGTCCTGGCTGATCCCGCGAAGGCGCGCGCAAATGCGCTGCAATTGCGCGACGCTCTGTTACAGGAGCGGACAGAGGCCTCACACGCATTGGCGCTTGCCAAGGCAATATCAACACCGCTGTCAGCCGAGTGCGGGCAGACGTCTGGTGCTGACTTGGAGGAAGACCACGGCAAGGCGGCCGCCCTGCCGGAGAGTTCATTCAGGCAGCTCCAGCAGTAAAAAGTGCTCCAGTTTCAAATGCGCATTTCCGCTTGCGGAAAAAATCTAAGCGGTATTAATCTTCACTCAAAACAATCATAAGGCGAATTTTGGATGAAAGTTCTCATTCTTGGAGGAGACGGGTTCTGCGGTTGGCCGACCAGTCTCTATCTTTCAAACCGTGGGCATGACGTTGTTATCGTTGACAACCTTTCCCGCCGGAAAATCGACGTAGAGCTTGAGGTTGAAAGCCTCACCCCCATCCGGCCGATCGGCGAGCGCCTGCGTGTCTGGAAAGAGCTGACCGGCAAAACGATCCGCTTTGAAAACCTGACGGTGGGGCAGGATTATGAACGGCTGCTCACTCTGATCCGTGAAGAGCGGCCGGATGCCGTAATCCACTTTGCGGAACAGCGGGCTGCGCCTTACTCCATGAAAAGCGCGGCGCACAAACGCTATACAGTCTCAAACAACCTCAATGCGACCAACGATGTTCTGGCGGCTCTGGTCGAGGCTGGTTCGGATGCCCATCTGATCCATCTCGGGACCATGGGGGTCTATGGATATGGCACCGCCGGGATTGAGATCCCGGAGGGTTATTTGAATGTGAAAATCGAAACTCCTTCGGGCGACATCGAACAGGACATCCTGTACCCGCCGAACCCGGGGTCGATTTACCACATGACCAAATGCCAGGATCAGCTCCTGTTCGCCTTCTACAACAAGAATGACGGTGTCAGGGTCACCGACCTGCACCAGGGTATCGTGTGGGGAACGCAAACGCCGGAGACCAAGCTGGACGAACGGCTGATCAACCGTTTCGACTACGACGGAGACTACGGCACGGTTCTGAACCGCTTCATCATGCAAGCGGCGGTCAATTATCCTGTCACTGTGCACGGGACAGGCGGTCAGACGCGCGCCTTCATCCATATCCAGGACACCTGCCGCTGTATTGAACTGGTACTGGAAAGCCCGCCAGAGGATGGTGAACGTGTCCGGATCCTGAACCAGATGACGGAGACACACCGTGTTCGCGACCTGGCTCAAATGCTTCGCACCATGATGGGAGCTGAAATTTCCTATCTCGAAAACCCGCGGAACGAAATGGCAGAGAATGAGCTGAAAGTGAACAACGAAGGCTTCATGTATCTTGGCCTTGAGCCCGTCAGGCTGAAAGAAAACTTGATGGAAGAAGTGCGCGAGATCGCTCAGAAGTACGCTACGCGCTGCGACACATCCAAAATCCCTTGTGTATCGCTTTGGAAGTAAACACCGGTAAGGAGACACAGCGGCTGACCCCCAAGGGACCCTTCTGGGCCTTTCCGGCAGCTGACTTCTTATAAGCATAGACGGCGGCCGGGCGGATTGCTTCTCCCGGCCGCCTCCTTGCTCGTAACTGCCGCTGTAGGCATCAGACCTAAGCCTCTCCTCGGCTGGCTTGAACTGCTACCGGTTGTTTGTGGCGCGCCAGAACAGAAAAGGGTGATTTGATATGTATTCAGTGATTGCGGCGGGGGTCGTCGGCAGCTCGTTTGTAGAAAAACTTGACCTTCCCAACCTAGTGCTTAGCCAACGCCAGAGCGGCGCACCGGGCATGCTGTCATATATGGAACGGGCAATGCTGGCTGCTCTGACCAGCAAGCTGTACCGCGGTGATGGGGCCATCATCGACGGCGGCAGCTTCTTTGGATCTTCCCTGGTTGCCAGTGCTTCTGGTCTCCAAACCAACCCGGACTTTGCCAGAATGGATTTCTCGGGTTTTCCCGATGCCAGGCCTCTGCACGGTTACGAACTGGGGTTCCTGCCTGCGCCTGCCAGCGACAAGATCGACAAAAACAGGGTCTTCCATGGCACACCCTACGTTCTCGGGGAGAGCTTTGTTCCCATTTTGGAAAAGAACGTAGACCCCTACAGAGACCTGATCTCGCTTCACATCGGTGACTTGAACGAAGAAGTGTGGGAGGGCGCTCCTATCGAGATAGCGTTCATAGATGTCTGCAAAACCATGCGCTTGAACGCCCATGTCTCGAAACAGTTTTACCCCTCGATGATCGGTGGGAACTCTGTATTGATCAATCAGGACTTCTTCTTTGACCGGCTGCCCTGGATCAAGGTCACGATGGGCTACCTCAGGGATTACTACCGCTGGGAGGGCCAGGTCTTCACGTCATCAATTTATACCAGCATCAAGGACGTACCGCAGGAAGTAGCTGACTATGATCCTTTCACCCAAGGCAGCTACGAAGAATGCTTGGCATATCACGACGCTGTTGCCTTCCCGGGTATTGAGCGCAAGTACGAGTATTTCCTGGAGTTGTCGCGCGGCTACCTGATGGCACTGAAGGACCGCAAGAATGACGCTCTGGAACACTTGCGTGCCGTGGCCGATAGATACGAGGATCTGCTGGCGGATGAGCACACCGATCGGGGCAATCAATTCCGTATGGACCGGGCAGTGCGCCAAATCACCAATGGCAATATTTTCAAAGTGTCCTGATTGGTGCTGGGACGCCTGATTTGGTTGTGTAGTTCTTCCTGAGGGAGCCAGTCTTCCAAGCCGGTATCTGGTTAAACTGCCGCTTGGCATGATTTCGGAGCCGCTTGAGATCTTTGCCAAACTGCACAACCAGGCATCAGGCAGGGCGTCGCAGGTTTCCGGCTGGCTGACGGGGGACAATTGAAACCGCCAAAATTCGCGCAGTTTTCCAGCCTTACTTAAAAATCAACGCTATAGGAGAACAAAACGCCAGCGGAGTTTTCGTAGCTGCCGCTCGTCTTTTCGCGTTTGTATGCCAGCTCCACATACAGGCTGTCAAAAAAAGTCTTGCCCACAGACGCGGTGGCAAAGCGGTTGCTGCCATTGGCAATTTCGGATGTGTCGCTGCTGTTGCCGATGTCCTGCACGCCGCCGCCAAGTGTGGCGACCCAGTCGGCGCCGAAATAATATGCGGCGTTCGCCATCAAGGTTTCCTGATCAAAGGTCACGCCGTCGTCTTGCGAGTTGTCCAGGCTGACCAGTTCGGCGAACACTTCCAGCTCATTGCCGTTGGCAAGCTCGAACAGCTTGCTGGCGCCAGCGGCAAAGCCGGTTTCCGTTGCCTCTCCCGGAAGCCCGCCCTCTTGCGAGCGGTAAGTGATGTTGTAGCGGGAATCCTCGATGCCAAAGGCATCTTCGCCTTCCAGCCAGATGTTGTAGGAATTCAGGCCGCCAGTGTTGCTCAGCCCGCCGTCTGTACGGGACGCAAGCCGCTCACCGCGCAAAAAGCTCTTGGCGAGGAAACTGGTATCCAGCTGAAAGGCGCTGGCGCCTAGGATGTGTTCACCGCCCAAAGCATCCTCGAAGGAGTAGTAAACACCTGCTCCAAGCCGCTCAGTCAATTCGTAGCCGTCGTGATAGCCCGCACCGTAGAGCTCTCCGGCCACGTCATCAAAACCTATTCCGAACACCGGGTTGAACTTGCCGCCGAAGACACCAACGCTGTCAATCTCTGCATTCAGGTACAACTCTTCAAAATAGAAATCGTAGTCGTTCGGAAATGTTCCCTCACCTTTCACCGATGTGCCAAGCAAGGTGCCAACCAGCAAGACGTTCTCGTTCAAATAAAACTCGAGATCCAGCGTAGCTGTGTATTCGTCTTCCTGATCTTCCGGATCATCACTGTCGTTGTGGAGATATTCCAATGTCAGTTCAGCCAGAAAGGGCGCGGCTGGATCATAGCTTTCGTCTTCTGGCCCGTCTGCTCCATCCAGAAGAACCAGACGGTTTTCTTCGGCCCAGCCACCCGCAGGCACCGCAAGCGCCAAGGCGCACGCCGCGCATGTCACAACAATGGATTTCATTTCCTTGCGGTCCTCCTGAGGTCCTGCCCGGTCCGTGCTCAAGATACTGCCCAAAGCAGAGCATCCCTGCCGGTCGAACATGACGCACTCAATTGCCGTCTGCAACACGGCGGGCAAGCAATGCCCGGTTGAATCATTCGGCACAAAGCGGCTGCTGGCAAGCGTTTACTCGCACCTCTGCGTCGCGGTGGCCGAAGTTCAGTGCGCTTTCTGCTTCGGTATGCGGCGGCGGGCAGGCCGGGTTGCCGCACCACACATCGCCTGCACCGACTTCTTCACCTTTCATAAGGAAGGCGTTGGCTCCCAAGACCGCCTTGTCACCAACGCTGGCACCGTAATGGACAAAGCCGCCAACGCTTACCGTGGCCCCGCTGCCCACTGAGATGCGGTCCGATTTGAACACGCCTTCCTCCAGGGAGTGGCACTGCAGCGTCGCCCTGTAGTTAAGAGTTGCATTGTCGCCGATGCTGATCAGTGTTCGTTCCACGAACTGGGCGCCATCATCAAACAGCTTGCGGCCGATACGCATGCCCAGCAGGCGGCCAAGGAGACCGCGCATTGGCGTTCCTGCAAATAGGGCAGGGACTGGATGTTCGGACATTTTCCAATGCCGTTCGTGCGACCAGAAATAATCATCAAGCACGATCACCTGACGGGGTTTCAGCCTGCCGAAAGCAAGACTGGCCCGTTCGCAGAAGACAAAATAGCCGATGGTGAAGAAGCTCAGGCAAATGGCCAGGACTGCAAAGGCCGGAAAACCAACCGCAAGATAGCTCTGCCAGGCGATTTGAGCCGAGAACAGCATGATACAGACAAGCACTAGCATAGCTGCCTGATAGATCAGGGCCGTGATCAGGTTGTGATAATTCTTCTCCTTCAGCCGGCCGGCACGGGCTGCATCTTCAAGTTTGCTCGCCATCTCTGTGTCACGCTGCACGGCCCTGGGAATCTCAAAGGGAGGCGAACCCAATAGGCCTGTATTCTCCAAAACCGGCCCGTCGACAGGTATCATCGCCTTAGTCCCGATCAGGCAGTTTTCACCCGTACGCCCGCCGGCAGGATAGTGGATGTTGTTGCCCAGATAGTTCTGCGCACCGATCTTCACGGGCAGCACGCGGAAGGACGAGGCCGAATATTCTGTGTTGATCATGGACAGCCCGTCCGAAACCATTGTTCCGCTGCCAATGTCGCAAAGGAACGGATCGGTGTGGCGGTGATTGATCCCGAAATTCGACCCGGTCTGCACCACCTTGTTCAGGTTGTAGCCGACATACCGCAGGTAATAGACAATTGCCGAGCTGTCGCCGAAAATCAGATTGTAGAAGCGTGAATTCGACCAGCGGGCAACAAGGCCGTGCATGAAGTAGTGAAAACCATACAGCGTGTAGACCCGGCCAGGTTCCACGAATTTATGTGCAATGCGCGGCATGATGCCGATAAACAGCAGTCCGGCAGGAAAGGCCACGAGGTAAAGGACAAACGTGACTTGCACGGCGAGGATTGCCATTTCCCGCAGGTCAGTGATCGCGGCGATTTCATTCACATAGCCGCCCAGAATGACCGCGCCCAAGACGCTGGACATCAGCCCTAACATCAGGAAACCGAAGGTCAGTCCGCCGAGCGTATAGGCCCACCGGCGCAGTTCGCTGCAGCGGCGCGGTTCGATCCTGCAATAGTCATCATTTGTTTCGACAGCAGGGGTGCCGTGATAGCGCTTGCCGGAAAGTGCAACTTGATCCCTTTCCAGGCTCGACGCGTGGCCAAGCTGGGTTCCGTCTTCCATTGACGAGCCGATTTCAAGAATGCTGGCCTCGCCGATGAACACATCGTCTCCGATGGTGACTGGCCCGGTTTCGATGAAGCCGGCTTCGGCCTGGTAACCAAGTGCAACCGTTTCGCGGCGCAGGATTGTGTTGCTGCCGATTGATAGCAGATCGGTACAGACCGGCGTGGCGGAATGGATCACAGTGCCGCGTCCGATCCTGGCACCGAGGGCGCGCAAATAGACATTGTAGACCGGCGTGCCGGCGAGCAGGGCCGGCGGAGCGCTGCGCACCAGTCCCTTGACCAGCCAGAACCGGAAATACGCCATGCTCCAAATCGGAAAACGCTCAGGCTTCCAACGGCCGATCAGCGTCCATTTCGCGGCAATCGGAATCAGGCTGAACAGCACAAACAGACCAAAACCGGCGAGCATCATGCGCCCGCCCGCCTCTATGGCGGTAGGGCTGCCCGACAGCGCCCATTCAATGGATTTGACAATCAGCCACAAGCCCGCCAGCCCATAGGCCATCATCCAGGCGGCTTGCGCAGCTCCGCAAAGAAGGTACGCGCCGTCGCTTGCGATGTGTGCGGGTTTGGGCGCCTGCGGCGGTTTGCGGACCTGCGGGGCAGGTGCTGCGGCCTTTGCAAAATCGCCCAGCTTACGGATTGTCGGGTTAAGGTAGATATCGCGCATCGAGATGCTCGGCAGCTCGGGGCATTTGCGCAGCGCCGCGCAATAGCGCGCCATCAGCAGGGAATGGGCTCCAAGATCATCAAAGAAATGGTCGTCCGCCGAAATCTGTTCAACATTCAGGATCGGGTAAAGCTGCCCGGCGAGCAATTCCTCCACTTCGCCCTGCAGGGCAACCGCATTCTTGCTGCTGACAATGAAGCGCGGCCCGGCCGGGGCCGGCAGCTGCTTCCGGTCCGCCTTGTTGTTGACGGTCATTGGAATGTGTTTCAGCTCCTCCAGATATGAAGGGATCATATAGGCCGGCAGCCTCCCCTTCAGCTTCCGGGCGACAGTTTCCCTGTCCAGCGCTGCAACACCTTGATTGAGTGCGTAATAGGCAACCAGCTCCCGCGTTCCGGGTTCGGTTTCCCAGGTGTCGACGACGGCTTGAGAGATTTCAGGAAGTTCAAGCAGCACCGACTCGATTTCTGTCAGCTCGATACGGTACCCCCGCAGTTTGACCTGGGTGTCTATCCGGCCGTGGAATTCGATTTCGCCATCGGCGTTGATACGGCCCAGATCGCCCGTGCGGTAAAGCCGGCGGGAAGGGTTGTTGGGGCCGTTCAGGCAATCGGGAACAAATTTCCTGGCGGTCAGATTCGGACGGTTGAGATAGCCGGCGGCCAAGCCAACGCCTGCGACGGCTATTTCCCCCAGCTCGCCATCTGCCAGCTCGGTGTCCTCGTCCGGGTCGAGGATGGCAATCGAATAACTGGGCAGCGGGCCGCCGATGGTGACCGGCTTGTCCGGGTGCAGTTCAGTTATGGTGCATGTAACGGTCGCTTCCGTTGGTCCATAGGCATTCAGGATCGTGCGGCCATCCCGGTGCCAGCGAGAGATCAGGCCTTGCGGACATGCCTCTCCCGAAACAAGCAGCAGCCGCAGGTCCGGCAATTCTTCTTCCAATGTCGCCAGCAGCGTCGGCACGCAGCACATCGCAGTGACCTGGCGCCGGCGTAGAAAATCTGCCAGTTCTTCTCCGACCAGACTCACTCCCTGCTTGGTGGGAACAAGTGCCGCCCCGGCCAATAGCGGCACCCAAAGCTCTTCGACGGAAAAGTCGAACGCAATCGTCATGCCCTGATACACCCGGTCGTCGGGCCGGTAGCCATAGGTCTCGGCTGCGACCCGCACAAAATTGCAGATACTCGCCTGTTCAATCACGACACCCTTCGGCTTCCCTGTCGTGCCTGACGTGTAGATGAGATAGGCAACCTCGTCGCCTTTGCCTGTCAGTTCAGCGGGGCTCAGCCGGGCCGTGCTGCAGGCTTCGATTTGCGGCGCAGCGAAGTCCAGAAAATGTGCGGGAAGATCAATTCCGCTAAAGCAGCCGGCATACCGCTCAAGCGAAAGAACCGCGTCGACGCCCGCGTCTTCCAGAATGAAGGCTATGCGCTCGCGGGGGAAACCTTCATCCAGCGGCACATATGCGGCGTGTATCTTCTGCACCGCCAGAAGGGCGGTATAGGATGCCGCGGATTTGTCGAACATCAGGCCAATGCGGTTGCCCGGTCCCAGCCCGTTTGACAGCAGGTAGCGGGCCAGCTGGTTGGCATGGTTGTCCAAATCCCGGAAGGTCAGCGTTGCGTCCCTGGAAATGACTGCAAGGTGGTCACTGTCGCCGGCGGCCTCGAATTCATCGCAGCGTCTTTCGAACAGGTGGTGCAGCCGTTCACCGGGCTGCCAGCGGACAGAGTTCACTGCTGAATGACACGTAAGCACTTTTGAGCTCCATTGGCCGGAACGCCGTGCAGCGCGGGCTGTTCAGGCGTCGTTGCGTGGTGGTGCTGTGCTCTGTGCTTTCCGTCGCCCTGGCGGGGATTGCGTGGATGGATGCGGCTGCAGGCTCGCAAATGCGGTGCCCGCAGTCCGGTTGGGAAGGAAAACTGTGCCCCCCTTCCCAACCTTTCCGGCTCAAGGGTCGCAGAACGGCAGACTTTGAGCCGGAATTCTCATGCAAACGTCCCTCAACAGCGCTGTCCAGCGGTTAGGAAAGCTGATGCACAGTTGCCGGGTCAGGACTTCGCGATGCGGATTTTCGGGCCGGATCTGCCTCGCGCACCCAGAATATCAGCGGTGGCGCGCTCCAGGATGTCCAGTCCCTCGGCCAGTTCCCCGTCGGTGATCGTCAGAGGCGACATGCATTTGACGACTTCGTCATCCGGTCCGCAGCGCTCGCAGATCAGCCCAAGGGCGAAGCAGCGGTCGCGCACCTGACCGGCCTTGCCTGCGTTCGCAAAGCTGATGCCCCGCATGAACCCGCGCCCCTTGACCCTCTCCAGATGCTCGGGGAACCGGGCGACGATGCCCTGCAGGCGCCCCACGAGATATTCGGCCTTCTGCATGACATCCCGGGAGAAGTCCTTTGTCCGCCAATAGTGGCGCAGCGTTGCAGCGGCGGTCACGAAGGCATGGTTATTGCCGCGGAAGGTTCCGTTGTGCTCACCGGGCTCCCATTGATCCAGTTCCCGTTTCAGCAGGACTATCGCCAGCGGCAGCCCATAGCCGGAGAGGGATTTCGACAGCGTGACGATATCCGGAACAATGCCCGCCGCCTCAAAGCTGAAGAACGTGCCGGTGCGTCCGCAGCCGGCCTGAATGTCGTCGACAATAAGCAGGATCTCCAGGCGGTTGCACAGCGCCTCAAGCTTGCGCAGCCACTCCCGGCTTGCGGGGTTGAGGCCGCCTTCCCCTTGAACGGTTTCAACAAGCACCGCCGCTGGCAGGTCGATGCCGCTGGAGTTGTCGCAAAGCATCCGGTCCAGAATGGCGATCGTATCCACGCCGTCCCCGAGATAGCCGTCGAATGGCATGCAAACCGCCCCCTGCAGCGGCACGCCGGCCGCCTTGCGCAGGGTCTGATTGCCGGTCATGGAAAGCGAGCCAAGCGAAACACCGTGGAAGCTGTTGGTAAAGTGCACAACAGTGGTCCGGCCGGTCACTTTTCTGGCAAGTTTCAATGCCGCTTCCACCGCGTTTGTGCCGGTCGGCCCGGTGAACTGAGCAACATAATCCAGCCCGCGGGGCCGCAAGATGGTGTCCGCAAGTTCCGCCAGAAAGAACGCCTTGGCCTCTGTGTGCAGGTCAAGGCTGTGAACGATGCCATCCGAATTCACATATTCGGTCAGCGCGTTTTTCAAAACGGGGTTGTTGTGCCCGTAATTCAGTGATCCTGCACCTGATAGAAAATCGAGATAGCGGTCTCCCGCCTCGCTCCAGATTTCACAGCCGACGGCTTTTGCAAAAACTGCAGGCATTGACCTGGCATAGGATTGCACATTGGATTCATATCTCGCAAATAGTCCGGTTTCGGAAAATTGGACATTTTCCGATCCGAATTGCTGCACGTGTTCCATGGTATTCTCCATATCTAACGCAGCACACCCCAGACACAGGTCTGGCCGGGGAAATTAACTGTATTTGAAGTTGTGTGGCAGCCCGGTTCGGGGCCGTGCAGGAGGGGCGCCTATTCTGAGGACCCAATCAGCACGTACACAAGGGGCGCCCTGCAGCCGGCAAGTTCCTGGCGGATAAACCGCGTGGCAGACACGCGGTCCTGAAACACTCCGCCGCAAGCAAACTTGGCATCCAGAACTTGCCACAAGCCGGTTTTCGTCTTTGCAAGCTGGAATTTCAGGTCTGCCTTCGGAGAATTGCCCACATGCCCGGTGGCGGCGTCCTTGCGGATGGCCGCACGCTCTCCACGAGAAGAAAGCAGGCTTTTAGGTGCAGAACGGACGCTTGCGCTGCTTTGTGTTTCGCAGCGCAATTCTGGCCTAACAATCATTTGATACCCCCCCTAGTAAATAAACCCCCTAGTTTTGCTCCATTAGCAAATGAGAAGAATAGCAAATTGCTATTCAACGCTCTCCGTGATCCCGGATGAACGCATCAAGTCCACGGTTTACCATGTTAGGATAATTTAACCACTCACTGTTGCATGGCAGTATCAGCTTATGTCATTTTTACGAAATTTTCAAGAAATTATTTGAAATGCGGACCCGCCATACTAGCGCGGATCGGGTATCATTTTGAATTTCCCAGCATCAATTGGAGTCTAGCTCCAGTTCACTTTTTCGAGTGCCAGGTTACACTTTGGCCATTGAAGCTGGCGACCAGTGCTCAGCAAAAACTGCAGCTCGGCGCGAGGGCCGGGAGCACGTTCCGCATCTGAGGCCTGGCGATCGAAGCCAGCTTTTTGTAGAAACGCCTTGGGTATACAGTGCCGGCAAGCCGCCCGCATCTGCGCAGGCAATTGAAGTCTTTTCCCGCCGCAGCGAAATACAGAGCAGTTTTGCCGCAGGTATTTTCATCCGCCTGTGCAGACCGCAACCTGGTTGCTTCGGAATAACTGATATCCGGGAAAATGGTGCCCCCACACGGACTCGAACCGCGGACCTACTGATTACAAATCAGTTGCTCTACCAGCTGAGCTATAGGGGCGCTGAGCTGTGAAACCGCGCTTAGCATCGTTCGCGGGTCGGTCGCAAGAGGTCTTTTTCAACAAGCGGACAGGCCTGCTCTCATGTGGGGAAAACCTGTTGAATATCCGTTGCAGACCGGGCAGGTGCCTGGCCTCTGGTTTGACCTGGCGGCCGCGCCGCAGTAGGTCTGGACACAGGCAACAGGCAACCACGGGTCCGCTCATGCAGGTCATCATTCACTGCGGCGCGCATGCCACTGAGGAGGACCTGCTGCTGAAGGCGCTGTTGAAGAACACAGGCGCGCTGTCACGGCAAGGGGTTGCCGTACCCGGTCCCGGAAAATACCGCAGTTTGCTGAAGGATTGCCTGGCCGCCATGAAAGGCGGCACCGCCGCAGCAGAGGCGCCTGATGTCCTGTGGGATGCCATTCTGGATGACAGCCCGGCCAGCCGGGTGGTGTTTTCGAACCCGCATTTCTTCGGTTCGCCGCGGCATGCGCTGCGGGGCAGCAGTTTTTATCCGGACGCAGAGCAGCGGCTGCAGGGGCTGCAGCAGCTGTTTCCCTATGATCAGCTGGAAATCTTCATGGCGCTGCGCAACCCGGCGGCCTTTCTGCCTGCGCTGTTTGCAAAATCCGCCCGCGGCACCGTGCGCGAAGCTTTGCAGCGATGCGATCCGTTGCAGCTGCGCTGGTCCGGCCTGCTGCAGCGGATGCGGCAGGCGGTGCCGCAGATGCCAATCACGGTCTGGTGTTACGAGGATTTGCCACTGATCTGGGGCCAGGTTTTGCGTGACCTCGCGGGGCTGGAAATGTCAGCGCCGGTCAAGGGCGGGTTCGACCTGCTGGCGTCGCTCATGCAGCCCGCAGGGGTTGAGCGATTGCGCGCCTATCTGGACGCACACCCGGATATGACAGAGATCCACAAGCGCCGGGTCTGCGCAGCCTTTCTCGAAAAATTCGCAAGGGAGGATGCGCTCGAGGAGGAGCTGGATTTCCCCGGCTGGACTGCAGGGCTGGTCGCGGAAATGAGTGAGGCCTATGAGGAGGATCTCTATTCCATCCAGCGTCTGCCCGGCGTGTCTCTCATTTCCCCGTAACAGCCCGTTTGCCGCGCGGATTGCAGGCCGCAGCTGCTCTGTATTACTGCACCGGCTGGCCGTTGCGGCCGAAGGTCAGGCTTTCGGAGGTCAGGTCATCATAGGTCACCTCAACCGCGATCTGCTGGATCGAGCCCAGCGGGTAGCTGCGGTAGGGCAGGCCGTCTTCTTCCTTGATCATGTTGGGAAAGCCTTCGTCCAGATGGCAGTCCGGCAGCGGCCAGATTTCCGGCGCCTGGCCGTTCACCCCCAGCTTGATCTGCGCCAGGCCGCAGCGCCAGGACCACAGATGAGTCACATAGAGCAGATCCTGCCCGTCAAACTCGCGCACATGGATCCAGTTGGCCTGCGTCGCCGCCAGGATCGGCTTGACCTCAAGCGCGGTCGTAAAGCTGCCAGTCGCCTCTTGCGGTTCCGCGGTCAGGGCGGTCTGCACCGCTTCCGCGGCGGGTGCCGCTGCGGCAGCTGCCGGCGCGCCGCTGTCCACCCCGGGTCGGGCCGAGGCAGCAATGATGGCCAGGATTACGTCAAACATCGTCTCTCTCCACTCTCGGGCGCCTTTTGCGTCACAAGGCGCCCTGAAATTCCTAAGGCCGGTTGCGCGGCTTCCTGCCGGCTTATAGCTAGCTTAGCAGGCAATTCTCTTTGCTGCCTTAACGCGCAGTCCTAACCGCCCGGCAGAGACGGAAAACGGGGAAAACAATGGCAAATGCCCCCTTCAATGTGATGATCGTCGGCCAAGCGGGCCGGCTGCAGTATGAGGCGCTGCTGTTTGCTGCCTCGCTGCGCCACTGTTCTCCGGGATTTTCCGGCCGCCTGTTCGTGGCCGTGCCGCAGCCGGGGCCGCTGTGGGACAAAGATCCCGGCATCCGCAATCAGGATGTCCTGCAGGCACTTGCGGATCTGGGCGCAGAGATCCTGCCGTTCGAAAGCAAGCTGTTCGGCGCGGCCTACCCCTATGGCAACAAGATCGAGGCGCTGCAGGCGCTGCCCGAGGGGGAGCCGTTTGTGTTCTTTGACACCGACACGCTGATCACCGGCGAGCTGGCAGAGGTGCCGTTTGACTTCTCCCGCCCCAGCGCCTCGCTGCGGGTTGAGGGCACCTGGCCGAAACCGACGCTGTACGGTCCGGGCTACGCGGGCATCTGGCAGGCGCTCTATGACCGCTTCGGCCTTGATTTTCTATCCAGCCTCGATCTCAGCCAGCCGGATGAGTACTGGAAGCGTTACCTCTATTTCAACGCGGGCTTTTTCTATGGCGCCTGCCCGCGGGCCTTTGGCAAACGCTTTCTGGTTTATGCGCAATCGGTCCGCAACGACCCGCCGCAGGAACTGGCGGGCCAAAGCCTGGACCCCTGGCTGGACCAGATCGTGCTGCCGCTGGTGATCCACTCCTTCGGCGGCGGCCGCGATGCGCTGCCCGCAGGCTATCTCGACGGCGAGGTCAGCTGCCACTACCGGCTGTTCCCGCTGCTTTACGCGCGCGAAAGCGACCGCGTGGTGGAAGTGCTGCAGGAGGTTGCCGCACCAAACAGGATCAAAAAGGTGCTGAAAGGCTACGAGCCGATCAAGCGCATGGTCTATCAGGGCCGCGGCGAGAAGGTGCGGGCGCTGTTTGACCGCAAAAACCTGCCGCGGCGCGAGCAGGCGATCCGCAACCGGATCAAGTCCGAAGGCTTCTGGATGCGCTGAGGCACGTCAGCCCTGGATCGCCCGCTCGATGCTGCGGGCAAACTGCAGCAGCCGCGCATCCGACCCTTTCGGCCCGGTGATATGCAGCCCAACCGGCATCCCGTCAGCGGAATTGCCAAAGGGGATGGAGGCTGAGGGCAGCTCCATCGGCGGTGTCAGCGTCACCGTGCGCCAGTCCTCAGTGATCTCCCCGTCGCGCAGGTCAGCGGAAAACGGCATCCCCGTCGCAGTGGGCCAGAGGGCAAAGTCGTAACGCTGGAAGAAGGCGCAGACATCTGCCCAGACCTTGGCGCGGGTAGTCTGATAGGCGATCAGCTCCGCCAGGCTGCGCCCCTCGGCCTGGGCGCAGGCGGTGCGGTAGCTTTCGCCCGCCAGCGCCATATCCGGCTGCAATGCAGACCGGAGCTGCAGCGCGCATTGGCCCCGGATGATGTCCTGATGCGCCAGCAGCGGCTCCAGCGGCGGCGTGTCTTCCGCGACCTGCCAGCCCAGCTCGCGGCACAGCGCCTCCACCGGGGCAATCGCCGCCTGCACGGATGGCTCCACGCTGGAGCCAAACGGGGACAGTGACAGCGCCACCCGGCCAGAGCGCGGTGCAGGGGCCTCTTCCAGCTCCGCCAGCCGCGGCAGCGCCTGCCAGTACCCCAGCGGCTGGCAAGCCGCATTGCCCTGCATCACCTCCAGCATCAGCACCAGGTCCCGCACAGTCCGTGCCATCGGCCCCGGCACCGACAGCCCGTCAAAAGGCGCCGGGTTCGGATCATAGGGGATCAGGCCGGAGGAGGGACGCATCCCTACGACGCCGCACCAGGCGGCAGGGGTGCGGGTGCTGCCGCCCAGGTCGGAGCCGTCGGCCAGCGCCGCCATGTTTGCCGCCAGTACCGCTGCCGCGCCGCCGGAGCTTCCCGCAACGGATTTTTGCGGGTTCAGCGGATTGCGGGTGGTGCCGGAGACCAGGTTGGCGGTTTGGCCCGACAGGGTGAACTCCGGCGTATTGGTCTTGCCGGTGATCACCGCACCGGCTGCGCGCAGCCGGGCCACATGCAGCGCGTCGTAATCCGGCACAAAGGTCTCAAAACTCTTGGACCCCCAGGTGGTGCGCAGCCCCTTGGTTTCAAAGCAATCCTTGATGGCAACGGGCAGACCGTGCAGCGGGCCGGCAAAATCCCCGCGTGTCGCCATTGCATCCAGCTCCGCCGCCCGCCCCTCTGCTGCCTCCCAGTCCAGGGTGATGAAAGCGTTGACCGTGGGTTCCTGTACTTCGGTCCGCGCTTGGTGGGCCTCCAGCACTTCGCGGGCACTCAGCTCCCGCGCCCGCAGTTTGGCAGCCATTGTTTCGGCGCTAAGCGCGGTTATTTCGGCCATGCGGCAAGTCTCCCTGTTAAGATGGCAGCGGTGCTGCCGCGACCCTAGGGAGACTGAACGCTTCGCTCCGTCCTGAAACCGTCCTGAAAGCGGCCTGCCAGCGACCTTGCCGCGGTCAGCGGCGCAGCCAGCGGTGGACAGAGAGCTTGGCTTGACCGCAAGCGCTGTCCAAATCAGCGCCCCGCGCCAGATGGCAGGCAATTGCGGTGGCGAGGCTGCATCCGGTGCCGCGTTTCGCAACAGGCAGCCGCTGCGCCGTGTGCCGCCTGACTGACCTTTGCGGCGTGAACAACAGGTCGGTGCTCTTGGTGCCGGTGCCGTGCCCGCCCTTGACCAGCACCGCCTGCGCGCCTTGGCTCAGCAGGGCTGCTGCTTGTGTCTCAAGCGGACCACCTATTCTGGCGAGCACCTCAAGTTCAGCCAGGTTCGGCGTAACCAGCGCGGCACGGCGCAGCAGGACGCCAAAGCCGTTCGCGTCCATCAATGTGCCGCCGGAACTCGCTTTCAGGACCGGGTCCAATATAATGGGCAGCCCGGCTGGCAAGGCAACCGCCACAGCCTCCGCGACTGCGGCGGAACCGAGCATGCCGATCTTCACAGCACCCGGCGCCGGGGATGTTGCCAGCGCCGCGCGGATCTGATCCGCCACCGCCTCGGGCGGGCAGGGGTGAACACCCAGAACTGCCTCGTCTGTTTGCACCGTGACGGCTGTCACCACCGGGCGGACAGTCACGCCCAGCTCTGCGGCCATCGCTGTATCCCGTGTCAGCCCCGCACCGCCGCTGCTGTCGGTGCCGCCAATGGCCAGGATCACCGTCATGCGCTGTCCCCCGCGGCGAGCAGGGCCAGATCGCTGTACCCCGCCTGTCGCAGATCCTGCGCTGCGCCCCAAGCGCGCAGCCCGCTGCGGCAGCACAGCACGATCCGGCTCTCCCTTGGCAGCCCCGCTGCTGTTAGCTCCGCACGCGCGATCCGGCGGGCCTGCGGAGCCAGCAACTTGGGCGCTTCAGCGGTGTCCCGCAGTTCAACCACCGTGTCGTCAGGCGAGATATGAGCCGCGGCAAGGAAGGGCAGGGCCTCCTCTGGCTCCTCGGCTTTGTCAAAGCGGAAAGTGCTCACCTGCAGCTCTCCGAGCCGGAAAACAAACAGCTGCCCCAGCGGCGAGGGCTCATGTTTCAGCAGCGTCTTCAGCGCCAGTTGCGCCTGCAGGGCGCCGATCATGCCCACCACCGGCCCCATCACACCGGCGGTTGCGCAGGTCGCGGCCTGTGCAGGCAAGTCCGGGAAAACGGCACGCAGCGACGGCGCGCCGCCGCAAAAGCCCCCGGCATAGCCCGACTGCCCCAGTGCAGAGGCCGAAACCAGCATCTTGCCCTGCCGCAGGCATTCATCCGACAGAATATAAGACACCGCAAAACTGTCCGCCGCATCCACCACCAGATCGACGCCAGCCACCATCTGCTCCGCGTTGGCTGCATCAAGATACCGGGCCTGCGCTGTAAACTGCAAACCCGGATTGGCGGCTAGCAAGTGCTGCCGGGCCGCCTCCACCTTGGGCAAACCGATGTCCGCCATGGAATAGAGCACCTGCCGGTGCAGGTTGCTTTCCTCTACCATGTCGCCATCCATCACCGTGATCCGCCCGACACCCGCGCCGCTCAGGTATTGCAGCACCGGACAGCCAAGCCCCCCGGCGCCAACCACCAGCACATGGGCGCGGGCGAGGCGTTCCTGCCCTTCCGCACCCACTTCCGGCAGGATCATCTGGCGTGCATAGCGGCTCATGCGTTCTCCCGGATCCGGCAGGCCTGCACCCATTCGCGGGTGCGGGCCTCAGGATCGTCTGCCAGCTGGATGTCCGTCACCACCGCCGCGCTGTCGGCGCCCGCTGCAAAAACCCCCGGCAGCCGTTCCGGCGTCAGCCCGCCGATGGCAACCAGCGGCACATCGCCTGTCATCTGCTTCCAGCGCGTCACCCGCTCCAGCCCCTGCGGCCCCCATTTCATCTTCTTCAGAAGCGTCGGATAGACCGGCCCCAGCGCCACATACGCGGGCCCCAAGGACAATGCGCGGTCCAGCTCCGCCTCGTCATGGGTCGACAGTCCAAAGCGGACCCCCTTGCGGCGCAACGCGGCAAAGTCGGCACTGTCCATGTCCTCCTGTCCCAGGTGCACAAAGTTGCAGTTCAGGTCCAAAGCCGCCTGCCAGTAGTCATTGACCACCAGCTGGGCATCATGCACCGCGCAGAAGTCGCGTGCCCGGGCGATCTGGCGGCGCACCTCAGCCTCCGGCTGGTCCTTGATCCGCAGCTGCACCAGCTTGGCCCCATGCGGCACCAGCAGCTCCAGCCGTCCCACATGGCCTGTGATCATATAAAACCGTTCCATCATGCAAACTCCGCCATTCCCAGAACCGGGGTTGAGGGCACCGCCATATCGCGCCGCTCCATTGGATCGGCAGCAAACCCCGCACGGCCCGCCTCAACCGCCAGCGCCATTGCACGGGCCATGCCCGCAGGGTCGCCGGCCTTGGCGACCGCAGTGTTCAACAGCACCGCATCCATGCCCAGCTCCGTCGCCTGGGCCGCGTCCGAGGGCCGCCCGATGCCGGCATCAACAACCAGCGGCACCCCCGGAAAATGCGCTCGCATCGCCCGCAAGGCGTCCGGGTTGCGCAACCCCTGGCCGGAGCCGATCGGCGCCCCCCAGGGCATCAGCACCTCGCAGCCCGCCTCCAAGAGTTTCTCACCCACCACCAGATCATCGGTGGTATAGGGAAACACCTGGAAGCCTTCGCTGCTCAGGATACGCGCGGCCTCTACCAGACCAAACACATCCGGCTGCAGCGTGTCGGAGTGTCCGATCACCTCCAGTTTGATCCAGGGCGTATCAAACAGCTCCCGCGCCATGCGGGCCGTTGTCACCGCCTCCTGCACCGAATGGCAGCCCGCTGTGTTCGGCAGGATGCGGCAGCCGGTCTTCTGCAGCTCCTGCCAAAATGCAGTGCCGGATCCATCGGCGGTTTCGCGGCGCAGGGACACGGTGATGATCTCCGTGCCGCTGGCCTTCACCGCCTCCGCCAGCACCGCAGGCGACGGGTATTGCGCGGTGCCCAACAGCAGCCGCGAGGTGATCTCTGTTCCGTAGAATTGCATCTCAGCCTCCCTGCATCGGGGCCAGGACTTCCAAGCAGTCACCCTCAGCCAGCTGCACCTCTGTCCGCTGGCCGCGCGCAATAAATGTGCCGTTCAGTGCGGTCGCAACGGAGGAGCAGGCATAGCCGAGTTCCTGCAGCGCCCCCTTCAGGTCGCTTGCGGCAACCTCATGCGGTTTGGCGTTCACGATGATCTTCATCTGATGTCTCCGTTAGCAGGTGGTCCGCGGCCTGCTGCGCCATCGCGGGTGCCAGCAGAAATCCGTGGCGGTACAACCCGTTGAGGTAAAGCGTGCCGTTCTGTTCAGTGAGCCGCGGCAGGTTGTCGGCAAAGGCCGGGCGCAGGCCTGCGCCGGTCTCCACTACGCTGGCCTCGGCAAACCCCGGGTGCAGGGCAAAGGCCGCGCTCAAAAGTTCACTTAAGGAGCGCAGCGTGATGGCACGGTCAGAACTGCTCTCGATCATGGTGCCGCCGATCATGAAATACCCGTCGCCGCGGGGCACCAGGTAGAGAGGCATCCGCGGGTGCAGCAGGCGCAGGGTGCGGGTGATCTCCACCTGCGGGCAATGAAGGACCGCCATCTCGCCGCGCACCGGGCGCAAGCCGGGCAGCGGTGCCGCCATCCCGGTGCAATCCAGCGTGACGCGGGCCGGGGCGGGTGAGCCATAGCGGATCTCGACCCCCAGTTCCTGCACCTTGGCGCTCAAGTCCCGCAGCGCCCGCCGCGGGTCCAGATGCGCCTCGCCTTCAAAGAACAGACCTTGCGCAAACCGCCCCACCAGCGCTGGCTCCAGCGCGCCGATCTCCGCTCCGTCCACACTGCGGTGGCTACTTGTGCGGCGGGCGAAACGGGTCAGCTCTGCCCGGTCGCGGGCAGGCGCCACCACCAGCGTGCCGCGCCTGTGCACGGTCGTGACCTTGGCCCACCAGCCGAAGGCGCGGCTGCCGAGGGTGATCACCTCTGCTTCGGCGCTTTCGCGTTCGCACCAGGGTGCCAGCATGCCGCCCGCAAAGCGCGCGACACTGCCAGCCCCGGGCGTCTCGCCCCGCTCATAGACGGTGACCGCCGCCCCGCGCTGCGCCAGTTCATAGGCGCAGGCGAGACCGGCAAGCCCCGCACCGGCGATGGAGATCATTCCGCCGGTTCCGCAGCTTCAGCCGCAGGCACATAGAGCTCGCCGCCCTCGCGGAACTTGGCGGCCATCGCCTCCATGCCCTCTTTCTGCGCTTCCGAGCGGATGTCGTGGCTGATCCGCATCGAACAGAATTTCGGCCCGCACATGGAGCAGAAATGGGCAACCTTGTGGGCCTGTTTCGGCAGGGTCTGGTCGTGGAATTCGCGTGCGGTGTCCGGGTCCAGCGACAGGTTGAACTGGTCCTCCCAGCGGAACTCGAACCGCGCGCGGCTCAGCGCATCGTCGCGGCGCTGGGCGCCGGGCAAACCCTTGGCGAGGTCGGCAGCATGGGCTGCGATCTTGTAGGTGATGACCCCGGTCTTAACATCGTCGCGGTCGGGCAGGCCCAGATGCTCCTTCGGTGTCACGTAGCACAGCATCGCGCAACCGAACCAGCCGATCATCGCCGCCCCGATGCCGCTGGTGATGTGGTCATAGCCCGGCGCAATGTCGGTGGTCAGCGGCCCCAGCGTATAGAACGGCGCCTCGTGGCAGCACTCCAGCTGCTTGTCCATGTTCTCCTTGATCTTGTGCATGGCAACATGGCCCGGCCCCTCAATCATCACCTGGCAGTCCTTGGCCCAAGCGATCTTGGTCAGCTCACCCAGGGTTTCCAGCTCGGCAAACTGCGCCTCGTCATTGGCGTCCGCAATGGAGCCCGGCCGCAGCCCGTCGCCCAAAGAGAAGCTCACATCATACTGGCGGCAGATGTCGCAGATTTCCTCGAAATGCTCATAGAGGAAGCTCTCCTTGTGGTGATGCAGGCACCACTTCGCCATGATCGAGCCGCCGCGCGAGACAATCCCCGTCACCCGGTTCACCGTCATCGGCACCATATGCAGCCGCACGCCCGCATGGATGGTGAAGTAATCGACGCCCTGTTCCGCCTGTTCGATCAGCGTGTCGCGGAACACTTCCCAGGTCAGGTCCTCGGCGATGCCATTCACCTTCTCCAGCGCCTGGTAGATCGGAACCGTGCCGATCGGCACCGGCGAGTTGCGCACGATCCATTCGCGGGTGTTGTGGATGTTGCGGCCCGTGGACAGGTCCATCACGGTGTCGGCGCCCCAGCGGATCGCCCAGACCAGCTTGTCGACCTCTTCCTCCATTGAGGAGGTCACGGCAGAGGTGCCCATGTTGGCGTTGATCTTCACCTTGAAATTGCGGCCGATGATCATCGGCTCGATTTCCGGGTGGTTGATGTTTGCGGGGATGATGGCGCGACCGGCGGCGATTTCGGACCGCACGAATTCCGGCGTCACGTAGTCCGGGATGTTGGCGCCAAAGTCATTGCCGTCGCGGTTGCCGTGGCAGGGCGACAGCTCGCGCAGCTGGTTTTCGCGGATCGCCACGAACTCCATCTCCGGCGTGATGATGCCCGCACGCGCATAGGCCAGCTGGGTCGGCGCCTTGCCGTCCTTGCCGCGCAGCGGGGCAGGATTCACCGGGAACTCCGGCGTCAGCCGGTCGCCTTCGACAAAGCCGTTGTCCTCCGGCTTCACATCGCGGCCCTGGTAGCTCTCGACGTCGCCGCGGGCCTCGATCCACTGGCGGCGCAGCTGCGGCAGGCCCTGGCGGATGTCGGTCAGCACCTCCGGATCGGTATAGGGGCCGGAGCTGTCATAGACCGGCAGCGGCGCCTCGCCCGCGGTGGGGTGGGTGGAGATCTCACGCATCGGCACGCGGATGTCCTCATGGACCTCGCCGTTGACGTAGATCTTGCGCGATGCGGGCAATGCGCCCGTGGTGATTTTCGGGTTGGGGACGTTCATCTGGTGTTCCTCCGGGCCTTCGGTTCAAAAACACCAATTGAGCCGGGACGGAGGAAAACGGGCAGGGGGGTGTACAGCCGGTGTACGGCCGGTGCACGCATGCTGCCTGTCCGAAACACCGCTTGCCGCCGGGGCGCCGTGCGATGCTTCTTGCTTCCTACGCCAGTATCAACTGGGTCAGGTTCAAAGGGTCGCGCCGCCGGTCCGGGATCCCCCGCACCATGACGCCTCTCAGTCCCTTGGGCGGGACTCCCCTGCGTGCCTATAGGGCTAGGGGAGGTGCGGGGTTTGCGTCAACCGGAATCTTTGTAGATTATTTTTTGGCATTAATATCAGTTCAGTATTGGCCTTATTGGCACCGGATTGGGGCAAATCGCTGCAGCGCAGCTTTGATGCTTGATCGAAGGCTGCAAATTTATCTATAAAACCGGAAACGCCATCCGCGCATGGCCAACAGGTATAGAGAACAGGAGACAGCATGCTGGACGCTGCACCCATCCGCACCGACTGGACCCGCGAGGAAGCGGAAGCGATTTATAACAAACCTTTCATGGACTTGCTGTTTCAGGCGCACACCGTGCACCGGCAGTATTTCGATCCCAACCAGGTGCAGAAATCCAAGCTGCTCAGCATCAAGACCGGCGGCTGCGCCGAGGATTGCGCCTATTGCTCTCAGTCGGCGCGCAACGGCGCGCAGCTCTCTGCCTCCAAGCTGATCGAGGTGCAGCGGGTGATCGCCGAGGCCAAGAAAGCCAAGGAAGGCGGCGCGACGCGCTATTGCATGGGGGCCGCCTGGCGTTCGCCCAAGGACCGCGACATGGCCGCACTTGAGGCGATGGTGCAGGGCGTCAAGGACTTGGGCATGGAAACCTGCATGACCCTGGGCATGCTGGACGAGGAACAGGTGTTCCGCCTGCGCGATGCCGGTCTGGATTACTATAACCACAACATCGACACCTCGGAGCGTTACTACTCCGAGATCATCACCACCCGCACCTTTGCCGACCGGATCGACACCCTGAACCGGGTGCGTGAGGCGGGCATCAAGGTCTGCTCCGGCGGCATCGTTGGCATGGGGGAAAAGCAGCTCGACCGCATCGACATGATGCTGGCGCTGGCGACGCTGGAGGTGCACCCGGATTCGGTGCCTGTGAACATGCTGATCCCGATTGCCGACACGCCGCTGGCCAATGTCGAGAAGCTGGACCCGATCGAATTCGTCCGCTCCGTGGCGCTGGCCCGCATTCTGATGCCGAAATCGCACGTGCGCCTGTCCGCAGGCCGCACCGATATGTCGGACGAGATGCAGGCGATGTGCTTCTTTGCCGGTGCCAACTCGATCTTTGTGGGCGACACGCTGCTGACCGCGGACAACCCCGAAGAGGACAAGGACCAACAGCTGTTCGACCGTCTGGGCATCACCGCGATGGCGGCAGGCTGCGACGGCAGCCGCTGATGGCGGGCGCCTTTCCGCGGCATGAGAAATCGCTGGAAGCGCTGCGTACGCGCGGACGCTACCGGCAACTGATGCCGCGGGACGGGCATGACTTTGCCTCTAATGACTATCTTGGGCTGGCGGGCAGCGATGTGCTGCGCGCCGCCGCCGCAGACGCGCTGGCGCGCGGGGTGCCGGTGGGGGCAGGCGGCTCGCGCCTGCTGCGCGGCAACGATGCAGAACATCAGCTGCTGGAGGCTGAGGCGGCTGCGTTTTTCGGCACTGAGGCCGCGTTGTTCATGGGCGGCGGTTTCAACGCCAATCAGGCGATCTTCTCCACCCTGCCGCAGCAGGGCGATCTGGTGCTCTATGATGCGCTGATCCATGCCAGCACCCATGACGGGATGCGGCTGGGCCGGGCAGAGACCCGCAGCTTTGCCCACAGCGATGCGGAGGACGCGGCACGGGTGCTGAAGGACTGGCGCTCGACAGGCGGCGAGGGCCAGGTCTGGTTCGCGGTTGAGGCGGTCTATTCGATGGATGGCGACCTCGCGCCGCTGGACGCGCTGATGGCGCTGGCGGATGCAGAGGGCGCCGTGCTGGTGGTGGATGAGGCGCATTCCTCTGGCGTGTTCGGCGATCTGGGGCGCGGGCTGGCGCACGGCATCGCCAACCGTCCGAATGTCCTGTCCCTGCACACCTGCGGCAAGGCGCTGGGCGCCTCGGGCGCGCTGATCTGCGGCCAGAAGGTTTTGATCGAGACACTGATCAACAAGGCGCGCGGGTTCATCTTTGCCACCGCGCCGTCGCCGCTGAACGCGGCCCTGGTGCGCGCAGCTTTGCAGGAACTTCAGCAGAACCCGCGCCGCCGCGAACAGGCGTGGCAGGGAATTACCCATGCCCAAGATGAGGCCAAGCGCCTGTGCGGGCTGGATGGTTTCCAAAGCCAAATCCTGCCGGTGGTGATCGGTGACGACAAGAGCACCATGGCGCTGGCCGCGGCCATGCAGGCGCGCGGCTACGACATCCGCGGCATCCGCCCGCCGACAGTGCCGCGCGGCACCTCGCGGCTGCGGCTGTCGATCACACTGAATACGGGGGCAGAGGTCATCACCCGGATGTTCGAAGACCTCGCCCGGGAAATGGAGAGTGCAGCATGAGCGCGCTGATCGTCACCGGAACCGATACCGGTATCGGCAAGACCATCTTCTCGGCCGGCTTGGTGCAGGCGCTGGGCGCCACCTATTGGAAGCCGGTGCAATCGGGGCTGGAAGAGGAGACCGACAGCCAAATCGTCTCCCGCCTGTCGGGCCGCCCGGCGCTGGCCGAGGGCTACCTTCTGCAACTGCCCGCTTCGCCGCACCTGTCAGCAGAGGCCGAAGGCGTTGAGATCGACCCGGACGCGCTGTCCTTGCCGGAGGTGGACGGTACTCTCATCGCCGAAGGCGCGGGCGGGCTGATGGTGCCGTTGAACCGCGAGGTTCTGTATCTCGATCTGTTCGCCCGCTGGCGCGCACCGGTGATCCTTTGCGCGCGGACCCAGCTGGGCACGATCAACCATACGCTCCTTTCGCTGAAGGCGCTGCGCGATGCGCGCTGCCCGGTGGTCGGCGTGGCCTTCATCGGCGACGCGGAGCCGGCGGTTGAGGAGACCATCTGCCAGTTCGGCCAGGTGGCGCACCTGGGGCGGCTGCCGGTGCTGGGCGAGCTGACCTCTGACGCGCTGGCCGTGGCCTTTCAGGCCAGCATCCGGGTGGATCTGATCAAGGAGGCCTTGGCCCAAGGAGAGATGGCATGAGTGCCGCAGACCTCACCCAGCTGGAGTTTGATCAACAGCACCTCTGGCATCCCTATACAAATGTCACCAAGCCCGGCCCGACCTTTGTGGTGAAGGAAAGCGAAGGCATGTACATCACCCTGGACGACGGCACCCGTCTGATAGATGCCATGTCGTCCTGGTGGTGCATGATGCACGGCCACAAGAACCCGGCGATTACCAAGGCAATCCACGACCAGCTTGACACCCTGCCGCATGTGATGTTCGGCGGGCTGACCCATGACCCGGCCATCGACCTGGGCCGCAAGCTCTTGGAGATCACCCCCGAAAGCCTGACGCGCATCTTCTATTGCGACAGCGGGTCCGTCTCGGTCGAAGTGGCGATGAAGATGGCGGTGCAATACCAGCACGCCATCGGCCAGGCGGGGCGCAAGGAATTTGCCACCATCCGCTCCGGCTATCACGGCGACACTTGGAAGGCGATGAGCGTCTGCGACCCGGATACCGGCATGCACCACCTGTTCCAGGGCGCGCTGAGCGTGCAGCACTTCGTCTCCCGCCCGCCAGTCCGCATTCATGAGGATTGGATCGACGACCCGGCGCAGAACGGCCTGGGCGAGCTGCGGGCAGTGCTGGAGGCCAACGCCAAGAGGATCGCAGCCTTCATCCTGGAGCCCGTGGTGCAGGGCACCGGCGGGATGTATTTCTATCACCCCGAATATCTCAATCAGGCGCGCGCGCTCTGTGATGAGCTGGGCATCCTCCTGATCTTCGACGAGATCGCCACCGGCTTTGGCCGCACTGGCGAGTTGTTTGCCACCAATTTCTGTTCGGTTGAGCCGGATATCATCTGCCTCGGCAAGGGGCTGACCGGCGGCCATATCTCCTTTGCCTGCACCATGACCAATGACCGGGTGGCAGAGGGCATCGGCGGCGGCAACCCGGGCCTGTTCATGCACGGGCCGACCTATATGGGCAACCCGCTGGCCTGTGCCGCTGCCAAGGCGTCGCTGGACCTGCTGACGGGGCAGGACTGGCGCGGCACGGTGGCGGCAATCGGCGAACAGATGCAGGCCGAACTGGCCCCGGCGCGGGATCTGCCGAATGTGGCCGATGTGCGGGTCTTGGGCGCCATTGGAGTCATTGAGATGAAGCATCGCGTCTCAGCCGACGAGGCGCATGCCCGGGCGCATGAAATGGGCGTGTTTCTGCGCCCCTTCGGCACCAACATCTACACAATGCCGCCCTTCATCACCTCGCCGGATCAGCTGAGCGAAATCACCGCAGGTATGCTGCGGCTGGCGCGGGAGCTGTAAGCCATGGAGTTCCGCTGGCTCAAACAGATCCAGGCAGCCGAGGCCATCGTGGTCTTCGGCGGCTGGGCTGTGGGGCCGGAGGTGTTCTGGCATCTGGATGGCCCCCAGGACATCCTGTTTGCAAGCGATTACACGGATTTGGATGCAGAGCTGCCGAACCTTTCCGGCTATGAGCGGGTCAGCCTGCTGGCCTGGTCGTTTGGCGTGGCTGCCTATGCGCATTGGCAGCAGGGGCGTCCGGACCCGTTCAGCCGCAAGACGGCAGTGAACGGCAGCCTGCAGCCGGTGAACCGCGGGGCGGGCATACCGCCGGCCGTGTTCCGCCGCACTGTGGAAACCCTGAGCCTTGACAGCTATCAGCAATTCCTAGGCCGGGTGTTTGGCGCCCGGCAGGACGCCGAAGCTCTGGATGTGGAAGCGCGCCGGGCAGAACTGCTGGCGGTGGAGCGCCGCGGGGACGCGCCTCAAATGCGCTTTGACAAGGTCTGGATTTGCTCCGGCGACAAGATTTTTCCGCCAGCCAATCTGGCGCGTGCCTGGGCGGGGCAGAACGTTGCGAACCTGGACGCGCCGCATGCGCCATTTGACCGGTTTGCGCAGTGGGAGGCGCTGTTCTGATGAAAGACATGCAGCCCCAGCATCCGGATCAGTCACGTGTGCGGAAAAGCTTCCGGCGCGGGCTGGAGAGTTATCACGACGCCGCATCGGTACAGGCGGAAACTGCCCGCCAATTGGCCCGGATGCTGCAGGATCAGGCGGGGGCGCGGCGCTTCGGCAGTGTTCTCGAGTTCGGCTGCGGAACCGGCCATTTGACGCGGCAGATTATGCAGCGGTTCCGGGCGGACCGTCTGATCCTCAATGACCTTGTGCCGGAGGCGGGACAGGTGTTGCAGGCACTGGAGGAGGAGACCCGGCTGAACGCCAGGTTTGAGGCCGGTCCGGTGGAGAGCTTGCCGCTGCCGTATCAGCTGGATTTGATCGCTTCTGCCTCGACCGTGCAGTGGATACCTGACTTGCCGGCGCTGCTGTCCCGGCTGGCAATGCAACTGAAACCCGGCGGCTGGCTGGCGCTATCGGGTTTCGGCCGCAGCCAGTTCCGCGAGCTGGCAGCGTTGGGGTCCGCCGCCGCTGCACCCAGTTACCTTGATGCGGATGAATGGTGCTCGGTGCTGCCCGATGGTTTGGAAGTCCAGCAAATCGCCCAGCATCCAGTCGTTGTGGAGTTCGGCTCTGCGGTAGAGCTGCTGAAGCATCTGCGCCAGACCGGGGTGAACGGCAATGCGCAGCAGGGGTGGAGCCGCAGGAAACTGCGTTCGTTCGAGGATGACTACCGCGAGCGGTTTGGCCGGGGCGGCAAGCTGCCGCTGACCTATGATCCGGTGATTCTGGTTGCCCGTCGTGCTGGCTGATCCGGGCGGATGCTTGAAGCAAGTTTTAGGCTTTTTCCTATTCAAAGGCGCAGCTGTTCCCGCAAGCCGTTAATCTTTGTCAACTCCCGCCTGATATGCCGGTCCGCGGAGCTGCGCTGAGGCGCGGCGCGTGGGACGACTGGCAGAACGGGAGTTACGCCAATGAAAATCAATGTGATTGCCGCAGCTTTTGCGGCACTGGCGGCTACGGGGGCCGCCGAAGCTGCAGATATGGGGGATATGGGAACTCCGATCCGGCTGTCGCTGAACAACTGGACCGGCCAGCACCTGTCGACTTATATCGCTGGCGGACTGCTGGAGGAGGCGGGCTATACCGTCGAATATGCCGAGGCGGACCAGAGCAACCTGTACGGTGAAATCGCCGACGGCGATATGCATGCAATGGTGGAGGTCTGGACCAGCAGCGATCCTGCTGAGTACTTCGATCTGGTGGATGCGGGCCGTCTGGAGAACCTGGGCGACATGGGGCTGGATGCGCGCAACGGCGTGGTGTTCCCGCCCTACGTGGCGCAGATGTGCCCTGGGCTGCCCAATTGGGAGGCGCTGCGCGACTGCGCAGGCATCTTCTCAGAGGACGGCAAGGGCAAACGTGGCATTTACCTGGCCTACCCGGAATCCTGGGGCTCGCCCGGTGCTGACCGGATCCGCGCGCTGGAATTGCCGTTTGACGTGGTCGCGGCCGAGTCAGAGGCGGCGATGATCGAAGCCTTCCAGGCGGCTTATCGCGAGAAACGCCCGGTGATCTCCACCTTCTGGGCGCCGCATTGGGCAATGTCTTCGTATGCGCTGCAGTTTGTGCGCCTGCCCAAGCCGGAGCCCGCCTGCTACACAGACCCGTCCTGGGGGCCGAACCCCAAGGCCACTGGCGACTGCGATTTTTACCGCGGCGGCGTGGTCAAGGCGAGCTGGCCGGGGTTTAAGGAGCGCTGGCCTGCCGCCTATGAGATCTTGAAGAACTACCAGCTGAGCATCTGGGACCAGCAACCATTGATCGGGCTGGTGGATGTCCGCGGCGAAACCCCGCAGGGTGCGGCCCGCGGCTGGCTGGCGGTGAACCGGGCCAAATGGATGCCCATTGTCGAGGAAGCGACGGGCAAGGGCCGTTCCTGAGCCGGGCTGCTCTTAACTGCTAAAAAATAGACAGCGCTCCCGCGATGCGGGGGCGCTCGTCCCGTTTCATCGCATCCGGCTTGCGGTCTGAAGAGCCCCCGGGCTAAGTCCAGCGGGCACGCCTGTTGATTCCGGAACTTGTGTGGTTGCACAAAAACTTAAACCGTCAATCAAAATTTTTTGCCATTTGCGTCGCATTTGCTCGACAAGCGGTCGTAATATGTTCCAATACTTGCATTATCCCCGGCCACACTTGGGGCATCGGCGTCTGCAAGTAACAGAACGGCCGGCCAAAAGGCTGGCCAGGCGCCATGAACCGCCGGGTTCCAATGACGCGCCAAGCCGGACAACCGGTGGCGCAACAACAATGACAGGGAGTAGAAGGATGAACTTCAAGGGATTTGCGCTGGCGCTGGGCGCCGCAACAATGACGGTTGCCGCGGGCATCGCCTCCGCTGCCGAGCTGGGCGACACCAGCAAGCCGATCAAGCTGGCGGTGAACGAATGGACCGGCCAGCATGTGACCACCCACATCGCGGGCGAGATGCTCAAGGCTGCGGGCTATGATGTGGAATATGTCTCTGCTGGGATGATGAACCAGTTCCAGGCGATTGCAGATGGCGACATCCATGCGACGCTGGAAATCTGGTCCTCCAATGTCTCCGATGAATACGCCAAGAAGGTTGAGGAAGGCACCGTCGTCGAGCTGGGTGACCTGGAGCTGAACGCCCGCGAAGGCATTGCCTATCCGGCGCATGTGGCCGAGATCTGCCCCGGCCTGCCGGCCTGGGAGGCGCTGAAGGACTGTGCCGCGCAATTCGCCACCGCTGAAACCCTGCCCGAAGGCCGCTTGGTTGATTACCCGGCCGATTGGGGCACTCCGGGGGCCGATCGCATGACCGGCCTGGCGCTGCCGTTCAAGGCCGTGCCTGCGGGTTCCGAGGCCGCGCTGATTGTTGAACTGCGTGCCGCGACCGAACGCAAGACGCCGCTCCTGATCACCTTCTGGCAGCCGCATTGGGCGATGTCGGCATATGACGTGAAATTCGTCGATCTGCCGCCGGGCGAGGACGCCTGCTTCTCCGATCCGGCCTGGGGCCCGAACCCGGATGCTGTCAACGACTGCGACTTCTCACCCTCGCGCATCTTCAAGGCCGCCTGGTCCGGCACCGCGGAAACCTGGCCCGCGGCGTTTGAGATCCTGTCGAACTACACCCTGGCCGTGGAAGACCAGCAGCCGATGATGGGCGCGGTCGACGTGGATGGCGGCAAGGTTGAAGAGGTGGTTGCCGAGTGGATGGCCGCCAACGAGGACAAGTGGCGCCCGGTTGTCGACGCCGCCATCAACTGAGCTGACCCAAGTGAGCGGCTCTGAGACGCCAGCCATCACCTGCCGGAATGTCTGGCAGGTGTTTGGCAACAACGCAGACAGCGCCTTGAAGGAGGCGCTGTCGCAACACGAAACACCTGAAGCAGCAGCACAGGACTTGCGCTCCAAGGGGCTGATCCCCGCCGTGCAGGACGCTTCCTTTGACGTGAAGGAGGGGGAGCTGTTTGTGATCATGGGGTTGTCGGGTTCTGGTAAGTCGACCCTGATCCGATGCATCTCGCATTTGCTGCACGCCACCGGCGGCGAGATCCGCATCGACGGCGAAAACATCGTCGAGGCCAGCCCCAAGCGGCTGATCGAGCTGCGCCGCAAGAAGCTGGGCATGGTGTTCCAGCATTTCGGCCTGTTCCCGCATATGACCGTGGCCGAAAACGTCGCCTACCCGCTGCGGGTGCAGGGGGTGAAGAAGAAACAGCGCCTTGCCAAGGCGCAGGAGGTGATCGAACTCGTTGGCCTTGGCGGGCGTGAAAAGAACTTCCCGCGTGAACTCTCCGGCGGTCAGCGCCAGCGCGTTGGCATTGCCCGCTCACTGGTGGCGGATTGCTCGGTCTGGTTTCTGGATGAACCGTTCTCGGCCTTGGACCCGCTAATCAGGCGGCAGCTGCAGGATGAGTTCCTTGAAATCCAGGCCAAACTTAGGACCACCATCGTTTTCATTACCCACGACATCAACGAGGCGCTGAAGCTGGCTGACCGGATCGCCATCATGCGCGACGGCAAGGTGGTGCAGATCGGCACCCCCGCCGATATCGTGCTGCGCCCGGTGGATGACTATGTGCGCGAGTTCTCCAAGGACGTGGCCAAGGGCCAGCACGCGCATGTGTCCTCGGTGATGCAGACCGGCGAGCACCATGTCTATGGCGCTGACGATCCCGGCCTGCGCCAGGATATGACGCTGGACGCGGCCCTTGCACGCTGCATGGAGTTGTATGAGCCGGTGCCGGTCCGCACGCCGGAGGGCAAACTGGTCGGCGTCGTGAACCCGGCAGACCTGGCCGCCGCATTGCAGGTGGAGCAGGGGTGATGGCAGGTCTTTCGAAAGGCTCGATTGCGGCGCTGATTGCTGCCGCAGTGGGCGCCCTGTGCCTTCTGCTGGAAAGCAGCATGCCGTGGCTGGTGAAATTTCCCGCTGCCTGGGTGCTGCCCGCCACCGACTGGGTTGGGGCCTTCATGGAGTGGTTCCTGGCGCTGATCAAACCAACCGCACGCGCCTTCTCAGCGCTGATGTTCTATCCGATGGAAGCGGCAAACTACGTGCTGAGCCACACGCCTTGGCCGCTGGTCATCTGCGCCACCACGGCGCTGGCTTGGACCCTGGGCGGCGTGCGGATGGCGCTGATGGCGGTGGTGGGCCTCGGCTTTGTGCTCGCTTCCGGCTACTGGCCCGAAAGCATGAACACCCTGGCGCTGGTTGCTGTCTCGGTGCCGTTGGCGCTGATCATCGGCGGCGGTATAGGCATCCTTGCCAATGAATACCCCCGCATCCGCCAACCGGTTCAGGCGGTGCTCGACATCATGCAGACGGTGCCGACCTTTGCCTACTTGACGCCGTTGCTGGTGCTGTTCGGCTTTGGTCCTGTGGTCGGCCTCATCGCCTCTGCCATCTACGCGGCGCCGCCGATGGCGCGCAATGTGCTCCTTGGCCTCGAACGGGTGGAGCCGGAGATCAAGGAAGCCGCCGTCATGGCGGGCGGCACCCGCCTGCAGCAGCTGTTCCAGTGCGAGATCCCCTCCGCCGGGCAGCAGATCATGGTTGGTGTCAACCAGTGCCTGATGGCGGCGCTGTCGATGGTGATCATCGCCGCCGTGATCGGCGGCTTTGACGACATCGGCTGGGAGGTCCTCTTGACCATGCGCAAGGCCCAGTTCGGGCAGAGCCTGCTGGCAGGCCTGGTGATTGTGATCTTCGCGATCCTGATCGACCGGATGAGCGGCACCCTGACCCAGGACCGGCGTGACAGGCATGACCCGCGCGTTGCCTGGGGCATCCTGGCGCTGGGCGTCGTGGTCAGCGCTGCCTTCTGGGGCAGCGTTCAGCAGCCCGGCGCCTATGGCTTGTTCAATCCGGTGGCGGATAGCGTGGACCGGGGCCTTTCGTCCTTCACCAGCGCCAATGCGGAGTTCCTGACCGCCCTCAAGAACAACGTGCTGTTCTACGTGCTGCTGCCGATGCGGATCGGGCTGGATCAGGCAGTGCTGCCCTTCACCTGGGGCTTTGCCTGGACCCCGATGATGAGCGCGGCGCTGTTTGCGGCTGGTGCCGCGGCAGGCGTGATCTTTGCACTGCGCGGCCAGATGGCGCTGGGGGTGATGCTGCTGATCGCGGCGGGAATGCTGGAAACCGGCATCTCACAGCTGCCCTGGCCCTTCGTTCTGGTCGGTGCCGGCGCGTTGGCCTGGGTCGCAGGCGGGCGCAATTTGGCCATCCTGACTGTCGTCCTGCTGGGCACAATCCTGGTCTCCGGCCTGTGGGAGCGGGCATTGCTGTCGCTCTACCTTTCCGGGGCTGCCGTGTTTGCCTGCGCGCTGATGGGCGGTGCCATTGGCCTGGCCTCGGCGGTGTCGCCCGGAATCTGGCGCGTGGTGCGCCCGGTCTGCGACATGCTGCAGACCATTCCGCTGTTCGTGTTCCTGATCCCGGTGCTGATGGTGTTCCAGATCGGCGAGTTCTCCGCCTTCCTGGCGATCATCGCCTATGCCATCGTGCCGATGATCCGTTACACAAGGCACGGGCTGGTCTCGACGCCGGACGAGATGATCGAGGCCGCCACTGCCTCCGGCGCGACCACGTGGCAGATGCTCAAGGACATCCGCGCGCCCTATGCAGCGCCGTCGATCCTGCTTGGGCTCAATCAGACCATTCTCTACGCCTTTGCGATGCTGGTCATTGCGGCCCTGATCGGCACCACCGGCCTCGGCCAGTCGATCTATCTGGCGCTAGGGCAGGCGGATGTGGGGCTGGGCATCTCTGCAGGCGCGGCGATGGCGATCCTCGCCCTGATCGCCGACCGCATGGTGCAAGGTTTTGCTGAGGAGCGGCGTAAGGCGCTGGGTCTGTAACGGCCCAAGAAGCCAATAGAAAGGGCGCCTAAGCGGCACCCTTTTTTGATCTGGGGCAACGTTTAATACTGCCAGCCCGCCTATAGCTGCACCGAAGACTGATCTATATCCGGAGAGACCCTATGGGCTGGCTTGAATTCACCGCTGCGCTGCTCTTGTTCCTGGCCAGCCATGCCATCCCTGTGCGCCCGCCAGTGCGGCCCTGGCTTGTCAGTCGTCTGGGCCTGCGCGGCTACACTATCGGCTACAGCCTGCTGTCGCTGATGATCCTGGCCTGGCTGGTCGTGGCAGCCGCCCGCGCGCCTTATGTCGGCGTTTTGCCTTATTGGGAGGGCTTCCGCTGGGTGCCGCTGCTGGTTATGCCGCTGGCCTGCCTGCTGGCGGTGGCGGGAATGATGCGGCAGAACCCTTTCAGCTTCGGGGGACTTGGCATCACACCTTTCGACCCTGCCAATCCCGGCATCCTGGCCGTCAGCCGCCACCCGCTCTTGGCGGCAATGGCGCTCTGGGGCGGGGCGCATCTTCTGGCCAACGGCGACCTCGCGCATGTGATCCTGTTCGGGCTCTTTGCGGGATTTGCCTGGATGGGCATGGCACTGATCGACAGGCGCAAGCAGCGCCAGATGAGGCAGGGCGAATGGCGCCGCCTCAGCCGTAACACCGTGCGGCTGAACCTGCTGCGCCTGCGCCCCGCGGCTAGTGAGGCCGTGCTGGCCGCTGCGGTGTTCCTGGCGCTTTTGCTGCTGCACGCCCCTGTCATCGGCTACAACCCGCTGCCCTGGTAGGGGTTGACCCCGGCGCCCGCATGACCACCTATGAAACGACACGAGACCGGAGAATAAGACCGATGCACCTAGCCTATGTGATGACCGAAGAACGCGGTGCCACGGACCGCTTGCTGAGCGAGCTGGCCGAACGGCTGCAGGCCAAGGGGATCCGCCTGGCCGGCATCGTGCAGACCAATGTGGAATGCTACGACAAGGAACTGTGCGACATGGATGTGCGGGTGCTGCCCGCAGGCGAGACCATCCGCATTTCGCAATCCCTTGGCGCTGGCGCCCGCGGCTGCCGCCTGAACCCGGAGGCGCTGGAACAGGCGGTCGGGCAGGTCTCTGCCACCCTGCAGACGGACCCGGCACCGCAGCTGATGATCGTCAACAAATTCGGCAAGCATGAAGCCGACGGGCGCGGCATGCGGCCCATCATCGGCGAGGCGCTGGCGCTGGGCATCCCGGTTATTTCCGGTGTCAACAAGATGAACGTGGAGCCGTTCCAGGCGTTTGCCGACGGCATGGCGGTCGCGGCAGGCCCGGATCTGGATGCACTGGCCGAATGGGCGGAACAGGCCGTGGCCGAAACTGCCTGAGTGGCGGATTCTCTATTCAAATCAAAGGAAAGGCCTGCGAAGCTCACGCGGGCTTTTTGCTGTGCGCACAGCGCGCGGCCTGTCCAGCCTGCTGCTGAACCACCATCGTCATTTCTGAAATAGAGAGAAGATGGTGGGCGACCCTGGAATCGAACCAGGCGTGCGTCTCCGCGAGGGAGTTACAGTCCCCTGCCACACCTTGCGGCCTGTCGCCCACTGTCAGTTGCTTGTTGCACCTGATGTGGAGGCGTGATTACAAGCAGGCCAAAGGGGCGTCAACCGGAAAAACGCAAGTTTTTCGCGTGCCTCGAAATTTCTTTCTGCCGGAGAGCAAAATGTCCAAGAAACCCAAATGGGTCGTCGAAAAAGAACAGTCCAAGAAGGCCGCCGCGGCAGAAACCGTATGGCTGTTCGGGCTGCATGCGGTGCGCGATGCGCTGCTCAATCCCAAGCGTGAAAAATTGCGGCTGATGGTGACCATGAACGCGCAGGCGAAACTGGCAGATGCCATTTCTGACTCCGGCATCGAGGCAGAGGTCATCGACCCGCGAAAGTTCAACCCGCCAATCGACCCGCAGTCGGTGCACCAGGGGGCGGCGCTAGAAGTGAAACCCTTGAATTGGGGCGGGCTGGCAGAGAACTGCATTGGCCGTGAAGCGCCCCGCGTGCTGCTGCTGGACCGGGTCACCGACCCGCACAACGTCGGCGCCATTCTGCGCTCTGCCGAGGTGCTGGGCGCCAGCGCGGTCATTGGCACCCGCCACCATTCGGCACCGGAAACCGGCGCGCTGGCCAAAACAGCCAGCGGCGCGCTGGAGCGCCAGCCTTATCTGCGGATGCGCAACCTCGCCGACACCATCACCGAACTGCAGAATATGGGCTTTGTCGTGCTGGGTCTGGATGGCGAGGCGGAGCAGACCATCGAAACCGCGCTGGCGGGTAAGCAGCACCTGCCGGTGGCGCTGGTGCTAGGGGCCGAAGGGCCGGGCCTGCGCCAGAAGACCAAGGAAACCGTCGATGGCCTGGTCAAGATCGACGCTGCGGGCGGTTTTGGATCGCTCAATGTCTCCAACGCAGCCGCCATCGCCCTTTACGCCTCCATCGCCCGCTGACGCGACCCGCGTCACACCCTGTTCACATCTGCGTATGCTGCCTTTGCAAAGCGCGGCCTGTGCGGCAGACTCGCAGGGTTGCTGCAAGTAGTGAATGGAGTGCAATGTGATCCTGCGTCTGGTCCTGATGGCTGCCGCGGTGCTGTTCTTGTCCATGCCGGATACGGTGCGGGCCGAACCAGCGGTGTTTTCCTCCCGCTCAGGGGTGGCCATTGGCGGATATGATGCGGTTGCCTTCTTTGAACGCGGCGCGGCTGAGCAGGGGCGGCGCAGCCATGCTGTAATGTGGAAGGGAGTCGTCTGGCGCTTTGCCTCCTCCCGCAACCAGGCGCTGTTTGAGGCCAACCCGCGCGCCTATGCCCCCGCCTTTGGCGGCTACTGCGCCTATGCCATGTCCAGGGGGCAGCTGCACGAAGGCAATCCGCAGCTGTGGGCGATCGTTGATGGAGACCTGTATCTGCTGAATAACAGGCGGGTGCTCGTTCTGTGGCAGGCAGATACCGCCCAGATGATTGCCGCCGGGCACATCCACTGGCCTGCAATCCTGCGAAAATAGCTTGTCACCTCACAATTGCGTGACAGCCCCTTTTATTTTTCAATGTGTGACCCATATTCAATGCAGACTGCGGAGTGGAACCACCGCAGATCTTTTTCACTGTCCCTCGTTCCATACCTAGCGCCCGGTTCTTCCGGGCGCTTTTTTGTTTGCTCAGCTCCGAATCCGGCTTTGCGGCGGGTGGCACCGCAGCTAGGGTACGCGGCATGACAGATTACAGCGATGAGCATCTCAAGAAGGTCCTGCAGCGTGCCAAGACAGTGGCCGTGGTGGGCGTGTCGATGAACCCGGTGCGTCCCAGCTACTATGTGGCGCGCTATCTGGGCCTCAAGGGCTACCGTGTGATTCCGGTGAACCCCGGCCATGCCGGCAAGATGCTGTTTGAAGAGGCGGTACGGTCCAGCCTTTCGGATATTGATCTGCCTGTGGACATGGTCGACATCTTCCGCCGCTCAGAGGCAGTGCCGCCCATTGTCGATGAGGCGCTGGAGGCCTTTCCCAAGCTGCAGACCATCTGGATGCAGATCGGGGTTGAACACACAGAGGCCGCCGCCAAGGCCGAGGCGCGCGGCGTCACCGTGATCCAGAACCGCTGCCCCAAAATCGAATACCAGCGCCTGTTTGGTGAGCTGCGCATGGGTGGCTTTGCCACCGGGATCATTTCCTCGAAACTCTGACGGCTGACGCGGGGCTAGGCGCTCCCGCCCGCTGCTGCCGTCCTGCCGGGCGGCCTTCACGGTTGGGCCCGGCGCCGCTGCGCTGCGCAAAGGATTTGCTGAGAAGCCCTTGAAGGGCAGGTTTGCCCTCTAGGTCCTGGCTGAGATTGCTCAAGACCGCGCGTCAAGGACAAGCCACGCGTGCCGCGCGGAGGCTGCGCCTCCCTTGACCCGCCGCCGAACCCGTCTGTCAGTCCTTGGGTCGGCTGGCCTTCTCGGCAATGCCGCTGAGCCCCTGCCGTTCAGCCAGCACCTGCAGCACTTCATCCAGCGCCACGTTGCGGGCGGCCAGCATCACCAGGAAGTGATACAGAACATCGGCGCCCTCGGACGCAAGCCCTGCCTTGTTATCCTTCACCGCCTCGATGATCGCCTCAATGGCTTCCTCGCCGAATTTCTCGGCGCATTTCTCCGGCCCTTTGGCCAGCAGCTTGGCCGTCCAGCTGGTCTCCGGGTCGGTGCCCTTGCGGGACAGGATGGTGGCTTCGAGATCGTGCAGCAGGCTCATCACATGTCCCTTCAGTTCAACCGCATCGGGATGCCGGCGGCAGCCATGTGGTCCTTGGCTTCCTGGATGGTGAATTCCCCGAAATGGAAGATCGAGGCCGCCAGCACCGCGCTGGCACCGCCCTTGGTCACGCCCTCCACCAGGTGATCTAGGTTGCCGACGCCGCCGGATGCAATCACCGGCACGTCCACCGCATCGGAAATCGCCTTGGTCAGCGGCAGGTTGAAACCGGACTTAGTGCCATCGCGGTCCATTGACGTCAGCAGGATTTCCCCCGCGCCTTTGGCTGTCACCAGCCTGGCAAATTCCACCGCGTCGATGCCGGTGGGCTTGCGGCCGCCGTGGGTAAAGATCTCCCAGCGGCCCGGCTCCACCGTCTTGGCATCAATGGCGCAGACAATGCACTGGCTGCCGAACTGGTCTGCGGCTTCGGCAATCACGTCCGGGTTTGCCACTGCGGCCGAGTTGAAAGAGACCTTGTCAGCACCCGCCAGCAGCAGCGCGCGCACATCTTCCTTGGTCCTGACGCCGCCGCCCACGGTAAGCGGCACGAAACACTGCTCGGCGGTGCGCTGGACCATGTCGAACATGGTGCCTCGGTTTTCATGGGTTGCGTGAATATCCAGAAAGCAGATCTCATCCGCGCCCGCCGCATCATAGGCCTTGGCGCATTCCACCGGGTCGCCCGCATCACGCAGGCCGACAAAGTTGACGCCCTTGACCACGCGCCCGTCAGCGACGTCGAGACAGGGGATGATGCGGGTTTTCAGCATGGATCGTGCCTTTCAAGCTGCTTGCCCCGTGGGTACGAAATGACTGCCGTAAGCGCAACAAATATAGCGGGGGATGCGCGTTTTGGTCCTGACTGTCGGCGGAGGAAGCATCCGCGTGGAACCGCCGGAACGGGCTGGTCTCGCAGATTTGAGTTGCCTGCCCGGCCTGCCTGCCCGGATCATGGATGGACGCCGTGACATTTGGAGACTTCGTTATGACAAAATCCCTTGTTCTTGCAGGCGCCGTTGCGCTCGCCTCTGCACTCCCCGCCGCCGCTGAACTGGTGACTGTGCAAAGCCAGAAATCCGTCGGTGAAACCATGGATGCGCTGCAGGCCGCGGTGGAGGGTGCGGGCGCGACTGTCTTTGCCCGGGTGGACCATGCCGCAGGAGCGCAGAATGCAGCACTGGAGCTGAGCCCGTCCCAGCTCCTGATCTTCGGCAATCCGAAACTCGGCACTCCGGCGATGCAGGCAGACATGCGGGCGGGGCTCTACCTGCCGCTCAAGGTGCTGGCGTATGAGGATGGGGACGGCCAGGTCTGGCTGACTTATCAGGATCCAGGCGAAATGCTCTCTGGCCTCGACATCCCGGCTGACGCGGCGTTTATCGCCAAGATGCAGGGCGCCTTGGGCAAGCTGACCGCAAAAGCAGCCGAGTAGGCTTAGCGCCGCGCTGCCAGATAGCGTGACAGCGCAATTGCCAGCCCCCACAGCAGACCGGCCCCCATGGAGACCGGGCCAAAAATCAGCGGCCCCCAGGCGGCAAGGACACCCATGGTATAGGCGGTCTCACCCAGGTCCTGGCCCAGCACCACGCAGGGGTTGGCAAACCCTTCGTGAATTTCGCAATCAAAGCCAAACCCCAGCAGCATCACAAAGGCAATGCACAAGAGCCACAGGACAATCGGCCCAATGGTCAGGATGGCCAGAACTCGGCGGACAAGGCGCATGGGTTTTCCCTTCGCCAGTAAGGTGTCAGGCTTTCAGAACCGCCAGCGCCTCTTTCAGGTCAATGGCGCCATCATAGAGCGCCCGGCCTGAAATCGCACCATTGAGAGGCGCGCCGCAGGATTTCAGCGCCCTGAGGTCATCCAGCGATGACACGCCGCCGGAGGCAATCACCGGAATGCTGACCGCATTGGCCAGATCGGCGGTGGCTTCCACATTCGGGCCCTTCATCGCACCGTCGCGCAGGATGTCGGTATAGATGATCGCGGCAACGCCCGCGTCCTCAAATGATTTGGCGAGGTCGGTGACCATCACGTCGGTCTCCTCGGCCCAGCCCTTGGTGGCAACTTTGCCGTTGCGCGCATCAATACCGACCGCGACCTTGC
This sequence comes from Leisingera sp. ANG-M6, assembly GCF_000813905.1. Lineage (NCBI taxonomy): Bacteria > Pseudomonadati > Pseudomonadota > Alphaproteobacteria > Rhodobacterales > Roseobacteraceae > Leisingera > Leisingera sp. ANG-M6. The sequence continues at coordinate 145,362 of NZ_JWLG01000005.1, forward strand.
CGGGAAACTCCCGCGCCGCCTCGCGCACGAGGTCCGGGTTCTCAACCGCCACGGTGCCCAGGATCACCCGTGCCAGGCCCTTGTCGATCCAGCGCTCGATGGTCGCCATATCGCGGATGCCGCCGCCCAGCTGTGCGGGCACCTTGGTCTGCTTCAGGATCTCTTCGACCGGCGCCGCATTCACCGGTTCGCCGGCAAACGCGCCGTTCAGGTCCACCAGATGCAGCCACTCACAGCCCGCCTCGACAAACTCCAGTGCCTGCGCGGCGGGGTTGTCATTGAACACAGTGGTCTTGTCCATCTCGCCATGCAGCAGGCGCACGGCCTGGCCGTCTTTGAGGTCAATCGCGGGGTAGAGGATCATCCGGGCGGTCCTTCGTGAAATCAAGCTGGCGGTGTTTTGCACAACGTAAGGGCAGATTGCAACGCGACCCGAAGTCAACCTTGCCTCAAAGACGGCATCAGGGACAGGCTGCCTGAAAAACAGGGAGGAAATGGAATGAAACATCTTCTGGCAGGCATTGCTGTCGCCTTGGGACTGGCAGGCGCCGCAGCGGCGGATCCGGTGCTGGGTGTCTGGAAGACGGAAGCAGATGACGGCTCCTATGCTCATATCCAGATGGCGAAATGCGGCGCAGCGGTCTGCGGCAAGATCGCCCGTACCTTCAACAGCGAAGGCGAGTACAAGTCCCCGAACATCGGCAAGACGCTGGTGATCGACATGGTGCCGAACGGCGACGGCTCCTATGAGGGTAAGGTGTGGCGGCCGTCGAATGACAAGATCTACATCGGCAAGATGGATCTGGCGGGCAGCTCTCTGGCCTTGCGCGGCTGCGTCGCGGGCGGGCTGATCTGCTCCAAGCAAACCTGGACCCGGGTCCAGTAAGCACCTTGAGGGCTGCCGCTACAGCAGCCCCAGCTGCACCGGGATCGGCGCATAGCCGCGTTTCAGCTGCCGGTCCCGGAAGCGCTCGAATATTGCTTGCGCCTCGGCCTGCGCCGCGAAATAGGTCCGCTTCTGTGCGCCGCCCGGAGCATTCAGAGGCCCCGAGACACGCTCAACACACCAGTCGCCGAACAGCGTCGGCGTCAGGCTCAGCAAGCAATACCGGTGCTTGCCTTCGGCGTGGTCGTATTTCTCGAAACGGATGTGCAAGGGGGCTGCCGCAGTGACAAGAGGTCCGCCCCGTATGCCTCGAAGCGGACCCCTTGTCTATTGTTCAATCCGGCGAATTGCACCGGCCCCGGCGGCAGCTGTGACGCTTACACCTCACCTGTGTATTCGCCGCGCGCCGGGTAGTTGTTGGGGATGGCAAAATCCAGCGCCGCCACCAGCTCGGCGAAACGCGGGCGCACAAACGGCATCGTTTGCACAGACCCGTAATAGAGCGTCTGCTCCGGCGTCACCATGAACAGGCCGGGCTCGGAGAACAGCGCCGGCTCCTCGATCCCGATCGAGGTCTTGCCGCGCGAGGTTGAGATATAAAGCCCCCATTCCTTGGCCACGGACAGCGGCAGGTCATAGCCGAACCGCAGTTCCTTGGCCTCGATCTTGTCGGCCATCGCGCGGGTACGCTCCTCGCCGTCGGAGCTGATCGCGATGCAGTTGACGCCGCGCTCGGCAAAGGCCGCAACCTTCTTCTCGAACTCTTTCAGATAGGTGGCGCAGATCGGGCAGTGCAGACCGCGGTAGAAACAGATCACGGTGCCGCGCTCGGCATTTTCCGAGGACAGGTCGAACTGCCCGTGATCCAGCGTCGGCAGGGTCAGGTCCGGGGTCTTCTGGCGGGGGATCAGCATGTGAATGGTCCTTGTGAGTGGTGTGAGTGGTGGTGCTTGCCTGAAGGTATCGCGCAGCTTATTGTCGTATAAATCCGAAAAACCTGATGGAAACACCGGAATATGGACCGCCTCACGACCTTAATGGACCGTTTCCAGCTCGCCGTGCAGGCTGCTGCCCCGGGCCGGGCCAACCTTATTGCCCTAGCGGAAGCGGCAGGGCAGCCGGCGCAGATCCTCTACAGCACCCGCGGACCGTTGGCGGATCCGGCTCTGGGCGCGGTCATGTGGGCGGCGCGGGTGGAATGGTCGGGGCAAAGCAACCCGTTCCTGGCCGCCCTGCCGCCGGTGGTGGAGTATGACGTGTCCGGCAATGCCGAGGCGCAGGGGCTGGTTAGGCTGATGCGGGACGAGGCAGAGGGCCAGCACTGCGGCGCGCAATCGGTGATCAACCGGCTGGGCGAGGTTCTGATGGTGCGCCTTCTGCGCAATCAGATCCAGAAAGGTGCGACAGAGCCAGGGCTCTTGGCGGGTCTTGCCGATCCCCGCCTCAGCCGGGCCATCGTGGCGATGCATGACCATCCGGGCCGCCTCTGGACCAATGCCGATCTGGCGCAAGAGGCAGGTCTGTCGCTGTCGCGCTTTGCGGAACTCTTTGCCGCCGAAGTGGGCGAAACCCCGATCGGCTACCTGCGCCGCTGGCGGCTGATCCTGGCGCATCAGGACCTCGCACGCGGTGACCGGGTGGAGGCCGTGGCCCGCCGCTACGCCTACACCAGCCCCGAGGGTTTCACCCGCGCTTTCCGCAAGGCATACGGCGTCGCGCCGGTCTCCCTGCGCTCCGCTGCCGCCTGAACGCCGCGGCTTTCATCTCTCCACAAATACTCCAGCCGGAGGCAACGGCGCATCAGCGCCGTCCCCTTACGGTTTCCAGGTCAGGAAGTTGCCGATCATCCGCAAGCCCGTGGCCTGGCTTTTCTCCGGGTGGAACTGCATGCCCACCATGGTGTCCCGCCCGATGACAGCAGTCACGTCGCCAGCATAATCCACATGCGCCAGCCGCTCCGCCGGGTTTGCCACGCGGAAGTGGTAGGAGTGCACGAAATACACATGGTCGCCGCTCTGGATGCCGTCAAACACCGGGTGCGGGTGATCAATAACCAGATCATTCCAGCCCATATGCGGCACCTTCAGCGACGCATCCGCTGGCGTGATCTTCGCCACATCGCCGCCGACCCAGCCGAGGCCTGGCGTCTCTTCATACTCATGGCCGGTGGTCGCCATCAGCTGCATGCCGACACAGATGCCCAGGAACGGCCGGCCCCTTTGCTCTACCGCTTCGACCATGGCGTCATAAATGCCCTTGTGGCCGCGCAGCTCAGCCGCGCAGGCAGGGAAGGCGCCATCGCCGGGCAGCACCAGCCGGTCGGCGCGCGCCACAACGTCAGCGTCTGAGGTCACCACGACCTCGCCCGCATCCATCTCCCGCGCCATGCGCTGGAACGCCTTCTCGGCCGAGTGCAGGTTGCCGGATTCGTAATCAATGATTGCGGTCAGCATTTACAGCGCACCCTTGGTCGACGGAATCGCATCCGCCTTGCGCGGATCGGTCTCCACCGCCAGCCGCAGCGCGCGGGCCACTGCCTTGAAGCCCGCCTCGGCGATGTGGTGGCTGTTGAATCCGTGGATCTGGTCGATATGCAGGGTGATGCCGCCGTGGGTGCTGAGCGCCTGGAAAAACTCGCGCACCAGCTCGGTGTCAAAGGTGCCGATTTTCTGGGTCGGCAGCTCCACATTCCAGATCAGGAAGGGGCGCGCCGACAGGTCCAGCGCACAGCGCACTTGGGCGTCATCCATTGGCAGGTGGCACTCGCCGTAACGGCGGATGCCTTTCTTGTCCCCCAGCGCTTGCACCAGCGCCTGACCCAGCGCGATGCCGGTGTCCTCCACGGTGTGGTGGTCGTCGATGTGGTAATCGCCCTTGGCGCGAATGGTCATGTCGATCAGCGAATGGCGCGCCAGCTGGTCCAGCATGTGGTCGAAAAAGCCGACCCCGGTCTGGTTGTCATAAACCCCGGTGCCGTCGAGGTTGATCTCGACGGAGATTTCGGTCTCCGCGGTCTTGCGGGTCACTTTGGCGGTACGCATCAGCGGCTTATCCTTCGTCATGCTGCAAGAACTTCAATTCTGCCTGGGCGCTTATAGGGCGGGCAGGGGGCATGGCTCAAGTGCGGCATTGTGCAAGGGGGGTAACCTGTTGCAGCAATCCCGGTCTCTTGCGCCCGCCTGCGCCGCGTGCGAGCTTGGGCGAAAATCCGTGACCATTCAAAAGGGCCGCCCATGTCCACCTGCGTCTTTGTCCAGATCCGCTGCAAACCCGGCACCACCTACAAGGTGGCCGAGGAGATTGCCCTGCGCGAAATCCATTCTGAGCTTTACTCCACCAGCGGCAACTTCGACCTGCTGATGAAGCTCTACATTCCATCGGGCGAGGATGTTGGCAAATATATCAACGACCAGCTGTTGCAGATCGACGGAATCGAACGGTCGCTGACCACCATGACCTACAAGGTGTTCTGAAAGGTCAAAGAAAGCCCCCCGCAGCTGCCCGGGCTGCGAGGGGCATTGAGGGTCCCCGGTCCCCAACGGAACTCGTGACCGGAACAGGTGCCCGGTCTGCTGTCAGCAGGCTGAGATTCGGCGCAGAGCGCTTAAGCGGTCACAAAACGGACCCTTGCAGTGGTATCTCTGGCAGATGGACCGGCAATGCCGGTGCGGCGTGTCATAATTAAAATCTCGGTCTGAAACAAACTGTGTGAAGTGTAGCGGATTTGAGCAGAAAAATCGACCCGCTTGACGAGGGGTGATTAACCTCTTGCGCAGCAGACACTTAACGGAAAACGCCCCGGACAGGCCGGGGCGTCTCACGGAAATTTGTCAGGTCGCTGGCTTCAGCCTGCAATCAGCCCCTGCGCCTTCAGCTCCTCATAGGCGCTGTCGACCGCGGTTTTCATCCGCGCCAGCATGTCATTGACCTCTTCCTTGGTAATAATGATCGGCGGGCACAGCGCCAGCGCGTTGCCAGCCACCGCCCGCAGGATCAGCCCGTTTTCTTGGCAGGCCTTCTGCGCGGCGGCGCCTGCGGCCCCTTTGTCAAAGCTGGCGCCGGTGGTCTTGTTCGACACCAGCTCCAGCGCCGCAATCAAGCCCTTGCCGCGAACTTCGCCGACCAGCGGATGATCAGTGAAAACCTCGCGCAACTGCGCCTGCATATAGGCACCCACTTCGGCGGCGTGCTCGAACAGGTTGTCACGCTCATAGATTTCAAGCGTCTTCAGCGCCGCAGCGCAGGCCGCCGGGTGGCCCGAGTAGGTGTAGCCGTGGCCGAAGACGCCGACCTCATTGGTCTGGTCGATCATCGCCTCGTACATGTAACCGGGAATGACCGAGGCGGAGATCGGGAAATAGGCAGAGCTCAGCTGCTTGGCGAATGTCATCAAGTCCGGCTTGATGCCCATGGTGGTGCAGCCGAAATCGGCGCCGGTCCGGCCAAAGCCGCAGATCACCTCATCGGCCCAGACTAGAATGCCATGCTTGCGCAACAGCGCCTGCAGCTTCTCGTAATAGCCTTCCGGCGGCACGATCACGCCGGACGCGCCGGTGATCGGCTCGACAATCATCGCTGCGATGGTGTCGGGGTCCTCGGCCAGGATCTGCTCTTCCAGGTTATGGATGATCCGGTCGACAAACTGCTCCTCGGTCTCATTGCCCTGGCGACCGGTGTAATAATGCGGCGCGTCAGAACGCAGAATGTGCAGCGCTTCCAGCGGCGCATCGAAATGCGCCAGATTCGCGGGCAGGGAGGTCAGCGAGCCGGCGGCGACAGTCACACCGTGATAGCCGCGCTCGCGGGTGATGATCTTGCGCTTCTCCGGCTTGCCGATGGCGTTGAAGTAATAGCGCAGCATCTTGTAGTGGGTGTCATTGGCGTCCGAACCCGAGTTGCCAAAGAAGATATAGGCATCCTCCACCGGCACCATCGCCTTCAGCTTCTCGGCCAGCTCCATGATCGGCTTGTGGGTCTTGCCGCCGAATGTGTGGGTGAACGGCAGCTTGTGCAGCTGCTCGGTGATCGCGTCCATCACCTCAGTATTGCTGTAGCCCAGCGAGGTGCACCACAGGCCTGCCAGCCCTTCGATATATTTGTTGCCGTCGGTGTCATAGACATGGATGCCTTCGCCGCGGTCCAGGCACAGCTGTTCGGTCGCGGTGAAATTGGTGGTGGGGTAGATGACTGGGGCCATGGCCAAACTCCTGCGATGATCTGCCCGTGAGCATTGTTTGGCAGTAGCATTGGCCTGTTTTTTAGCCCGCGTCAAAGGAATTTGATCAAATTTCACAAGGGCGCTAGAAAAAGCGAAAGGCCGCCCCGAAGGGCGGCCTGTCCGTTTCCCGATGGAGCGGGCGATGAGATTCGAACTCACGACCCTTACCTTGGCAAGGTAATGCTCTACCCCTGAGCTACGCCCGCGCTGCCATCCGGTGACGCGGTGAATAGGAAATCCGCGCGCAACCCGCAAGCGGAAAATGAAAGGATGGTGAAGAAAATGCCGCCGATGCCGCGGCGCAGAAAAGCGAAAGGCCGCCCCGGAGGACGGCCTTTTCGGCTTTCGAATGGAGCGGGCGATGAGATTCGAACTCACGACCCTTACCTTGGCAAGGTAATGCTCTACCCCTGAGCTACGCCCGCGCTGCCATTCGGTGAGGCGGTGTTTAGGGTTTTCCCAATCGGGCCGCAAGAGGAAATTTTCAGAACCGCGCAAGTATCTGTGGATAATCGTTATTCTTCGTTTCTAAGGAACTCCGCGAGGCGGATTTCCAGTGCAGCAAGATCCTTGGTCTCGCATTCCCAGATTGTCAGCACCTGCCAGCCTGCCGCCTGCAGGGCAGCCAGATGCTCCGCGTCACGTTCCGCATTGCGCAGCAGCTTGGGTTCCCAATAGTCGCGGCGCGTTGCCGGGATGCGCCCGTCGCGGCAGTCATGCAGATGCCAGAAGCAGCCATGCACAAAGATCACCTTGCGGCGCGGCCCGAACACCAGATCTGGCTTGCCCGGCAGGTCTTTGCGGTGCAGGCGGTATCGGATGCCCATCCCATGCACCATCCGCCGCACCAGCATTTCCGGCTTGGTGTTCTTGGCGCGGATCTTGGCCATATTGGCGCTGCGCCGTTCCGGTGTCAGCTTGTCGGCCACGCGATGGGATGCCCTGATTGTCCGGCCATGCGGGCATGGTACTCCGTTTCAATCCGGCAGGAAATGAATTCGCTGGCCGCACAGGGCGGCAGATCCAGCGCCTTGATCAGCTGGGCATCCTTGCGCCCCTCCAGCACCACAATCTGCTCCCGCCCCAGAATGTCGCGGGTGCCATGGCCGCCGTCGGCGCGGATGCGGCGCATGAAATCCTTCTGCTGCGCCACCGCCTCCACCGCAGCGCGGGGAATCGGGCGGCGCTGCATCAGCCGGAACAGTGTGGCCATGCGGGCGTTGCCTGTGTCGCAGCCAAATATCTCCTCGACTGCATCCGCATCTGCAGTGCGCCAGAAGTTGGCGGGGTAGGGGTGGTCCTTCAGCAGCCATTGGATGTGCTTGAACCCTTCGGCAGAAATGGTGCGCTTAGCATCCTTGTTCTGGCCTGCGGTCAGATACTCGGGCCGCGCCACGATCAGCCCCAGATAACAGCGCGCCCGCGCCTCGTCCGCGGCCACCAGCAGGCAGGCGCTGCCCACCGCTTCAGTTGGGATCATCCAGTTGCTGCCCATGGTGTGCTTGATGTCCACGTCATGGCCCAGGATCACGGTATCCAGCCGTCCCTTCCGCAGGCCCAGCAGCGCCCGCAGTTCAATCTCCACCCGGGTGCCGATGTATGTCTTCTCGGTCTTCTCCAGCTCTTCGTAGGACCGCCGCCCGGTCTTGGGCGTCATGATCACATCGTCGATGCAGTCGCGCAGCATGAAGGCCACGTCATGCTCAAGTGCCAGAAACCCGCCGGCGCGCTGGGTGATCTCCATCTCAAGGTGGAGCAGAACGTTGAAATCCTGGTGGTCGAAATCAACAAGGCTGTCGGGAATGTTCTGTTTCATGGCTGCTGCTGTCCAACGATCCGCAAGACAGCGGGGGCAGGAAACGGATTACGCCCGAACGGCATGCAGCTTCGGCTTGGCAATCGCCGCCTTCAACTCCCGCGCCACCGCCTCTGCCACCGGCGGCGGGAAGGCGTTGCCCACCTGGCGGTAGGCATTGGTCTTGGCGCCGGTGAAATGCCATGAGTCCGGAAACCCCTGGATACGCGCGACCATCCGCACCGTCAGACGCGGCATGTCGTTGTGGAAGGGATCCGGCGCCTCATTGGCGATGGTGCGCCCCTCAACCCCCAGCGCCGCCCAGGCGCGCCGCGCACGGGTCGGACCCAGATCGGGGCCGCCGTGTTTCTTGGAGCCGCCCACGATGGTCGGCGCAATCTCATCCGCCTTGGCAGCCCAGTCATCCGCCCCGCGCCAGCCGCGCTCCTTCATCAGGTCCACTAGGGTTGCGCCCACGGTCGGCGGATTGTGCGGCAGCGGCTCAGGCCAGTTGAACTGGCCGGCAAATTCCTTGCGCAGCGCAACAATTGCCACCCGTGGCCGCAGCTGCGGCACGCCGAAATCGGAGGCATTGAGCAAGCGCCAGTCGGTTTCATAGCCCAGTTTCGAGAGCTGTTTCTTCAGCTTTTCGCGGTAGTCATGAAACACCGCATCCAGAAAGCCGCGCACGTTTTCAATCATCACCGCGCGAGGGCGGGTGGCATCGACGATCTCGATCGCATCATCGAACAGGTTGCGCTCGTCCTTCTCGCCCAGCTGCTTGCCCGCGACCGAAAACGGCGGGCAGGGCAGGCCGCCGGCCAACAGGTCGATGCCTTTGTAGTCGCCCGCGACGTCCTTGAACTTGCGCACGTCCTCTTCCAGCACGTTCCACGCGGGGCGGTTGTGGCGCAGGGTGGCGCAGCAGTGCTTGTCGATCTCAACCAGCGCCGTGTGGTCAAAGCCCGCCGCCTCGAGACCGAGGGCCTGGCCGCCCGCACCTGCGCATAGTTCTACCGATGTCAGCATTCTGCTCTGCCCGCCCGTTTCTGTTCTTGCTCTGTTCCTAAGCGGTAAAGCGATTCCGCACAAGGTTTTCTGCACCCGGCCAGACTATGCGGAAATGCCGAAAAGCGAAAGGCCGCCCTAAGGGCGGCCTGTCCGTTTCCCGATGGAGCGGGCGATGAGATTCGAACTCACGACCCTTACCTTGGCAAGGTAATGCTCTACCCCTGAGCTACGCCCGCGCTGCCATCCGGTGAGCGGTGAAATAGGGTCTCGGGGGCTAAGCTGCAAGAGGAAAATCGGCAATGGAAGAAAAAAATCTGCATCGGCAGCGACGGAAAGCCAAAGGACGTGCGTTTGATTGGCGAAGAAGAAGATTTTCAGGGAGATTGAGCCCATGCCGTGCAAGGATTACCTGCGGATCGCCAGCTTGGCGGCCGCGATTGCCCTGGGGCTATTTGTGCACAGTGATCATCACTTCAGCACACCTCAGGCGGACAGCTGGGCGGGGCAGTTCGAGGCGGTTAAGCCAGTGCAGGTTGAAACCATGACCCTGCCGGCTCCAGCCGCCTTAAAGGCCTGACAGCGAAGCAATCCGTTTCCCGGCGCGGGAAACGGCCAAAATCCTGCGAGGATTTTCGGCTGCCGGCGACGCCGGTTTTCCGCGCCGGTAAATTGGCCGGAATTCGCGCCGAATTCCGCCTCCTGAAAACGCGCCGAATTCCGCCTCCTGAAAACGCGCCGAATTCCGCCTCCTGAAAAAAAGAAAAGGGCGCCCCGCCATCCGGCGGGACGCCCTCTGTTGAGTTCAGCCTTGCAGCTTATTCCAGCTCGACCAGCAGGTCCTTGGCGTCAATCTGGCCGCCGGCCTGAACATGCACCGCCTTCACCACCGCGTCGCGCTCGGCGTGGATGCCGGTCTCCATCTTCATCGCTTCGATGGTCAGCAGCATATCACCTTCATGCACTTGCTGGCCCACCTGAACCGCGACAGATGCCACAACACCGGGCATCGGTGCGCCGACGTGGTTCGGGTTGCCCGCTTCCGCCTTGGGGTTGGCCTGGGTTGAGGCCTTCACCAGACGGTTCGGCACCCGGATCACCCGCGGCTGGCCGTTCAGCTCGAAGAAGACCTTCACTTCGCCCTTCTCGTCGGTCTCGGAAATCGCCTGCAGGCGGATTTCCAGGGTCTTGCCCGGATCGATCTCGGCGGTGATCTCCTCACCCGGCTCCATGCCATAGAAGAAGGTCTTGGTCGGCAGGGTGCGCACCGGGCCGTACTGGCGGTGGCGGCCCATGTAGTCCAGGAACACCTTGGGATACATCAGGTAGCCGTTCAGGTCCTCGTCATCGACGGTGAAGCCTTCCAGCTGCTTGGAGAGATCCGCACGGACCGCCTCCAGGTCAACCGGCTCCAGATGCGCGCCGGGGCGCTCGGTGTTGGGCGCTTCGCCCTTCAGCACCTTGGCGACGATGCCGTCCGGGAAGCCGCCCGGGGGCTGGCCCAGGTTGCCGCGCATCATGTCGACGACCGAGTCGGGGAAGGCCACGTCGGTCTTGGGATCCTCGACCTCATCACGGGTCAGGCCCTGGGAGACCATCATCAGCGCCATGTCGCCAACCACCTTGGACGACGGAGTCACCTTCACGATATCGCCGAACATCTGGTTCACGTCAGCATAGGTCTGCGCCACGTCGGCCCATTTCTCTTCCAGACCCAAGGAGCGCGCCTGCGCCTTCAGGTTGGTGAACTGGCCGCCCGGCATCTCGTGCAGGTACACTTCCGAAGCCGGGGCTGCGAGGCCGCTTTCAAACGCCGCATACTGCGCCCGCACCTGTTCCCAGTAGCCGGAGATCTCGCGCACCTTGGCAATGTCGATGCCGGTGTCGCGGTCGGTGTTGCGCAGGGCCTCGACTATCGAACCCAGGCAGGGCTGCGAGGTGCCGCCGGAGAAGGCGTCCATCGCCGCATCCACCGCATCCACGCCGGCATCCGCCGCCGCCAGGATGGTGGCACCGGCCACGCCGGAGGTGTCGTGGGTGTGGAAGTGGACCGGCAGGCCGACCTCTTCCTTCAGCGCCTTGACCAGCTGGCGGGCCGCGGCGGGTTTCAACAGGCCCGCCATGTCCTTCAGGCCCAGGATGTGGGCACCGGCGGCCTCCATCTCCTTCGCCATGCCGACATAATACTTGAGGTCGTACTTGGCGCGGTTCGGATCCAGGATATCGCCGGTGTAGCAGATGGTGCCTTCGCAGACCTTGCCGCTCTCGACCACTGCATCCATCGCAACGCGCATGTTCTCGACCCAGTTCAGCGAGTCGAAGACGCGGAACACGTCGACGCCGGTCTCCGCCGCCTGGCGCACGAACTCCTGCACCACATTGTCCGGATAGTTGGTGTAGCCGACGCCGTTGGAGGCGCGCAGCAGCATCTGGGTCATCAGGTTCGGCATCCGCTCGCGCAGGTCGCGCAGGCGCTGCCAGGGACATTCCTGCAGGAACCGGTAGGCCACGTCAAAGGTCGCACCGCCCCAGCATTCGACCGAGAACAGCTGGTTCAGGTGCTGCGCATAGGCCGGCGCCACTTTGATCATGTCGATCGAGCGCATCCGGGTCGCCAGCAGCGACTGGTGGCCGTCGCGCATGGTGGTGTCGGTCAGCAGCAGCTGGCGCTGCGCCTTCATCCAGTCGGCCACGGCCTGCGCGCCTTTCTGCTCCAGCAGATTGCGGGTGCCATAAGGCAGATTGCCCACATCCGCCTTCGGTGCGCGCGGCTCCTTCAGGTCGGCAGCGGGGGCCGCCCGGCCTTCTGTCTCCGGGTGGCCGTTCACGGAGATATCCGCGATATAAGTCAGCACCTTGGTGCCGCGGTCGCGCCGTTTCTTGAATTGGAACAGGTCCGGGGTCTCGTCGATGAACTTGGTTGTGTATTCATTCGACAGGAAGGTCGGGTGCTTCAGCAGGTTCTCGACAAAGGCGATGTTGGTGCTGACACCACGCACCCGGAATTCGCGCAGCGCGCGGTCCATGCGAGCAATCGCCTTCTCCGGGGTCGGCGCCCAGGCGGTCACTTTGGTCAGCAGCGAGTCATAATAGCGGGTGATCACGCCGCCCGCATATGCGGTGCCGCCGTCCAGGCGGATGCCCATGCCGGTGGCGGAACGGTAGGCGGTGATGCGGCCGTAGTCCGGGATGAAATTGTTCAGCGGATCTTCGGTGGTCACGCGGGTCTGCAGCGCGTGGCCATTCAGGCGGATGTCGCCCTGGCTGGCCTTGCCGGTTGCCTCAGCAATGGTCTTGCCTTCGGCGATCAGGATCTGCGCCTGCACGATGTCGATGCCGGTGACCTCTTCAGTCACGGTATGCTCCACCTGCACCCGCGGGTTCACCTCGATGAAGTAGAACTTGCCGTCGTTCATATCCATCAGGAATTCGACGGTGCCCGCGCATTCATAGTTCACATGCTGGCAGATCTTGCGGCCCAGGTCGCACAGCTCGGCGCGCTGTTCTTCGCTCAGGTACGGGGCAGGCGCGCGCTCAACCACTTTCTGGTTGCGGCGCTGCACCGAGCAGTCGCGTTCATAGAGGTGGTAGATCTCGCCGTGCTTGTCGCCCAGGATCTGCACCTCGACGTGGCGGGCGCGGGTGATCATCTTTTCCAGATAGCCCTCGCCGTTGCCAAAGGCGGCTTCCGCCTCGCGGCGGCCTTCCAGCACCTTTTCTTCCAGCTCTTTCTCGGCGTGGATCGGACGCATACCGCGGCCGCCGCCGCCCCAGGAAGCTTTCAGCATCAAGGGATAGCCGATCTCGGCCGCTTCCTTGCGGATCGCATCCATGTCATCGCCCAGCACCTCGGTTGCCGGAATGACCGGCACGCCGGCCGCAATCGCCACCTTGCGGGCAGAGGCCTTGTCACCCAGCGCGCGCATGGTTTCGGCCTTGGGGCCGATAAAGGTGATGCCGTTGCGGGCGCAGGCGTCCACGAACTCCGGGTTTTCCGACAGCAGGCCGTAGCCGGGGTGGATCGCGTCAGCGCCGCTTTCCTTGGCAACGCGGATGATCTCGTCGATCGACAGGTACGCCGCAACCGGCCCCATGCCTTCGCCGATCCGGTAGGCTTCGTCCGCCTTGAACCGGTGCAGGCCGAGCTTGTCCTCCTCGGCATAGACGGCGACGGTGCGTTTGCCCATTTCGTTGGCGGCGCGCATCACGCGGATCGCGATCTCGCCACGGTTGGCAATCAGGATTTTTTTGAAGTCGGTCATGTCACCCTCGGGGTCCGTGCAAGTTGGTGCAGTGTTAGGCGGATATTATCGAACCGCACAACAGTAGTTCTGGGTATTTCCGGCATGATTGCGCTCTCAAGCGGCTTGTCCTTTCCTTTCTGGCCTCGTTTTTGGGGGTTCCTGACTTTGCAATTTACCGCATTGCTCGGCGCTAACATTTGCAGATTCTGCAGAAATTCTGCACATGCAGCATGATTTTGTAACTTTTTTTGTTGCGGTGCAGCGCAAAGTGACGCTGCGTGTGCGTCATTTTGGCGCAATTCGTGCGAATTCGCGCAAAAAGCGCCGGCCGGGTGCACAATCAGCCCAGTTGACGGGTTTGCAATCCGCATGCCCCGGCCAGGCTGGACAGGCCTAGCTGGCCCATATTGGCCTCCAGGTCCTTGGCCAGGATGCTGATCAGATGCGCCGGCCCGGCACTTCCCAGGGCCGCCAGCGCATAGTGGAAGGCACGCCCCAGCATGACGAAATCCGCCCCTAGCGCCAGCGCCCGCAGGATGTCCAGCCCGCCCCCGATGCCGCTGTCAAAGACCACCGGCACGGTGACGGCCTCGCGGATCTCCGGCAGCAGGCTGATGGCAGGCGGGCAGCCGTCGAACTGGCGGCCGCCGTGGTTCGACAGCCAGATGGCATCTGCGCCGGCCTCCTGCAGCCGCTGCGCATCCGCAGCCCGCTGCACGCCTTTGATGATCAGCGGTCCGTCCCAGTTGCGCCGCAGCCAGTGGACATACTCCCAGTCGGGTGAGGTCCGAAGCAGGTATCCGATATGCGCCGTTGGTGGCAGGTTGGCCTGTTCGCCGCTGATGTATTTGTCCAAGGTCCGCATATGCGGTATCCCGGCCCGCGCCATCCCCAGCGCCCAGGCGGGCCGCAGCGCGATCTGCGCCAGCAGGCGGGGTGTCAGCCGCGGCGGCTGCGTCAGGCCAGAGCGCGTCTGCCGTTCCCGGCGCGAGGCCACCGGCACATCCACGGTCAGCACCAGGGTGCGGAACCCGGCGTCCTTCGCTCGCGCCAGCATATCGGCACGGATGCCTTCATCCTTGGGCGGGTACAGCTGGAACCAGGCATTTGCCCCCAGATGCGGCGTCAGATCCTCAGGCGATTGGCTGGCCACGGTGGACAGGCAATAGGGAATGCCTGCCGTTCTGGCGCTGCGGGCCAGGATGCCCTCCGCATCCGGCCAGATCAGCCCGGACATGCCGACAGGAGCGACCCCGAAGGGGAAAGCGTGCTTCGTGCCCAGCAGATCAACGGACAGGTCGGTCTCCAGCGGCCCGTGCAGCACCGAGGGCAGCATGCCGATCCGGTCCAGCCCGGCGCGGTTCTGCGCCTTGGCGGATTCAATGCCTGTGCCGCTGTCCAGATACTCCCAGACAAACTTGGGCAGCCGCTGCCGGGCGCGGCGTTTCAGGTCATCCAGGCCCGGATATGTCTGATGCAGATCCATCTGCGCATTGGTACGCGCCGTGAACGATTGTGCAAGGCAAAGCGCCGGCGCCTGCAATTGGCGCCGGCGGCCAGCCGAGGCTTACGCCGCGCCTTTCTGCCGGTCCTCAGCATCCTCTGCGCTGTCTGCAACTGGCAGCGCTGCCGGGTTGCGGGGCAGGGGGCTGGCGCCTTCGGCGACGCAGACCTGGTTGCGGCCCTTGGCCTTCGCCTCATAGAGGGCCTCATCCGAGGCGCGCAGCAGATCCTGCGGCATGGTGCCATGCGCCGGGTAATGGGCCACCCCCAGCGAGATCGAGATCCGCGGCAGCGCCTTTTCACCATAGCGCACCACCACGTCCTCAATGGACTGGCGCAGCAGCTCCGCCTTGGTGACCGCATCGTCCGGGCTCACGCCCGGCAGCAGCAGCGCAAATTCCTCACCGCCGGGGCGGCAGGCCACCTCATCGCCGTCACAGGCCTGCTCCATCGCGGCGCCAACCGCGCGCAGCACCATGTCGCCTGCATCATGGCCGTGGTTGTCATTGAATTTCTTGAAGTGATCGACGTCGATCGACACCACGCTCAGCGGCTTGCCGCTGTTCTGGCTGGCCCCCACGAACTTGCGCAGGGATTCGGTCATGTGGCGGCGGTTGAACAGCCCGGTCAGCGAATCGCGCACCGACTGGTCGTGCAGCTGATCGCGCATCTTCACGTTGGCAATCGCCATGCTGATCTGCTCGGCGCACATTTGCGCCAGCTGCTTGCAGCCGGCAAAATCCCCGGCCCGGCTGGGACGCGCCCGCAGATGCATCAGGCCCACCGTCTCGCCATGCGCCAGAATCGGAAAGCAGAAATAGGGGCGCCCGTCGTGCGGTTCTGCATGGGCACAGGTGAACTCGACTTCCGAGGCGCCGAACTCATAGGTCCGCCCGCGGCGCAGGCCCCAGCACTCGCCTGGCTGGATATGGTCCTTGTGGCTGCCGCCGTTCCAGCTGGAGCATCCATCCAGCACATCACGCGAATTGGAGAACACATAGATGCTGCCTTCTGCATCCGGCAGCAGATGGCCCATGAACTCCGACACCATGTCAAACAGCTCACCCAGCGAGCGGCAGGATTGCAGCCACTCGTTCAGTTCGCCCAGCAGCTTCACCTCCCGCGCCAGTTGCAGCTGGTTCGCCATTGCCTCCTGATCGCGGGCAGAGCGTTCCTCAACCTGGCGCAGGCTGCGGCGGTTGGCCTTGAAGACGACAACCGACACGATGGTCATCGCCGCCACTGTCACCAGCGAAATCAGCGCCAGCGAGATCCGGACGCGGGTGATGAAGGTGTTCCGGATATCGGTGATGTCCGAATAGAACTCAATGGCGCCAATGAAAATGCCGTCGTGCAGCACCGGGGAATAAACCTCTGCCACCTCGCGCTCCGGGATCGACCCGTCCGCATTGGCCGCGGTGCGCAGCCCGTCCACCTCTGTCGCGGGCTTTTCCTCATGCTTGTAATAAACCAGCCCTTGCGAGACGACGGACTGAAAATACGGCTTGGTGTTGCGCTCACCGATTTCCTCGGGCCGCGTCGACCAGAAGATAGTGCCATCCGCCTCAAACAGTTTCAGCCGGTACACATCCGAGGTTTCCGGCACCAGGCCCAGGTATTCCTGGTCGTGCTCATCCAGATCACCCAGCACAAAGGCATCCTTGCTGTTATCAAGATGCAGCAGAACCGCCCGCCGCCAGGTGTCGGCCTGCTTTCGCAGGTCCGCTTCCAGCATCCGGTCCACAATAGGTGCCGGCACAGAATAGACCGCCCAGGCGCTCAGGCCGGCCGCCGCCAGCAGCAGCGGCAGCATCGAAAATGTTTTGAGCTTGGATATCAGCTTCCGGGCCGTCCCCTGTGTCATGGTGGTCCTCTGGCATTGGGCGTTTGCGCTAGAATTGCGCGTTAGCCTTTACAGAACATGAAGACACCGGTCTGCGCTTGTGCCGAATAGGCAAAATGCAAGTAAAAGCAGGCCTTGACGCCGGGTGCGGATACTACGGGCGGACAAGTGAACAGACTGTGAACGTCCTCTTTCCGCCGGACCTGAATCACGCTAGGATCACGGCCATGAGCAGTTTTGACGAAATGGACGCCTTTGAGGGCGCATCGCTGTCGTCCCGCGCCATGGGCGCGCGGGTGATGCCCTATTTGGACACGCTGAATCCCGCCCAGCGGGAGGCGGTGGAATGCCTCGACGGACCGGTGCTGATGCTGGCCGGCGCCGGAACCGGCAAGACCAAGGCGCTGACCACCCGCATCGTGCATCTCCTCAGCACCGGCCGCGCGCGCCCGAACGAGATCCTGTCGGTGACCTTTACCAACAAGGCCGCCCGCGAGATGAAGGAGCGGGTGGCAGGCATGCTCGGCCAGGCGGTCGAAGGCATGCCCTGGCTCGGCACCTTCCACTCGATCTGTGTCAAGCTCCTGCGCCGCCATGCGGAACTGGCGGGGCTGAAATCGAATTTCACCATTCTCGACACCGATGACCAGATCCGGCTGCTGAAACAGCTGATCCAGGCCGCAGGCATAGACGACAAACGCTGGCCTGCGCGGATGCTGGCAAACATCATCGACGATTGGAAAAACCGCGCCCTGACGCCGGAGAAGGTCCCCGCAGGCGACGCCAGCGCCTACAACAACCGCGGCACCGAGTTCTACGCTTTGTATCAGACCCGCCTGCGCGAGCTGAACGCGGTCGATTTCGGCGACCTGCTCCTGCACATGGTGACGATCTTCCAGAAACATCCGGACGTGCTGGAGCAGTACCAGCGCTGGTTCCGCTACATCATGGTGGACGAATACCAGGATACCAACGTCGCCCAGTACCTCTGGCTGCGGCTGCTGGCCGGCGCGCACAAGAACGTCTGCTGCGTTGGCGACGATGACCAGTCGATCTACGGCTGGCGCGGCGCCGAGGTCGGCAACATCCTGCGGTTCGAGAAGGATTTTCCCGGCGCCATGGTGGTGCGGCTGGAGCAGAACTACCGCTCCACCGGCCATATCCTCGCCGCCGCCGCGGGCGTCATCCGCGGCAATGCCGGCCGCCTGGGCAAGGAGCTGTGGACCGACGCGGGCGATGGCGAGAAGGTCCGCCTGATCGGCCATTGGGATGGCGAGGAAGAGGCCCGCTGGATCGGCGAAGAGATTGAATCGATGCAGCGCGGCACCCGCGGGCAGGCGCCCATTGGCCTCAACAGCATGGCCATCCTGGTCCGCGCCTCCCACCAGATGCGCGCGTTTGAGGACCGCTTCCTCACCATCGGCCTGCCGTACCGCGTGATCGGCGGCCCGCGCTTTTATGAGCGGATGGAGATCCGCGATGCCATGGCCTATTTCCGCGTCGTGGTCTCCCCCGATGACGGCTTGGCTTTTGAACGCATCGTCAACACCCCCAAGCGCGGCCTTGGCGACAAGGCGCAGCAGACCATCCAGATGATTGCCCGCGAGAACGGCGTCTCGCTGGTCGAGGGCGCCCGTCTGGCAGTTGAAGGCGGCCACATCAAGGGCAAGGGCGCAGGCAAGCTGCGCGAACTGGTCGAGGGCATTGCCCGCTGGGGCCGCATGGCCGGCGACGCGGACATCACCCATATGGAGCTGGCGGAGATCATCCTCGACGAGTCCGGCTACACAACCATGTGGCAAAACGACAAAAACCCGGATTCGCCCGGTCGGCTGGAGAACCTCAAGGAGCTGGTCAAGGCGCTGGAAAGCTTCGAGAACCTCCAAGGCTTCCTCGAGCACGTCAGCCTGGTGATGGACAATGACAAGCAGGACGCGGATGAGAAGGTCTCGATCATGACCCTGCACGCCGCCAAGGGCCTGGAGTTCCCCGCTGTTTTCCTGCCGGGCTGGGAGGATGGGCTGTTCCCCTCGCAGCGCTCGATGGACGAAAGCGGCCTGAAAGGCTTGGAGGAAGAACGCCGCCTGGCCTATGTCGGCATCACGCGGGCAGAGCAGATCTGCACCATCTCCTTTGCCGGCAACCGCCGGGTGTTCGGCCAGTGGCAGTCGCAGCTGCCCTCCCGCTTCATTGACGAACTGCCGGAGGAGCACGTCGAGGTGCTGACTCCGCCGGGCCTCTACGGCGGCGGCTACGGCGCGGCGGCTCCAGGTGCCGCACAAGTCCGCTCCACCATCGACGAGCGCGTGGCACAGGCCGACGGCTACAACTCCCCCGGCTGGAAACGGATGCAGGCCCGTGCAGGGCAGTACGGCATGTCTCAGCCCAAGGAGAGCAGGAACACGGTGATCGACCTCACCGCCACCTCCAGCTTCACGATGGGGGAGCGGGTGTTCCACCAGAAGTTCGGCTATGGCGCCATCACCGGCATCGAGGGCGACAAGCTTGAAGTGGACTTCGAGAAGGCAGGCCCCAAGAAAGTGGTGGCCAAGTTTGTGACCGCCACCGACGACGTGCCGTTCTGAAACATCCATCTGCATCGGGATGACCGCCGGATCGGATCGCGCAGCGATCCGATCCGGGCGCAGGCGCGGCGGGCAGCACTGCTGCCCGCCGCGCCTGCGCCACCCTCTTCCTCTGAAGTTCGCGTGAGGCGGGGAGGGCTGCAGGTTTACCGCAGCGCAATCATCGCAATACCTGCGGCAATCAGCACCGCCCAGCCCAGCCGGCTGAGACCGCGCGGCTCCTTCAGCACCAGCGCCGCCAGGATCACAGACACCGGGATCGACACCTGCCGCACCGCGCTTACCGCCGCCGCCTCGGCGCCCAGCTGAAACACCCGCAGGATCAAGAGGTACGACAGGTAGGACGACAGCCCGGCAAACAGGATGCGCCAGGGGTTCTGCGCCCAGCCGCGCACCACGCCTAGCAGCGGCGCCGACTGCCCCCTATCCTCCCAGGCGCGCAACGCCCCCATCGCCAGCGTCACCAGGATATAGGTCCAGAACAGGAACGGTGCGCTGGCTGCTCCTTGCATCGCTGCCGCGTCGGAGATCGAATAGGCAGCCGACCCCAGCATCGCCATCCCCGCCATGGCAAAGGCGCGCGGGTCATCCAGCAACCGCCCCTTGCCCTTCTGGATCATCAGCCCGGCCCAGATGATCAGCCCCATCCCCAGCAAGGCCGCGCCGGTATAGCTGCGGTCCAGCGCCAGCCAGCTGAAGGCGGCAATCGCCAGGGGCGAGGAGCGCACGATCGGGTAGTAGGCCGACAGGTTTCCCCGCCGCAGCGCCGACAGGGTGCCATAGTAGTAAACCGTCAGCCCCAGCGCCGAGGCCAGCACCAAAGGCCAGATCCCGGTGGGCAGGGCAAGGCTATGCCCCGCCAGCGCCATATGCGCAGCGGCAAACACCACCCACGACAGGCACACGCCGGTGTAGCAGGACACCGGATGCGCCACGCCCTTCAGCGTCAGGTCGCGCAGCGGGTGGGTGACCGCCGACAAGAGGACCAGCAAGATCCACAGAAGTTCCACTTAGGAGACAGCCCCCTGGCCGGGCCGGTCCAGATAGGCATCGAAATGCACCGTTACCTGGTCATCGCTCACCTGCACCACGCCATAGGCCATCGGCTCAACGCAGTATTCGCTCCCGGCCCGTTCCGGCACCAGCGGGATCTGGTGGTTGGTGCTGGGCAGCGAGGTGAAGCTGTAGCCGCGCCAGTTCACATAGGTCATCCGGTGGATATGGCCAAAGAAGATATGGCGGATGTTCCGCCCCTTCTGCAGTGCGGCGTGAAAACATTCCGGATCGCGCAGCTTGATGTCGTCCACATAGGGCAGACCGACGTCAAACGGCGGATGGTGCAGGAACAGGAACACCGGTGTTTCCCCGGCCTGCTCCAGCTCCGCCTCCAGCCAAGCCAGCCGTTGTGTGCACAACTCGCCATCATGGACACCCGGCCCGCCGGTCAGGGTGTCCAGAAACAGGAACCTGGCACCACGCGCCGCGTGACTGTGCTGCACGAAACCGCCAGAATCGCGGGGGTGATCTGCAAAGACACCCAGGAAGTTCTCCCGCACATCATGATTCCCCAGCATCAGGAACGTTGGCAGCGGGAACGCCGCCAATTGCTCCTGCAGCCAGCCATAGGCCGCCGGGTCGCCCTCATCCGCCAGATCGCCCGAAATCACGCAGAACGCCGCATCGCGGTGCCACTCAGTAATATCCGCCAGCACCCGGCTGAGATTCGCAGCCGGATCGCCGCCATTCAGCGGCACGCCCGGCGCCATCAGGTGGATATCGGTGAGGTGGATGAATTTCATGGCGCGGTCCCGCAAATCACTGATGCCTATGCCTGCGATCAAATCAGCAGATGCGGCAAAGGGATAGCGCAAAACCGTCAGCCTCCCGGCCCGGGCGCGGCAAACCGCGGCCCTAGAACCAAGAAACGGCGGCGCCCAGGGAGGAGGAGGGGGCACCGCCGTTCTGTCAAACACCGGGTATCAGGGAGGAGGAGACCCCGGTGATCCAAACCCGGCTTTCGGCCGGTATAGGGTGCGGCGGCATCAGGGAGGAGGAGGATGCCGCCGCAGAAGACAGGCTCTTCTAAGGGAGGAGGAGAAGGAGCCTGATCTCTATTAGTTGTTCTCGTATGCCGCCTGGTAGGCGACGCGCTTGATTTCGGACCGGTTCAGGCCCAGGTCTGCCAGATCGCGGGCGGTCAGCGCGGACAGCTCATTCACGGTCTGGCGGTACAGGCGGTAGCGGGTGAACTTGACCAGCAGGGCATCCAGGAAGCCTACCGGGGATGCAATGCTCACCGCGGAGATCTGTTGTGCTGCTGCCATCGTTCTGTTCCTTCGTCTATCGTCTCGTCTGTGCCGTCGTGGCGTTTCTTGAATGACAATTTAAGGAAATGCCGCAGATGCACAATCCCGCGCTTCGTCAATGCCGCTATGCAGCATCTGCATGGGTGACGCAGGGTAGGCCTTTGTAATTGGCCAAGATTTTCCGCGGCCCGTTGCGCAGCTGTATAATTTCCGGGCATGCAGCCACGCTCAGCGCATGGCTTGTGCGGCTATGGATTGACACATCTGCCGCCCTGTTGATGCGGCAAACGCGCAGGCCGGGTTTCCTGCGCGCGGGCACACACATATATATGGGCCGGATTTGACGCAGGAGAGCAGCAATGAGTGTCACACAGGAACAGATTCGCGCGGTGCTGGAGCGGCTGGCGCTGCCCGATGGCGGCACGCTGGTCTCACGCGACATGCTGCGCGCGCTGCGCATCGAGGGCAGCAAGGTGAGCTTCGTGATCGAAGCGCCCAGCCCCGAGATCGCCAAGCTGATGGAGCCGCTGCGCAAGGCCGCCGAGGCCGCGGTGCAGTCGCTGGAAGGCGTTGAAACCGTCTCCGCCGCGCTGACCGCCCATGCCCCCCAGCAGCCCGCACCCAGCCTCAAGGTCGGCGGTCACCCGAAGCCGCAGGCGGAGCCGCTGAAGCCTGCAGGGGTGAAGCGTATCCTGGCGATTGCCTCCGGCAAGGGCGGGGTAGGCAAGTCCACCGTGTCGTCGAACCTCGCTGTGGCGCTGGCCAAACAGGGCCGCAAGGTGGGCCTCTTGGATGCCGACATCTACGGCCCGTCCCAGCCGCGGATGATGGGCGCCAAGGGTCGCCCCGCCAGCCCGGACGGCAAAATCATCGAGCCGCTGCACGCCCATGGCGTCACCCTGATGTCGATCGGCTTCATGGTGGATGACGCCAAGGCCGTGGTCTGGCGCGGCCCGATGCTGATGGGCGCGCTGCAGCAGATGCTGGGGCAGGTGAATTGGGGCGAGCTGGACGTGCTGATCGTCGACCTGCCGCCCGGCACCGGCGACGTGCAGCTGACGCTGTGCACCAAGGCAGAGCTTTCCGGCGCCATCGTGGTCTCCACCCCGCAGGATGTGGCCTTGCTGGACGCACGCAAGGCGATGGACATGTTCAACACCCTTAAAACCCCGGTGCTGGGACTGATTGAGAACATGTCATTCTTCACCTGTCCCGATTGCGGCGGCGAACATCACATCTTCGGCCACGGCGGCGTCGCGGCAGAGGCTGAGACTCTGGGCCTGCCGCTGATGGGCGCGCTGCCGATTGATCTGGAGACCCGCCTGGCCGGCGACAGCGGCACGCCCATCGCCGCGGGGGAGGGGCCAATGGCCCAGGTCTATGCCCGCATTGCCGAAGGCTTGATCGGCGGCGGCATGGCCTGAGGCGTTCCTCGGCCCATATATTTCTCCACTAATATTTGGAGAGGCCTGGCGGACCCGCCGTTCTGGTGGGTCTCGTTGCAATTGCGCCTAGCTCTTTTTTCGCTTCAGTGCTTCCCGCACTAGTTCGAGGAGTTGAGGTCCAAGCCAAATAAGCAACAGTAGTGCCAGTGCAAAGAGCAGTATCACTCCTGCGCCGTTGGTCTTGAAGCCAAAGAAGCTGGCCTCGCTTTTCAATAGAAATTCATACATGCAAGCCCCCCTAGGCGCATCTTCTTCATAGATACACCTCGAGAGCCGAATCGGCAAGCGACTTACAAATTTATCTTTCCCATGATTTCCCGGCAGTTTCTAGGGGTATCCATGGGAGATCGTGGGAAACTTGGAAATTTTTTTTGGTGTGCGCTTTTTGTAGGTATTTTACAGCAGTTGCACCATATGTTGTGTGGATTGCTGTGCGGGACTCCAAGATTAAGAGGTTGGGCTGGTGTGGAAGGGATGGGAAGGCATGGGTGGAGTGGCGAATCGTGCCATGAATTCCCATTTTTTTGTTGCCATACCATCAATTCCCATAGTATCCCTAATTTATCGAATGAGACGAGGGACGGGGCGCTAAACGACCCCAGAGCCAAAAACAAAACAAGCAGGTTTCATACAGGCCTTCGCTTTCATCGAACCAAGAGATCCGGCGCGCGGGCGAGCAGACATCCCCCCAGGTGGCGCGTGCAGTCGGACATCCCGCAAAGCGGGCCAAGGCGGCGGGTTGATCAGTGGCAGCAGATCAACCCGCCCCTTTTCATTCTGGGGGACGGATTAACGCGAGGGACGCGCGAAAAGGACGGGAAATTGGGCCGCAGGTTCAGAGGCGAAAGCCACCACAAGGTGGATACAAAGGGGCGGGTGTCAGTGCCTGCCTCCTTTCGCCGTGTGCTGGAGGCCGCTGACCCCAATTGGCAGCCCGGCCAGAACCCCGAACTGGTGATCGTCTACGGCGACCAGCGCCGCAACTTCCTGGAATGCTATACTATAGAGGCGATCGAGGAGGTCGACGCCAAGATCGACCAGCTTCCCCGCGGTTCGATGCAGCGCAAGATGCTGCAGCGCATGTTCCACGGCCAGTCCTTCCCGACCAACGTGGACGAAACCGGCCGCCTGGTGCTGCCGGCCAAGCTGCGCCAGAAAATCGACCTTGAGGCAGAGGCTTTCTTCATCGCTGCGGGCGACACCTTCCAGATCTGGAAGCCGGAAACCTACGAGCAGGAAGAACTGGCCCAGGCCGAAGAATGGATGGACGACCTGCCAGAAGGTTTCGATCCAATGGAATTCCTAGACGGCGCCGGGGGCGCTTAAGACATGACCCAGGACCAAACAGCTGCCAATGGTCCCCACATCCCGGTTCTTCTCCGCCCGCTGCTTGGAGCCGTGGCGCCGGTGTCGGGCCGCTGGCTTGATGGCACCTTCGGGGCAGGCGGCTATACCCGCGGCCTGCTGGAGGCTGGCGCGGAGCAGGTGATCGGCGTTGACCGCGACCCGCTGGCCTTTGAACTGGCAAAACCCTGGGCGGGGGAGTACGGCGACCGCCTGATCCTGCAGCCCGGTGTCTTTTCCCGCATGGATGAATACGCCCAGGACCTCGACGGCGTGGTGCTGGACCTTGGCGTCTCCTCTATGCAGCTGGACCTGGCCGAGCGCGGCTTCTCCTTCATGAAAGACGGCCCGCTGGATATGCGGATGTCGCAGTCCGGCCCCTCCGCCGCGGACCTGATTGCCGAGCTGGACGAAGCGCAGATCGCCGACATCCTGTTCCACTACGGTGAGGAACGCGCCAGCCGCCGCATCGCCAAGGCGATTGTCAAAGAGCGCGCGATTGAACCCATCACCACCACCCTGCGCCTTGCGGGCATCATCGAGAGTTGCCTGCCGCGCCCCAAGCCCGGCCAGTCGCACCCGGCGACCCGCAGCTTCCAGGGCCTGCGCATCGCGGTGAACGCCGAATATGACGAGCTGTTCGAGGGCCTTCTGGCCGCTGAACGGGCGCTGAAGCCCGGCGGGCTGCTGGCGGTCGTGACCTTCCACTCGGTCGAGGACCGCATGGTCAAACGCTTCTTCCAGCACCGCGCAGGCAAAACCGGCCGCGCCAACCGCTATGCACCGGAACAGGCGGAAACACCCTCGCAGTTCGAACTGGTCACCCGCAAGGCCGTGGGCCCGGACGATCAGGAGTTGGCCGAAAACCCGCGCTCCCGCTCCGCCCGCCTGCGGGTCGGACGCCGGACGGACGCCGCACCGGGGCCAATCACGGCCAAGGAACTTGGAATGCCGCAGCTGAAAGAGGCGCGCAAATGAAGACTTTGCTGTATGCCGCAACCTGCCTGGCCGTCTTCGGCCTCGCCTTCTGGGCCTACCGCGAAAACTACGCCACCCAGCAGGTGCTGAAGGATACCCGCGGATTGCAGCGCCAGATCGGTACCGCCCAGGTGCGTCTCAGCGTGCTGCGCGCGGAATGGGCCTACCTGAACCGCCCGCAGCGTCTGCGCGACCTTGCGGACATCAACTTTGACAGCCTTGGCCTTTTGCCGCTGCGCCCGGATCAGTTCGGCCGCGTGGATGAGGTCTCCTACCCGGCGCCGCCGGAGCTGGAGATCACCAACGAGGTTGAAGTTTCCGGCCTGAATGCAGGGAGCCAGCCATGATCCGCACACCGCTCCGCCCGCTGGCCCGCATCCTCCACGCCCGCGCAAGCGGCGAAAACCCGGATGTGATCGAAGAGGAAAACATCAGCCTGCGCCATCAGGAAATGCAGGTGCAGGCCCGCCAGCGCGCCGAGGGGCGGCTTCTGGTGCTGGGGTTGTTCTTTGTCTGCGCCTTTGGCGCCATCATCGCCCGCATGGGCATGACCGCAGTGTCGGAACCGGCCGAGCCCGTTGCCAGCGTTCCCGGCGCCGCCATCGCCGCGCAGCGCGCCGATATAGTCGACCGCAACGGCAGCCTGCTGGCCACCAATTTCGAAACCCACTCCCTTTACGCGCAGCCGCCGCAGATGATTGACCCGGTTGGTGCCGCGGAAAAGCTGGTGGCGATCTTCCCCGACCTCGACCGAGAGCGCCTGATCAAGGACTTTACCGGCAAGCGCAAGTTCCTGTGGGTGAAGAAGAAAATCAGCCCCGAGCAGCTCCAGGCGGTGCATGATATCGGCGATCCCGGCCTCATGTTCGGCCCACGCGAAATGCGCCTGTATCCCAACGGCAGTCTGGCCGCGCATGTGCTGGGCGGGGCCGGGTTCGGCAAGGAAGGCGTGAACGCGGCTGAGGTGATCGGCGTTGCCGGTGTCGAACGCCAGTTCGACGACTACCTGCGCGACCCGGCCAATGCGGGCAAACCGCTGCAGCTGTCGCTGGACCTCACCGTGCAGGCGGCGGCGGAGCAGGTGCTTTATGGCGGCATGAAGCTGATGAACGCCAAAGGAGCCACCTCGATCCTGATGGACGCTCACACAGGCGAAGTGATCTCGGTGGTCTCTTTCCCGGATTTCGACCCCAACGACCGTCCGCGCCCGCCCACCTCCGGTTTTGACCCCTCCGACAGCCCGCTGTTCAACCGCGCGGTGCAGGGCGTGTATGAACTGGGCTCCACCTTCAAGATCTTCACCGCCGCCCAGGCGATGGACCTCGGCCTGGTCAACGCCGACACCGTGATCGACACCCGCGGGCCGCTGCGCTGGGGCCGCTTTGCGATCCGCGATTTCCGCAACTACGGAAACGAAATGTCGGTGACCAAGATCATCGTCAAATCCTCCAACATCGGCACCGCGCGGCTGGCGCAGCAGATCGGGGTGGAGCGGCAGAAAAGCTTCCTGGAAACGATGGGAATGCTGGAGCCGACGCCGTTTGAAATTTCTGAGGCTGCAGGCGGCAAGCCCCTTCTGCCCGCCAACTGGTCGGAGCTGTCGGCGATGACCATCTCCTACGGCCACGGCATTTCCACCACACCGATGCATCTGGCAGCGGGCTATGCGGCGGTGGCCAATGGTGGCCGTTACGTGGCGCCGACGATTCTGAAGCAGACCGCGCCGCAGCTGGGCCAGCGGGTGATGAGCGAGGCATCTGCCAGGGCCGCGCGCAAGATGTTGCGCAAGGTGGTCAGCGAAGGCACCGCCTCTTTTGCTGAAGTTGAAGGCTATCAGGTCGGCGGCAAGACCGGCACCGCCGACAAGCCCAAACCCCGCGGCGGCTATTATGATGACAAGGTGATCGCTACTTTTGCCTCTATTTTCCCGGCACATGACCCGAAATACGTGCTGATCGTAACGCTGGACGAACCGTCTATTATTGCCCATGGCGAGGAGCGCCGCACCGCCGGCTGGACCGCCACCCCGGTGGCGGCTGAGATGATCGGCCGCGTCGCGCCGCTCCTGGGGCTGCGTCCGCAAGTTGAACCCGCAGAGGTGACTGGTATAACCCTCACCTCGAACTGACACAGGTGAGGGCCGCCATGAGCAGCAGCAGACCAGACCAGCCCCTGAGCCAATTGGGGCTCACTGCCCGCGGCGGCGCTGACCCGCAGATTTCCGGACTAGCGGTGGACAGCCGCGAGGTGCGCGAGGGGTTCCTGTTTGCCGCGCTGCCGGGCAGCCAGGTGCATGGCGCCAAGTTCATTCCCGGCGCATTGGATAAGGGGGCAACCGCCATCCTGACCGATGCCGCAGGGGCAGAAATCGCCGCCAAAGTGCTGGACGAAAGCCATGCCGCTTTGGTGGTGGTCGAGGATCCGCGCCAGACGCTGGCCTATGCCGCCGCCTTGTGGTTCGGCGGCCAGCCGCAGACCGTGGTGGCGGTCACCGGCACCAACGGCAAGACCTCCGTGGCGACCTTCGTGCGCCAGATCTGGAGCGAGCTGGGCCATGAGGCCGTCAACATGGGAACCACCGGCATCGAAGGCGCCTGGAGCTACCCGCTGGCCCATACCACGCCGGAACCCATCACCCTGCACCGCGCGCTGGCCGCTGCGGCAGAGGCAGGCGTGACCCATGCAGCGATGGAGGCGTCCTCGCACGGGCTGGACCAGCGGCGTCTGGACGGGGTGCAGCTGGCGGCTGCCGGCTTTACCAATTTCACCCAGGACCACCTGGACTATCACGAAACATTCGACGCCTATTTCGCCGCCAAGGCGGGCCTGTTCCGCCGGGTGCTGCCGGATGAGGGCGTAGCTGTCATCAATATGAACGACCCCCGCGGCGCTGAAATGCGCGCCGTCGCCGCTGCCCGCGGGCAGGAGGTGATTTCTGTCGGCCGGGGCCTCGGCGATCTGAACTTGATGGGGATGCGCTATGACGGCACCGGCCAGGACGTGCGCTTCTCCTGGCATGACAAACCCTACCAGGTGCGGCTGAACCTCATCGGCGGTTTCCAGGCGGAAAACGTGCTCTTGGCCTGCGGGCTGGTGATTGCCGGCGGCGAGGACCCGGAGCGGGTGTTTGAAACCCTGCCGCATCTGACCACGGTGCGCGGCCGGATGCAACTGGCGGCATCGCGCGACAATGGCTCTGCAGTGTTTGTGGATTACGCGCACACTCCTGATGCCGTTGCCAGCGCCATCAAGGCGCTGCGGCCGCATGTGCTGGGCCGGCTGATTGCCATCGTCGGCGCTGGCGGCGACCGCGACACCACCAAGCGGCCCCTGATGGGGCAGGCGGCGCATGACAATGCCGATGTGGTGATTGTCACCGACGACAACCCGCGCAGCGAGGACCCGGCCATCATCCGTGCTGCGGTCAAAGGTGGCGCGCCCGACTGTATTGAGATCGGTGACCGTGCCGAGGCGATCCTGCGCGGCGCTGACATGCTGCAGGCGGGTGATGCGCTGATTGTCTGCGGCAAGGGCCATGAGACCGGCCAGACCGTGGGCGACACGGTGCTGCCGTTTGACGATGTGGAGCAGGCCAGCATTGCCGTGGCCGCGCTCGATGGGAGGATCGCATGACCCTTTGGACCGCATCTGAGGCCGCCGCTGCAACTGGCGGGAAGGCGCAAGGCGACTGGTCTGTTTCCGGCCTGTCGATAGACACCCGCACCATCGAACCCGGCGATATGTTCGTGGCGCTGAAGGCCGCGCGCGACGGCCATGATTTCGTGGCGCAGGCGCTGGAAAAGGGTGCAGGCGCTGCGCTGGTCTCCCGCGTTCCCGATGGGGTGCCTGCGGACGCGCCGCTGCTGATTGTGGACGACGTGCAGGCGGGGCTGGAGGCCCTGGGCTGCGCGTCGCGGGCACGGACGAACGCCAAGGTCGTTGCGGTGACCGGCTCGGTCGGCAAGACCTCGACCAAGGAAATGCTGGCGCGGATGCTGTCGGACCAGGGCCGCACCCATGCCGCCGTTGCCAGTTACAACAACCACTGGGGCGTGCCGCTGACGCTGGCGCGGATGCCGCGCGATACCGAGTTTGCGGTGATCGAGATCGGCATGAACCACCCCGGCGAAATTGCGCCCCTTGCAAAGCAGGCGCGCCCGCATGTGGTGATGGTGACGACGGTTGCTGCCGTTCATCTGGAGGCCTTTGAAAACGTCGAAGGCATCGCGGCTGAGAAGGCCGCGATCATGGAAGGGCTGGAGCCCGGCGGCACCGCGGTTTTGAATGCCGATATTGCTGAGGCCCATGTACTGCACGACGTGGCCGCTGGTCTGGGCGCAACCGCCCGCTGGTTTGGCGAGAGCGCTGCGGACTACACCTTGCATTCCGCCGGGATAGAGGGCGAGGAGACCGTGGCCCGCGCCACGGCAAACGGCCGGGATGTTGAGCTGCATATTCAATCGCTTGGCGCCCATTTCGCAATGAATGCGCTGGGTGCGCTGGCCTGCGCCGAAGCTCTGGGCGCTGATCCGGCTAAAGCCGTTGAAAGCCTCGCCCTGTGGTCGCCGGTCAAGGGCCGCGGCGTGCGCGAAGCGATCCAACTGGAGAACGGTTCGATTACCCTGCTGGACGACAGCTACAACGCCAACCCGACCTCAATGGCGGCGGCGCTGGCGGTGCTGGCGGCGACGCCGGGGCGGGGGCGGC
The DNA here is from genome assembly GCF_000813905.1 of Leisingera sp. ANG-M6. NCBI lineage: Bacteria > Pseudomonadati > Pseudomonadota > Alphaproteobacteria > Rhodobacterales > Roseobacteraceae > Leisingera > Leisingera sp. ANG-M6. Next base: position 175,224 of record NZ_JWLG01000005.1, read on the forward strand.
GGATCGCCTATATCGGCGACATGAAAGAACTGGGGCCGCAGGAGGTGCAGCTGCACGCCGGGCTGGCGGATCTGGACGCGGTCCAGGGCATCGACAGGATTCACTGCATTGGACCGCTGATGCAAGCGCTGCACGAAGCCTTGCCGGAGGAAAAACGCGGCGGCTGGTTTGCAACCAGTGCCGAGGCAGTACCCGGCCTTGCAGAAGAAATCCGGGGCGGCGACATCGTGCTGGCCAAGGGCTCGCTCAGCATGGCGCTGGCCAGGATTGTTGACGGCATCCGCGAAATGGGTCACTCCACCCCCACACAAGAAAACGCATAAGAGAACGAGGGAAGGGCCCAGATGCTCTATTGGCTGACCGCTTTGTCGGATGGGGGGGATGTTTTCAACCTCTTCCGCTACATTACATTCCGCGCAGGCGGCGCCTTCATGACTGCGCTGATCTTTGGCTTCCTGTTCGGCAAGCCGCTGATCAACGTGCTGCGCAAGCGCCAGGGCAAAGGCCAGCCGATCCGCGATGACGGGCCGGAGGGGCATTTTTCCAAGGCTGGTACCCCGACCATGGGCGGCCTCCTGGTGGTCGGCGCGCTGCTGACGGCAACCCTGATGTGGGCGCGCTGGGACAATCCCTTTGTCTGGCTGGTGCTGTTTGTGACGCTGGCCTACGGCCTGATCGGCTTTGCCGATGATTACGCCAAGGTCTCCAAGCAGAACACCGCGGGTGTGCCGGGCAAGGTCCGGCTGGCGCTGGGGATCATGATTGCGGTAATAGCGGCAGTCTGGGCCGCGGCCTATCACCCGGCGCCCTTGCAGAACCATCTGGCGCTGCCGGTGTTCAAGGACACGCTGATCAATCTTGGGATTTTCTACGTGCCGTTCTCGATCTGCGTCATCGTCGGTGCTGCTAATGCGGTGAACCTGACAGATGGCCTGGACGGTCTGGCGATCATGCCGGTGATGATCGCGGCAGGCACCCTGGGCGTCATCGCCTATGCGGTGGGCCGCGTCGACTTCACCGAGTATCTGGACGTGCATTACGTGCCTGGCACCGGCGAGATCCTGATCTTCTGTGCCGCACTGTTCGGTGCCGGCCTTGGCTTCCTGTGGTACAACGCGCCGCCCGCGGCGGTGTTCATGGGCGACACCGGCTCGCTGGCCCTGGGCGGCGCGCTTGGCGCTATCGCCATTGCCACCAAGCACGAGCTGGTGCTGGCCATCGTCGGCGGGCTGTTCGTGGTCGAGGCGCTGTCGGTGATCATTCAGGTCCTGTACTTCAAGCGCACCGGACGGCGGGTGTTTCTGATGGCGCCGATCCATCACCACTATGAGAAGAAGGGCTGGGCCGAGCCGCAGATCGTGATCCGCTTCTGGATCATCTCGCTGATCCTGGCAATGATCGGTCTGGCGACGCTGAAGGTGCGGTAAGACACGCCGTTTTACCGCCGCGCCGTGTCCTTGACGGGGTGGTTTGAACTCTCTTTTCCATGGAACCGCCCGGGGCTGCTGCGTCGGGCGGTTTGTCTTTGAGGAAGAAGGCGGCGCCGCCGGAGGGGCGGAGCATCGGACAGCCCTTGCCAAGGGGCTGTGCCCGTCTATCGGCCTATGCGGGCCCGCCCTGCACCCAATGAAGAGGTGGTCTGAGGGGGCCGGTCTCCTGGTCTTCTTGTTGCAACGGTTCGAAGGTAACCCGGCGGAGTGAAGATGTGGTGAGGGCAGCGTACGCAGGGTACGCAACACCTTTCAAAAGCCTTCCGCCCGGCCGATAGGCCGGGCAGCGCCCGTCCCGCCCCCCACGGGGCGGGCGCTTCGCTTCCCACCCCGCCGGGCCGGGCGCCGCCCTCGGTGGTGGACGCGGGGTTTCAAACTCTATGCGATTTGGTGTCCGGTTCAATTAAGGCCGTAGACTGGATTGAAATGGAAGGTGCCAGGGACGTTTTGGCGCCTTCCCGGCACCGCTCTGCGCAGGCTGTGCAGGGGGGCTCGGAGCAACCGGATCAGAACACCGACCAGTCCATCTCGCGGGCCAGCAGCTCCATCGCTTCGGTGCCAAGTTTGGAGTTGCCGTTGTGGTCCAGCCCTGGCGACCAGACCGCGATGCTGGCTTTGCCCGGCACAATCGCCAGAATGCCGCCGCCGACCCCGCTCTTGGCGGGCAGGCCGACGCGGTAGGCAAACTCTCCCGACCCGTCGTAATGGCCGCAGGTCAGCATCAGCGCATTGAGCCGCCGCACCCTGCCTTGCGACACCAATGCCGGTTTCGCACCGCCGCCAATCAGGAAGCGGCCCGCCTTGGCCAGCTGCACCGTTGTCAGTTCGGTGGCGCATTGGTGGAAATAGGTGCCCAGCGTTTTCTCCGGCGTGTTCTTGAGGTTGCCGAAAGACGCCAGGAAATTGGCAAGGGCAAAGTTGCGGTGCCCGTGGCGGGTTTCCGAGCTGGCAACTGCCTTGTTGATGTGGATGTCCTCGTCCCCTGCGGCGGCGCGGAAGAAGGCCAGGATTTCCGCCAGTGCCTCTTTGGGGGCGCGGCCGGCCAGCAGCTCATCCGTGGTGACGATAGCGCCTGCGTTGACGAAGGGGTTGCGGGGGCGGCCGCGCTCATGCTCCAGCTGGACGATAGAATTGAAGGCGGTGCCCGAGGGCTCGCGCCCGACACGGCTCCACAGCTGATCTCCAGCGCGGCCAAGCGCGATGGCGAGCGTGAACACCTTGGTGATGCTTTGGGCGGAAAACCGGGTCAGCGCATCGCCCGCGTGGAACAGGCCGCCTTCGGCAGTGGCCACCGCGATGGCGAACTGGTTGGGGTCAACCTGCCCCAGTTCCGGAATATAGCTGGCGACGGCGCCGCGGTCGGTGCGGCCCTGCATCTCAGCACTGATCCGGTCGAGCAAAACCTGCATATCCGCAGCCACGGGGCGATCCTTCCTTCTTGATTTGCGCGGAATCTCCGGCATGGGCCGGGGCTTGTCAATCTGACGGCTCTGGCAAAGGCTGAGCGGATCGGATAGCGGTTCTGGCAATAGGTCTATGGGAGGGCAGGTGATGATCCCGGTCAAAGGATATGAGGGCGCGAAAGTTGCTGTGCTGGGTCTTGGACGCTCAGGCCTGACAACCGCACGGGCCCTGCGGGCAGGCGGTGCGGAGCCGCTGTGCTGGGACGACAACCCGGCAGCGCGGGAGGCGGCGGAGGCGGAAGGCTTCACCTGCCGCGACCTGCATAAAGCCGGTGCCTTTGATGACGTGGCGGCGCTGATCACGTCGCCCGGCATACCGCATCTCTATCCCAAGCCGAACCCTGTGATCCGCGCCGCGATGGAGGGTGGGGTGCCGGTGGACAATGACATCGGGTTGTTCTTCCGCTCCTTTGCCGATGCCGACTGGCAAATGCACGACCAGCCGCCGCGGGTGGTGGCTGTCACCGGCTCCAACGGCAAGTCGACCACGGTGGCGCTGCTGCACCACATCCTGCAAGAGGCGGGGCGAGAGAGCCAGCTGGCGGGCAATATCGGCCGCGGTGTGCTGGACATTGATCCGCCCGGTGAGGGTGGCGTGGTTGTGCTGGAGCTGTCGAGCTATCAAACAGAGCTGGCGCGCGCGCTGACCCCGGATGTGGCGGTGTTCACCAACCTGTCTCCTGACCATCTGGACCGGCACGGCGGCATGGGTGGCTACTTTGCTGCCAAACGCCGCCTGTTTGCCGAGGGCGGGCCGGACCGCGCCGTTATTGGCATCGACGAGGATGAGGGACTGTTCCTGGCAGGCCAGCTGTCGGAAGGAATGGGCGACGACCGGGTGATCCGCATTTCCGCCGCGCGCAAGCTGACCGGGCCGGGCTGGCAGGTCTTTGCCCGCAAAGGCTTCCTGAGCGAATACCGCAAGGGGCGGCAGGCGGCCTCGATCGACCTGCGGGAGATGATGGGCCTGCCGGGCGCGCATAACCACCAGAACGCCTGCGCGGCCTATGCAGCGGCGCGCACCCTGGGGCTGGCGCCGCGGCTGATCGGCGAGGCGATGGCCAGCTTCCCCGGCCTGCCGCACCGCAGCCAGACCATCGCTGAGGCGGATGGCGTCCGCTATGTGAATGACAGCAAGGCCACCAACCTGGACAGCGCTGTAAAGGCGCTGAGTGCCTTCAGGAACATCCGCTGGATCTGCGGCGGGCTGGAGAAGGACGGCGGGCTGGACGCCCTGAAGGGGCAGACCGGCAATGTTCAAAAGGCCTATGTGATTGGCCGCGAGGCGGCAGGGTTCGCGCTGCAGCTGGATGTGGAGGCCGAAGTCTGCACCACCATGGCCGCAGCGGTGGAGCGCGCCATGGCGGAGGCGCAGGCTGGCGATACGGTGCTGCTGGCGCCGGCCGCCGCAAGCTTTGACCAGTACGACAACTTCGAGCAGCGCGGCGATGATTTCGTGGCTGAGGTGAAGAAGCGGCTGGGATGAGCCGCAGGAGGAGACAGGCATGACTGCAGGCGCTGCGACCGGCAATGCCGTGATGCTGGCCTTTCAGGTCATACCGCGGCTGCGTGAGGGTAACAATTTCGAGGCGGTGGACGCGGCGATTGCCGTGGTGAAATCCGCAGGCGTGCCGTTTCAGGTGGGGGCGATGGAAACCACCATGAAGGGGGAGCTGGATCACCTGCTGGAGATCGTCAAAGCCGCGGAGAAAGCCTGCCTGGAGTTCGGTGCGGTGGAGGTGATCACCAATATCAAGATCCACACCACCACGCCCGAGGCGCATGACACCTTCTGCACCTATACCCGCGGTGTGACCCCGAACAACAAGGTGTTCATCGAAGAGTGAGCGAAGCGGCCGGCGGCAGGACGGCCTGGCTGATTTCCAGGGCTAGTCTCACAGGCCGGCTCATAGGCCGATGTCCCGCAGCAGATGCTCTGGCAGGTGGTTAAGCCGCCTGCGGGCCAGCTGCTGGCCGGCAGCCTGGCTGGCGGAGGCGTCCTCGCGCGGGTGCGAGACAAAAACTCTGCTGATAACGTGCCAGAGGCTCATCTGTGAAAGCATTTCAGACATGGGGTCAATCCTTGTTCTGTGTGAACAAGATGTGGCTGCTTGCCGCTTCAATGACCAATTGAATCTCAGCGGTTCTGGTATAAGCTGTCTTGATGGATCGACCTGTAAATCCCCTGCCGCCGCTGCCGGCGGTGCGCGTCTTTGAAGCCGCGGCCCGGCTGGGCAGTTTCAGCCGCGCGGCGGAGGAGCTTGCGATGACGCAGGCAGCGGTCAGCTATCAGATCAAGCTGCTGGAAGACCGGGCGGGCCAGCCCCTGTTCCGGCGCCTGCCGCGCGGGGTGGCGCCAACCGCGGCGGGAGAGGCCCTGCAGCGCCACGCCAGTGAGGCGCTGGACCTGTTGCGCCAAGGATGGGCGGATCTGCGCGGCGGGGGCGAGGAGCTGGTGATCAGCACCCTCACCAGTTTTGCCGCCTTCATTCTGGCGCCGCGGCTGGGGCAGTTTCAGGTCGCGCACCCTGGTATCACCACCCGGGTCGACGTCAACCCGCGCGTCGCGGACCTGCTGGCAGGGGAGGCCACCGTGGCGATCCGCGCCGGGCGCGGCAGCTGGCCGGGGCTGGCGGCGGATCTCTTGATCCGCGGCAGCTATACGCCGCTGCTGACGCCTGCGCTGATGGAGGCCTATGGCCCCATAGTGCAGCCAGCTGACTTGCTGCGGGTGCCGCGGGTGGATGCCGGGGACCCGGCCTGGGCCCTGTGGTTCCGCGCTGCCGGCGTGGCGCCGCCAAAGCCGGCCGAACAGCACAGCCTGGGAACCCAGATGCTGGAAGTGCAGGCGGCCCTTGCGGGACAGGGCGCCTGTCTGCTGACACCGGCCTATGCCCGCGGCCTGATTGCCAGCGGCGCGCTGGTGCAGCCGTTCGATCTGGTGACGGAGGATGATATCTCTGTCTGGCTGGTCTACCCGGAGGCACGCCGCGACGCGCCGGCCATTTCCGCTTTCCGCAGCTGGCTGCTGGCGGAGGTGGCGGAGCTGGCCGGGTAAAGTCTGGCAGGTGAGGGCGGAGGGCTTCAGGCCCACCCAAGCGGAAAATCCCCAAACAGCAGGCCGGAGGCTCAATCCCCGGCGGCGGGCGGGTGGGCCATTTCCTCCGACAGAATCCTGAAATAGCCGGGCAGGGCATCTTGCAGCTGCTGCCGCCCTGCCGCTGTCAGCGCGGCTTCCTTGGACCTCTTGTCGGTCTGGCTGGCCGCAAGGCTGATCAGCCCGTCCTGCTGCAAGGATTGCAGGGTGCGTGTCATGACCGGTTTTGACACATCTATGCGGCTGGCGATCTCATTTGGCGTCAGCGACTGGCGTTCAGGTTCCCGGTCAATAACGATCAGCACCAGAAAGCGCAGCTGCGACAGGCCATGCGCGGCAAAATAGGCATCGAGCCTGCGGATCAGCAGGCTGGCGCGGCGCATCATCAAGAGCGCGCTGGTGATATGTGCAGGATCGGCGCCGTAGGTTTCGGCGTAAGTGCCGACCATCTGCTGCGATGGCAGTTCCTTGAGGAAGAACATGAGGGTCAGGCCAGGGAAGTCATCTTGTGGATTTCCACCGGCTTGGCCAGCCAGGCTTCGTATTTTGCGAAGACCGGGGTGATGTAATCCGCCGCGTAATGCGCTGCCAGGGCGTCGTCGCTGGCCCATTCTTCGTCAAGGTAAAAGCAAGTGCCATCGCGGCCTTCGAGCAAGCGGAACTTCAGACAGCCGGCTTCAGCGCGGGTCGGCTCCAGAACATCCAGCAGGCTTTGCCGGACATCCTGCATGTGCTCGGGTTTCGGGGTGATCCTGGCGACGAGTTGAAAGGGGCTGGTCATCATAGGCTCCATTTATGTTATCATGGTAACTAAATGGGCGGTCCCGCGCCCAAAGTCAAGCCGGCTTCATCTGCCGGCGGCGATGGCAGTGCCCGCGGCATGGCCCGACGCCCAGGCCCATTGGAAGTTGTAGCCGCCGAGCCAGCCGGTCACATCCACTGCTTCGCCGATCGCATAAAGGCCGGGGACGGCTTTGGCTTCCATGGTCTTGGAGGACAGGCCATCGGTGCAGATGCCGCCCAAGGTGACTTCGGCGGTGCGGTAGCCCTCGGTGCCCGCGGGCAGCAGGCGCCAGCTTTGCAGCGCCTCGCAAAGGGCGGATAGCGCGGCGTCGGATTGGTCGGCGAGGCGGCCCTTGAGGTCCAGTTGCGGTTTTAGGAACTCCACCAGTTTGCCCGGCAGGTGGCGGGACAGCTCGGTGGTCAGGTCGCGGCGGCCCTCGGCCTGGCGCTGTTCGCGCAACAGGTCATAGAGCGGAGTTTCCGGGATCAGGTTCACGGTGATCTCCTCGCCCTCGCGCCAGTAGGAGGAGAGCTGCAGGACGGAAGGGCCGGAGAGGCCGCGGTGGGTGAACAGCAGGGCCTCGTCAAAGCTGGTGCGCGCATTGCTGAGGCGCGCGGGCAGGGAGATGCCGGCCAGCGGCTGGAAACGGCCGTCGGGGAAGGTGAAGGGCACCAGGCCGGCGCGGGTCTCGGTGACCTCGAGCCCGAACTGGCGGGCGAGGTCATAGGCAAGGCCGGTGGCGCCCATCTTGGGGATCGACTTGCCGCCAGTGGCCAGCACCAGGTTGCGGCAGATGACGGTATGGGGTTTGCCCTCGCGCAGGAGCTGGACACGGTAGCCGTCCGCGGTCTGCTCCACCGTCTCGACGGAAGTGTGAAGCCACAGGTCCGCGCCAGCCTGCGCCATCTCCTGCGTTAGCATGGCGATGATCTGTTTGGAGGAGCCGTCGCAGAACAGCTGGCCCAGGGTCTTCTCGTGCCAGGCGATGCGGTGGCGGTCCACCAGTTCAATGAAATCCCACTGGGTATAGCGCGCCAGCGCCGACTTGCAGAAATGCGGGTTGGCGGAGAGGTAGTTCTTGGCCTCCGCATACATGTTGGTGAAGTTGCAGCGGCCGCCGCCGGAAATGCGGATCTTCTCGCCCGGCGCTTTGGCGTGGTCGATCACCAAAGTGCTGCCGCCGGCGTGGGCCGCGCACATCATGCCAGCCGCGCCGGCGCCGAGAATCAGGGTGTTTATCCGCATGGCGCGCATCCACCACGGAACCGGCAGCGGCGCAAGAGGCAGGCCGGCGGGCGCGGTCCGGCGGATTGGCGCTGGCGCGCGGGCAGCTTCCTGCCTGTCAAGATGGCCCGCCGTGCGGGCGGTGGATTCTTGCCGAACTGTGTTCTTTTTCTGGCGCCGCGGCTCACGTTTCGTTACAGTTTCTGTGAGACCCCGAAAAATGGGGCGGAACGAGGCATATAGTGGCGGTATTCCCATGACTGAGATGGTCTATGGCGCGGTTCCCGTGCAGGCTGGTGAGCCGATTCTTCCCAAGTGGTGGCGGACGCTGGATAAATGGACGATGTCCTGCATCCTGATGCTGTTCGTGATCGGACTGCTGCTGGGGCTTGCCGCCTCAGTGCCGCTGGCAGAAAGGAACGGGTTCAGCAATTTCCACTATGTGCAGCGGCAGGCGGTTTTCGGCCTGACGGCGCTGATGGCGATGCTGATGACCTCAGTGATGTCGCCGGTGCTGGTGCGGCGGCTGGCGGTGGTCGGCTTTGCCGTGGCCTTTGTGGCGCTGGCCTTCCTGCCGATTTTCGGCACCGATTTCGGCAAGGGCGCGGTGCGCTGGTACTCGCTTGGCTTTGCCTCGCTGCAGCCGTCGGAGTTCCTGAAGCCCGGTTTCATCGTGGTCGCCGCCTGGATGATCGCCGCCAGCCAGCAGATCAACGGCCCGCCGGGCACGCTGATGTCCTTCGCGCTGTGCATGATGGTTGTGATGATGCTGGTTTTGCAGCCGGATTTCGGCCAGGCGAGCCTGATCCTGTTCGGCTGGGGCGTGATGTATTTCGTGGCGGGCGCGCCGATGCTGCTGCTTGTGTGCATGGCCGCCGTGGTCGTGATGGGCGGTGTTTTTGCCTACAACAGCTCTGAGCATTTTGCCCGCCGCATCGACGGCTTCCTGAACCCGGATGTCGATCCCACCACCCAGCTGGGCTATGCCACCAACGCTATCCGCGAGGGCGGGCTGTTCGGGGTCGGCGTCGGCGAGGGGCAGGTGAAATGGTCGCTGCCTGATGCCCATACCGACTTCATCGTTGCCGTCGCGGCAGAGGAATACGGGCTGGTGCTGGTGGCGGTGCTGATCGCGCTTTACGCCTCCATCGTGGTGCGGTCGCTGTTCCGGCTGATGCGCGAGCGCGATACTTTCATCCGCCTCGCGGGCACCGGCCTGGTGTGCATGTTCGGCGTGCAGGCGATGATCAACATGGGGGTTGCAGTGCGGCTCTTGCCCGCCAAAGGCATGACTTTGCCGTTTGTCAGCTATGGCGGATCTTCGCTGATTGCCACCGGGATCGCGGTGGGTATGCTCCTGGCCTTTACCCGGACACGCCCGCAGGGCGGGATTGCCGACTACCTGAACGGCCGCGGCCGCTGACGAGATAAGAAAAGAGACCAGCTGCGATGGCACAGAAAATGCTCTTGATGGCTGCCGGGGGAACCGGCGGCCATATGTTTCCTGCACAGGCGCTGGCCGAGATGATGCTGGCGCGCGGCTGGCGGGTGAAGCTGTCGACCGATGCGCGCGGCGCGCGCTACACCGCGTCCTTCCCCAGCGCGGTTGAAATCTCCCAGGTGTCCTCTGCCACCTTTGCCCGCGGCGGGCTGCTGGCCAAGGCGCTGGTGGCGCCGAAGATTGCCGGCGGCGTGCTGTCGATGGCGATGCAGATGCGCAGTGACCGCCCCGATGCGGTGATCGGCTTTGGCGGCTACCCGTCAATCCCGGCGCTGGGCGCGGCAACGCTGCTGAAGCTGCCGCGGATGATCCATGAGCAGAACGGCGTGCTGGGCCGCGTCAACCAGATCTTTGCCACCCGCGTCGCGGGCGTCGCCTGCGGCACCTGGCCGACCACGCTGCCTGAAGGTGTCGCGCATGAGCATGTGGGCAACCCGGTGCGCAGCGCGGTGAAGGAGCGGGCAGGGGCCGGCTATATTCCGCCGGGCGATTACCCGATGTCGCTTTTGGTGATGGGCGGCAGTCAGGGCGCGCGCATCCTCTCTGACGTGGTGCCTGCTGCCGTCGCGGCGCTGCCGGAGGGCATCCGCCAGCACCTGCGCGTGTCGCATCAGGCGCGCGAGGAGGACCTGGAACGGGTCAATGCGTTTTATGCAGAGCACGGCATAAATGCCGATGTGCAGACCTTTTTCACCGATGTGCCCGCCCGCATGTCGGAGGCGCAGCTGGTGATCTCGCGCTCCGGCGCGTCTTCGGTCGCCGACATCTCGATTATCGGGCGGCCCTCAATCTTGATCCCCTTTGCCGCCGCCGCAGGCGACCATCAGAGCGCCAACGCCCGCGGGCTGGTTGATGCCAATGCTGCCGTGATGATTCCCGAAAGCGCCCTTGATATCCCGGTGCTGGCAGAGCATATGGGCGCGATTCTGAGTAACCCGCAGGCTGCCACCCAGATGGCAACCGCTGCACTGAGCGCCGGGGTTCCCGATGCCGCCGAACGTCTGGCGGCACTGGTGGAGCAACTGGCCGAGGAAGGATAAACGTTATGAACCCTGCAACCAAACTGCCTGGTGATGTCGGCCCGATCCATTTCGTGGGTATCGGAGGCATCGGCATGTCGGGCATCGCCGAGGTGCTCTTGAACCTCGGCTACATGGTGCAGGGCTCGGACCTGAAATCCTCCAAAATCACTCAGCGGCTGGAGAAGCTGGGCGCGCGCATCTTCGTGGGCCAGCAGGCAGAGAACCTGGAAGAGGCCGCGGTTGTGGTGATCTCCTCCGCGATCAAGCCGGGCAACCCGGAGCTGGACGAGGCCCGCCTGCGCGGCCTGCCGGTGGTGCGCCGGGCCGACATGCTGGCGGAACTGATGCGGCTGAAGTCGAACGTCGCCATTGCTGGCACCCATGGCAAGACCACCACCACCACCATGATGGCAGAGCTGATGGTGGCCGGCGGCTTTGACCCGACCATTGTCAACGGCGGCATCATTCACGCCTATGGCTCAAATGCGCGGATGGGGCAGGGCGAATGGATGGTGGTCGAGGCGGATGAGAGCGACGGCTCCTTCAACCGGCTGCCTGCAACCATTGCCGTTGTCACCAATATCGACCCGGAGCATATGGAGCACTGGGGCGACTTTGACCGGCTTCGCGACGGCTTCCTGGAGTTTGTCTCCAACATCCCGTTTTACGGCGTTGCCGTCTGCTGCACCGACCATGCGGAAGTGCAGGCGCTGGTCGGCCGGATCTCTGACCGCCGGGTGGTGACCTATGGCTTCAACGCGCAGGCTGATGTGCGGGCGGTGAACCTGACCTACAAGGCAGGCGTTGCGCATTTCGACGTGGTGCTGCAGGCCGAGGACCGGGTGATCGAGGGCTGCACACTGCCGATGCCGGGGGACCACAATGTCTCCAACGCCTTGTCTGCCGTTGCAGTGGCGCGGCACTTGGGCATGAACAGCGTTGAAATCCGCGAGGCGCTGGCAGCCTTTGGCGGGGTGAATCGCCGCTTCACCAAGGTGGGCGAAGTGAACGGCGTCACCATCATCGACGACTACGGCCACCACCCGGTGGAGATCGCCGCGGTGCTGAAAGCGGCGCGCCAGGCCAGCGAGGGCCGGGTGATCGCGGTGCACCAGCCGCACCGCTACTCGCGCCTGTCCAACCTGTTCGACGATTTCTGCGCCTGCTTCAATGAGGCTGACGTGGTGGCAATTGCCGAAGTGTTCTCTGCCGGGGAGGGCCCGATCGAGGGCGCCAGCCGCGATGACCTGGTGGCAGGCCTGATCCGCCACGGCCACCGCCACGCCCGCGCCATCCTGAACGAGGAAGACCTGGAGCGCCTGGTGCGCGAGCAGGCGCGGCCCGGCGACATGGTTGTCTGCCTCGGCGCCGGCACCATCAGCACCTGGGCCAATGGCCTGCCGGAACGGCTGGGGCGCTAGGGGTATGACGCTGTCGCTGACCCTGGCCGCCGTCTGGGCGCTGGCTGCCAATGTGCTGGCGATGATCCCCAGCCGCGACAACCATTGGCGGCGCGCCTATGTGCTGATTGCGCTGGGCATTCCGCTGCTGGGCTATGTCACCTATGAGAACGGTCCCTGGTGGGGGCTGGTTGTTCTCTTGGCCGGGATGTCGGTGCTGCGCTGGCCGGTACTGTATTTCGGGCGCTGGGTCAGGCGCACGCTGGGAATGTAAACCTCCGCAAAAAGGCCGCCGTTGGGGAAAGCTTAACCTTTTCTTCCGGATGGCCTGATAATCAGACGGGAATACCCAGTGTACCCTGTTTGACGCCAGCGCGTTTCCGCTGGCGGTGGAGGCCTCTTTTGGCTGCTGTTACTGTAATCTGGCTGCTGTTCGGTGCCGTATGGCTGGCGGCGTTTTATAATCTTGCCCGGGCCAGGCAGGCGGCTGCGGCCATTGTTGCCTCAGTAATCTGGCTTATGGTGCTGGTCCTGCTGGCTGGCCTGCTGTTGTTTGCGGCGGAGACTGGCCGCCAAACCGTGTTATCCCTTTATTTCATCGGCCACCTGGTCTACGGACTGTGCTCGCTTGCAGGATGGAATTTGGGACGGAAACGGCGATGGCGGCGCAAGGTGAAATCATTCTTCCGGCGGTGCGTGGCCGCCTTACCGGACAGAAACCGCTTGCGGAGCTGACTTGGCTGCGGGTCGGCGGACCGGCGGAGCATCTGTTTCAGCCCGCGGATATTGATGACCTGGCGGATTTCCTGCGCCAGCTGGAGCCGGGCGTGCCGGTGTTTCCGATGGGGGTCGGCTCCAACCTGATCGTGCGCGACGGTGGTATGCGGGCGGTGGTGATCCGGCTGGGCCGCGGCTTCAACAGCATCGAAACTGAGGGTGATACGGTGACCGCGGGCGCTGCGGCGCTGGACGCGCATGTGGCGAAGAAAGCCGCGGATGCGGGAATCGACCTCACCTTCCTGCGCACCATTCCCGGTTCCATCGGCGGTGCGGTGCGGATGAACGCGGGCTGCTACGGCAGCTACACCGCAGATGTGTTTGTGTCGGCCACCATCGTCACCCGCCAGGGCGAGGTCCGCGAGATCAGCGCGGAAGAGCTGGCTTTCCAATACCGCCAGACGGCGTTCCCGGAGGGGGCAGTGCTGGTTTCCGCTACCCTGCGCGGCCCCAAGGGCGACCCGGAGGAGCTGCACGCCCGGATGGCGGCGCAATTGCAAAAGCGGGACGAAACCCAGCCGACAAGGGACCGTTCGGCCGGCTCCACCTTTCGCAACCCGGCGGGGTTCTCCTCTACTGGCCGCGCCGATGATGTGCATGACCTCAAGGCCTGGAAAGTGATCGACAACGCAGGCATGCGCGGCGCGCGGCGCGGCGGCGCGCAGATGAGCGAGAAGCATTCCAACTTCCTGATCAACACCGGTGGCGCAACTGCCGCAGATTTGGAAGGGCTGGGCGAAGATGTGCGGAAAAAGGTTTACGAAGATTCCGGCATCACGCTAGAGTGGGAAATCATGCGGATAGGTGATCCGCTTCCCGAATAACCGGAAATCTTGAGCGCCGGCAAAGGCTTCTGCAATGGCAGCTTGAGCAGGAACAGGGTCTGACACAGATCCGGGGAGCGGAAATCTTAACCGTGGTAAAGGCACTGTTAACACGCCGGTAAGATTTTGGGCGTTACGGTGCCGCTAAGGCGGCAAAGCACCGCCGGTTTCAGGGGCGCCGAGCCCCGCAATAATCAGCCGGGATCAGCCCGGCGCAAAATGATAAGGCGGGCCTGCAAGGGGTCCCAAGAAACAGGGGCAAAAAGCCCCGCGTATATTGAGGCGTTTTGTGGTGAGTAAGTCGAGCAGGGCACTCCCGAAAGTCGCGATGCTGATGGGCGGACCGTCAGCCGAACGCGAGGTATCGCTATCCAGCGGCCGTGAATGCGCGGCCGCGCTGCGCGGTGAGGGGTTCGAGGTTGTTGAGGTGGATGCGGGTGCTGACCTGCACGCGCGCCTGTTGGACATCAAACCGGATGTGGTGTTCAACGCGCTGCACGGGCGCTGGGGCGAGGATGGCTGCGTCCAGGGCGTGCTGGAATGGCTGCAGATCCCCTATACCCATTCCGGGGTGCTGGCCTCGGCGCTGGCAATGGACAAGCAGCGCTCCAAGGAGGTTTTCCGCACCGCCGGACTGCCGGTGGTCGATAGCGGCCTGTTTGCCAAGGATGACGTGAGCGCAGGCCACGTGATGGCGCCGCCCTATGTGGTGAAGCCCAACAACGAGGGCTCCAGCGTTGGCATTTATATCGTGCATGAGGCTACCAACGGCCCGCCGCAGCTGTCGGAGGAAATGCCCGCCGAGGTGATGGTTGAGACTTATGCCCCGGGGCGCGAGCTGACCACCACCGTGGTCGGGGACCGGGCGCTGACCGTCACCGATATTTTGACCGACGGCTGGTATGACTATGACGCCAAGTACAAGCCCGGCGGCTCGCGCCACGTGCTGCCCGCCGATGTGCCGCAGGAAATCTTCGACCTGTGCCTGGAATACGCCCTGAAGGCGCATGAGGTGCTGGGCTGCCGCGGTGTCAGCCGCACCGATTTCCGCTGGGATGAGGCGCGCGGCGCCAGCGGCCTTGTGCTGCTTGAAACAAACACTCAGCCCGGCATGACGCCGACCTCGCTGGCGCCGGAACAGGCGGCCCACTGCGGCATGACCTTTGGCCAGCTCTGCGCCTGGATGGTGGAGGATGCCTCATGCAACCGCTGAAGGACCGGTTCCGGCGCAGCGGTGGTGAGGGACGGTGCGATCCGGCGCCGTCGCGGCTGAAATACCGTTTGCAGCGCTGGATGCTGACGCCGGGCATCCGCTTTGGCCTGCGTTTCGGGGTGCCGTTCTGCCTGGTGTTTGCGGCGGGCAGCGCCTATCTGGCGGACGAGGCCCGGCGCGATACGCTGGTGGGGCTCTATAATGATGCCCGTGCCGCGATCCAGGAACGGCCGGAGTTCATGGTCAAAGTGATGGCGGTGGATGGTGCCGGCGCCAGTGTGGCGCGCGACATCCGCGAAGTGGTGCCGCTGGACTTCCCGGTCAGCTCCTTCGATCTGGACCTGGAGCAGATCCGCGACGTGATCACCGGGCTGGACCCGGTCAAGACTGCCAGCGTCAGGATCCGCCCCGGCGGCATCCTGCAGGTTGACGTGGAGGAGCGCGAGCCGGCGCTGATCTGGCGCAGCCGCGAGGGGCTGGCGCTGCTGGACGAGCAGGGCATTCACGTGGCCGAGCTGGGCCGCCGCAGCCTGCACCCGGATCTGCCGCTGATCGCGGGCAAGGGGGCGGCCAAGCATGCGGCGCAGGCGCTGCGGCTGTTTGCGGCGGCAAAACCGCTGGGGCCGCGGTTGCGCGGACTGGTGCGTGTCGGCGAACGGCGCTGGGACGTGGTGCTGGACCGCAAGCAGCGCATCATGCTGCCCGCGCAGAACCCGGTCCGGGCGCTGGAGCGGGTGCTGGCGGTCAGTGAAGTACAGGATTTGCTGGAACGCGATGTGGCAGCGGTGGATATGCGTCTGGCTGGACGCCCCACCGTGCGGATGACCGAAAACTCAGTGGAAAACTGGTGGCGGATCCGGCAGTTGAACGGGGGCGGGCAGTAACATGACAGATCTTTATCAATCGCAAAGGGCGATGCGGCAGATGCGCCGTCAGGCGATGCAGCGCGGAGTGGTGGCCATTCTGGACGTGGGTAGTTCCAAAATCGCCTGCCTGGTGCTGCGCTTCGACGGCACCGGGCGGCTGAGCGAGGACGGCTCCATCGGCGCCCTGGCCGGGCAGTCGGGGTTCCGGGTGATCGGCGCTGCAACAACGCGGTCGCGCGGCGTGCAGTTCGGCGAGATCAACGCCATGCAGGAGACCGAGCGTGCGATCCGCACTGCGGTGCAGGCGGCGCAGAAGATGGCAGAGGTGCGGGTTGATCACGTGATCGCCTGTTTCTCCGGCGCCAATCCGCGCTCTTACGGGCTGGATGCCAGGCTGGATCTTGAGGGGCAGGTGGTCTCCGAGCATGAGGTGGCGCAGGTGCTGGCCTCCTGCGAGGTGCCGGAATACGGGGCGGGGCGCGAGGTGCTGCATGCGCAGCCCGTGAACTTCGCGCTCGACAACCGCTCCGGCCTGGGCGATCCGCGCGGCCAGATGGGGCAGACGCTGGCGGTCGACATGCACATGCTGACGGTGGACGCCATAGCGGTGCAGAACCTGGTGCGCTGCATCCAGCGCTGCGACCTGGAGCTGGCGGGGATCGCCTCCTCGGCTTATGCCTCCGGCTTCTCGGCGCTGGTCGAGGATGAGCAGGAACTGGGCGCGGCCTGTATCGACATGGGCGGCGGCTCCACCTCGATCTCGATTTTCATGAAGAAGCATATGATCTATGCCGACGCGGTGCGTCTGGGTGGCGATCACATCACCAGTGACATCTCGATGGGGTTGGGGGTGCCGCTGGCCAATGCGGAGCGGATCAAGACCTTCAACGGCGGGGTGCATGCCACCGGCGCCGACGACCGGGAAATCATCGACATCGGCGGCGACACCGGCGACTGGGAGCACGACCGCCGTACCGTCAGCCGGGCAGAGCTGATCGGCATCATGCGCCCCCGCGTCGAGGAAATTCTGGAAGAGGTGCGGGCGCGGCTGGATGCAGCCGGGTTCGAATACCTGCCGAGCCAGCAGATCGTGCTGACCGGCGGCTCCAGCCAGATCATGGGGCTGGACGGGCTGGCAAGCCGCATCCTGGGCCAGCAGGTCCGCTTGGGCCGCCCGCTGCGCGTCCATGGCCTGCCGCAATCGGCAACCGGGCCGGGCTTTGCCTCTGCCGTCGGCCTGTGCCTGTTTGCCGCCCATCCGCAGGATGAATGGTGGGATTTCGAGATGCCCGCAGGCCGTCATCCGGCAGGCACCCTGGGCCGTGCCGTGCGCTGGTTCCGCGACAACTGGTAAAGCCGGGACGAAAGCCGCAAATCAATTCAGCCGGAACGGGCAAAGAGGGCGTGACAGCGCCCCGGTCACCCGTTAAGTTGTGCTTAACGTCCGCGGCAAACGCGGCGATTCAGCAGGCCGGGCAGTGGCCAGCCAAGTTTCGGAACCGACCTCCTCTGCAAAGCGATTTTGCGGCTGGAGAGGTTTTGTTGTGTGTGGCTTGTGCTCAATCCGCAATATCTGCTAGGGACGGCGAAATACCGCGGTTTTTGCCTTAGAATGAGGCCTTATTTTGTGGTTCGTCGTGCTTTTTAGGATGACGAAACACCCTCTCCGCGGTAGATTATGGTGAATAGGACAGGAATAAGCCCTTTGCGGGAAGGGCAGGTAACACAGGCGGTATGAGCATGACGTTGAACCTTTCGATGCCCGGGAATGAAGAGTTGAAGCCGAAGATCACCGTGTTCGGTGTCGGCGGCGCTGGCGGCAATGCCGTCAACAACATGATCGCCAAGGAATTGGATGGCGTCGAATTCGTCGTGGCCAATACCGATGCGCAGGCGCTGCAGCAGAGCGCTGCCAAAAGCCGCGTGCAACTGGGCATC
Source organism: Leisingera sp. ANG-M6 (assembly GCF_000813905.1). NCBI lineage: Bacteria > Pseudomonadati > Pseudomonadota > Alphaproteobacteria > Rhodobacterales > Roseobacteraceae > Leisingera > Leisingera sp. ANG-M6. Next base: position 192,823 of record NZ_JWLG01000005.1, read on the forward strand.
AAAGTCACCGAAGGTCTGGGCGCAGGCGCCCGTCCGCAGGTCGGCTCTGCCGCAGCTGAGGAAAGCATCGAACAGATCGTCGACCACCTGGCGGGCGCGCATATGTGCTTCATCACCGCGGGCATGGGCGGTGGCACCGGCACCGGCGCCGCGCCGATCATCGCGCAGGCCGCGCGGGAACTGGGTGTGCTGACCGTTGGTGTTGTCACCAAGCCGTTCCAGTTCGAGGGCCTCAAGCGGATGCGCCAGGCCGAGGCCGGTGTTGAAAGCCTGCAGAAGGTGGTCGACACGCTGATCATCATCCCGAACCAGAACCTGTTCCGCCTTGCCAACGAGAAGACCACCTTCACCGAGGCGTTCTCGATGGCCGATGACGTGCTGTACCAGGGCGTCAAAGGCGTGACCGACCTGATGGTCCGCCCGGGCCTGATCAACCTCGACTTTGCCGACGTCCGCGCCGTGATGGACGAGATGGGCAAGGCGATGATGGGCACCGGCGAGGGCGAGGGCGAGGACCGCGCGGTCCAGGCCGCCGAGAAGGCGATCGCCAACCCGCTGCTGGACGAAATCAGCCTCAAAGGCGCCAAGGGCGTGCTGATCAACATCACCGGCTCGCACGACCTGACCCTGTTCGAACTGGACGAGGCCGCCAACCGCATCCGCGAGGAAGTGGACCCGGATGCCAACATCATCGTCGGTTCCACCCTGGATACCGGCATGGAAGGCAAGATGCGGGTCTCCGTCGTTGCCACCGGCATCGACGCAACCGACGTGAACACCGACATGCCGGTACCGCGCCGCCCGATGTCGGCGCCGCTGCGCCAGACCGTCAGCGTCGAGGAAAACCGCGCCGCGCCGCTGGAGCTGGAAACCCCGGTTCAGCAGCCCGCCGCCGCTGAGACCGCGCCTGAACCAGTGCAGGAAGCGCCTGCCGCCGCCGCTCTGGAAGAGCCGTCGCTGTTCGAAGAGCTGAACGTGCAGCAGGCTGCCGCTCAGGAGCAGGCAGAAGACGTGTTTGAAGAAGTTGAGCAGCTGGACGACGACGGCCTGCCGCCCCCCGCCTACCAGCCGCAGGTGCCGGAGTTCCGTCCGCAGGCAGATGTTGCAGAGGCTCCGCAAGCTGCCTTTGTCGCCCCCAAGGCGCCCGCGCCGGGCACCCCGTCGCCGCAAGCGCTGGAGCGTCTGCAGGCCGCCGCCCAGCGGGTGCAGCAGCCGCAGCAGCAACAGGCTCCGCAGGCCGTGCGTCCTGCCGCCCCTGCAGCCCAGGCGCCGCAGCAACAGCAGCAACAGCAGCAAACGCAGCAGCAGCAGCCGGAAGGGCAGCGCCGCTTTGGCCTGAATTCGCTGATCCACCGGATGACCGGCAGCAATGACGCCCCGGCCGCGAAACAGCAGCCGCAGGCGGTCCGCCAGCAACCCGCAATGCACGCGCACGCACCGGCAGCCCAGCCGCAGCAGGCACAGCAGCAGCAGGCGGATCCGGATCAGGAACGCATCGAAATCCCCGCTTTCCTGCGCCGCCAGGCAAACTGAAGCATCACATATCGCGCTTGAAAAGCCGCCTTCGGGCGGCTTTTTATTTTTGTATTTCAAGCTATTGCGGTGATCTGAGCGGTGTTTTGCCGACCTGTTACATCCATGTTTCAATCCGTTACAAAGATTGAGTTGTGCGTTTTTAAGCAAAACCTTAACTCTCATCCGCAACACGGCCCCCGAGGCCGGAAACAGTGGAATGAGGCGCAACGTGCAGAATACGCTCAAAGCATCGGTGGCATTCGAAGGGGTCGGCCTGCACTCCGGCAAACCCGCACGCATGGTCCTGATCCCGGCTCCGGCGGGGCACGGCATCGTGTTCAAGCGCACCGACATTGCATTGGGCAACACTGTGGTTCCGGCCCGCTGGGATCTGGTGGAGCGCAGCCCGCTCTGCACCCGGCTTGTCAATGGCTCCGGCGTCAGCGTTTCCACTGTTGAGCACATCATGGCCGCGCTCGCCGGCTGCGGCGTGCACAACGCACTGATCGAAATCGACGGCCCGGAAGTGCCGATCGTGGACGGCTCCTCGGCACCGTTTGTGCGCGGCATCATGCAGCACGGCGTGCAGCGTCTGGCTGCGCCGATCATGGCTTATGAAATTCTGAAGCCGGTGACGGTGGAGAAGGATGGCGCCCGCGCCACCCTGCTGCCCAGCGACCGGCTGACCATTGAATTCCACATCGACTTTGCCGAGGCTGCCATCGGCCGCCAGAGCAAGGTTCTGGACATGCGCAATGGCAGCTTTGCGCGTGAGCTGTGCGACAGCCGCACCTTCTGCCGCCAGGCAGATGTCGAAACAATGCAGGCCAACGGCCTCGCTCTCGGCGGCAAGCCGGGCGAAAACGCCGTTGTGTTTGATGGGGAACGTGTCGAGAGCGGCGCAGGTCTGCGCCACTCGGACGAGCCTGTACGCCACAAGATGCTGGATGCACTGGGGGATCTGGCACTGGCTGGGGGGCCGATCTTGGGGCGCTACGTTGGCGAGCGCGCGGGGCACGCGCTGACCAACACTTTGCTGCGGGCCCTGTTTGCGCAGCCGGATGCGGTCCGGGCCGTCGCCTGCGATGCAGCGATGACCGCACGGCTGCCGGGGCAGGGGCTGATCTGGTCGGAAATCCCGGCCGAGCAGCGCCGCGTGGCATAAGGCAGAAGACCACACTACGAGCGGACAGACTGGCCCGGGACGTGAGTGTCCCGGGTCTTTTCCTGTGCGGCGGCGCGGTACGGGGCGGGAACGGCAGGGCAGCCTTGACCATGGACGGCTTTCTCTGCCATGTGAGTGCGGAAGTGTCGAAAGGCGTTTTGCGCGCCATTTGAATATGCTAGAGACGGCATAACCGGGGCATACACCCGTAAGGCAATGACGGTGAGGTGAGGCACAATGAACGGCATCAGGGCAGGAGCCAAAACCCTCGGCGCAGTCCTTTTGATGGCGGCCCTTGCAGGCTGCGGCGGCGACGGCGGCGCGGTGAAGCGCGGCGAGTCGGTCGAAGCCTTCCCGCCGGATCAGATTTATGAGCGGGCCGAGTTCGAACTGGCCAACCGCCGTCCCAAGGATGCGGTTTATTACTTTTCCGAGATCGAGCGCCTGTACCCCTATTCCGAATGGGCCAAGCAATCAGTGATCATGCAGGCCTTCTCCTATCATCAGGTCAAGGATTACGAGAACAGCCGCGCCGCCGCGCAGCGGTTCATCGACTTCTACCCGGCGGATGAAGACGCGGCCTATGCCCAGTATCTGCTGGCGCTTAGCTATTATGACCAGATCGACGAAGTGGGCCGTGACCAGGGGCTGACCTTCCAGGCGCTGCAGGCGCTACGCACCGTGATCGAGGTCTACCCTGACAGTGAATATGCCAATTCGGCGATCCTGAAATTCGACCTGGCCTTTGACCACCTGGCGGGCAAGGAGATGGAGATCGGCCGCTATTACCTGCGCCGCGGCCACTACTCCTCTGCGATCAACCGCTTCCGGGTGGTGGTGGAGGACTTCCAGACCACCAGCCACACGCCGGAAGCGCTGCACCGTCTGGTCGAGTCCTACCTGTCGCTGGGCCTGACCGCCGAGGCGCAGACTGCGGCGGCCATTCTGGGCCATAACTTCCAGTCCACCGATTGGTACGAGGACAGCTACAAACTGCTGTCCGCAAATGGGCTCAAGCCCAAGGACCGCGGCAACAATTGGCTGAGCCAGATTTACCGCCAGACGATCAAGGGGCGGTGGCTGTAACGGCCGCCGCGGCAATGGGGCGGGGCAATGCTGCGCGCGCTTGATATCCGGGATATCCTGATCATTGATCATCTGGAGCTGAACTTTCAGCCCGGATTGAATGTGCTGACCGGCGAGACCGGGGCCGGCAAATCCATCCTGCTCGACAGCCTCGGCTTTGTGCTGGGCTGGCGCGGCCGCGCCGAACTGGTGCGCCAGGGGGCAAGCCAGGGCGAGGTTCTGGCGGAGTTCGAGCTGGGCGAAGGCCATCCCGCACATGCTATTCTGGAAGAGGCCGGGCTGCCGGGCGGCAATGAGCTGATCCTGCGCCGGGTGAACACCGCCGAGGGGCGCAAGACTGCCTGGGTCAACGACCGCCGCTGCTCGGGCGAGGTGCTGCGGGCGTTGTCGGAGACATTGGTGGAACTGCACGGCCAGCATGACGACCGCGGTTTGCTGAACCCGCGCGGCCATATGGCGCTGCTGGACCAATACGCCGGGGTGCAGGCGCTTCTGGCCTCTGTGCGCAGCGCCTGGGGCGATGCTGCCAAGGCGCGCAAGACGGTGGCGGCCACCCGCGCCGCGCTGGAAGCGGTACGTGCCGAGGAAGAGTTCCTGCGCCACGCGGTGGGGGAGCTGGACAAGCTGGACCCGCAGCCGGGCGAGGATGAGGCGCTGGACACCCGCCGCCGCCAGATGCAGGCGGCAGAGCGCATCCGCGGCGACATCGCCCGCGCCCACGCGCTGCTGAGCGAGGGTGCTGAGGCGGCAATGGGCGAGGCGCAGCGCTGGCTGGAAGGCGTCGCGGGGCAGGAGGCCGAGGGCGGGCTGGATGAGCCGCTGGCGGCGCTCAGCCGCGCGATGATTGAACTCGGCGATGCCCAGGACGGGGTTGAGCGGGTGCTGGACAGCCTTGATTTCAATCCTGGTGAGCTGGAAGATTGCGAGGAGCGCCTGTTCGCGATCCGTGGCCTGGCGCGCAAGCACGACGTGCAGCCGGATGAGCTGGCAGGCTACGCAGAAACGCTGCGCAGCAAGCTGGCGGCATTGGACGCGGGCGATCAGGATCTGGCCGACCAGGAGGCAGCATTGAAGGCCGCGGAGGCGGCCTATACCGAGGCCGCCAAGCAGCTGGGCGCGGTGCGCCGCCAAAGCGCTGCGGCGCTGGATAAGGCCGTGATGGCAGAACTGGCACCGCTCAAGATGGAACGCGCGGTGTTTGAGACCCGCATCACTACGGCAGAGCCGGGGCCGGAGGGCATGGACGCAGTGGCATTTACCGTTGCCACCAACCCGGGCGCGCCCGCGGGGCCGCTGAACAAGATCGCCTCCGGCGGCGAGCTGAGCCGGTTCCTGCTGGCGCTGAAGGTCTGCTTGCGCGGCGAGGATTCCAGCAAGACGCTGATTTTCGACGAGATCGACCGTGGCGTCGGCGGTGCGACGGCAGATGCCGTGGGCCGGCGCCTGCGCAGCTTGGCTGGCAGCGGCCAGGTGCTGGTGGTGACCCACTCGCCGCAGGTGGCGGCCCTTGGCGGCCATCACTGGCAGGTGCGCAAGCAGGTGGTCGACGGCATGACCCTGTCGCAGGTAGTGCCGCTGGCCGAGTCCGAGCGGGTGGATGAGCTTGCCCGGATGGTGTCCGGTGATACCATCACCGAGGAGGCCCGTGCCGCGGCCCGCGCGCTGCTGGCGGGATGACCCGCCGGCGCCATAGCCTGGGTGAGGGTTCTTTAACCGCGATGTGGCAGCTAGGGGCCACAGAAAACAAAAAGACCCGCTGACAGGTTATGGTGCAAGAAATCCGTTCGTCCCTTTCCGCAATTCTCCTGCAATGGCTGGCCGGCCTCAAGGACATCTGGCGGGTGCTGCGCCACCGCGGCCCGAGCCAGTTCCAGTTCTGGCTGATCGCGCTCCTGATCGGCATCGCCGCCGGTTTTGCCGCGCTGTTCTTCCGCAAGGGGATCGCGGCGCTGCAGGCCTGGGTCTATGGCGCGCCGGATGTCGACTACCTGCATTCCTACGCGCAGGACCTGCCATGGTATGTGCTGGTCAGCATAGCCGCGGGCGGCGGGCTGGTGGTGGGTCTGATCCTCGACCGCTTCACTCCGGATGCCCGGGTGCGCTCGGTTGCCGATGTGATCGAAGGTGCGGCGCTGCATGACGGCAGGGTCGAGCACAAGGAGGGCCTGGCCTCGGCGCTGGCGTCCTTCATTACGCTCTCCACAGGCGGCTCCACGGGCCGGGAAGGGCCGGTGGTGCATCTGGCCGGGGTGATTTCCACCTGGGTCAGCAACCGGATCAACGCCGACGGTATCACCGGGCGCGACCTGTTGGGCTGTGCGGTGGCCGCGGGTGTCTCTGCCAGCTTCAACGCGCCGATTGCGGGCGCGCTGTTTGCGATGGAGGTGGTGCTGCGGCATTTCTCCGTCAACGCCTTTGCGCCGATCGTGGTGGCCTCGGTCGCGGGCACCGTGATCAACCGGCTGGAATACGGCGACGTGACCGAGTTTACCCTCAACACGCCCGGCGCGCTGCAGTTCTATGTGGAACTGCCCGCTTTTCTGATCCTTGGCCTGATCTGCGGCCTGGTGGCGGTGGCGCAGATGCGGGCGATCTTCTTTGCCGAGAAGGTGGGCAACACGGTGCAGCAGCGCCTGATGCTGCCGCGCTGGCTGCGCCCGGCGGTGTCTGGTGCCATGCTGGGCGTCATCGCCGTCTGGTTCCCGCATATCATCGGTGTCGGCTATGAAACCACGGTTCTGGCCCTCACTGGGGGACTGCTGCTGGGACAGGCAGTGATCTTCACCGTGGTCAAAACCGCCGCTGTGGCGATCACCATGGGCGGGCGCATGGGCGGCGGGGTGTTCTCGCCCTCGCTGATGATCGGTGCCCTGACCGGGCTGGCCTTCGGGCTGATTGCCACTTCGGTGCTGCCGGATGTGTCCGGCACCCACACGCTTTACGCATTCGCCGGCATGGGGGCGGTGGCCGCCGCGGTGCTGGGCGCGCCGATTTCCACCACGCTCATTGTGTTCGAGCTGACCGGCGACTGGCAGATTGGCCTGGCGGTGATGGTGTCCGTTTCCATGTCCACCGCGCTGGCCTCGCGGCTGGTGGACCGGTCCTTCTTCCTGACCCAGCTGGAGCGCCGCGACATTCACTGCGCCGCCGGGCCGCAGGCCTATCTGCTGGCGCTGATCCGCGCAGGCGCGGTGATGCGGCCGATGGGCGATAGCCGCTGCGCCAGCCCGGAGGACTGCCAGGCGCTGGTGGAGGAGGGGCTGTGCATCCGCGCGGCTGCCTCGCTGGAGGCGGCGATGCCGGTTTTCGACCGGGCCGATGTGCCCTATCTGCCTGTGGTGATGGAAGAGGACGGCAAGGAGCAGGTCATCGGTGCGCTCTATCATGTGGACGCGCTCAAGGCCTACAACCGCGCCCTGGCCGCCACCGCCGCCGAGGAGCACAGGTAGGGCAGGCAGAGCAGTTGCAGCGGCGCCAGTGCAAACCCGTGCCGGTTTAGGGGAAACTTTCCGCGTTGCTCCCCGGATATGTGAGATTTTGGATACAGGTTAAGGATTAATTAATCTGCGCATTGCTCTGCATCAAAGTCTGACTCAACAATACGTGAATAAGTCGCAAAAACACTCACATCGGCAGGCAACCAAAATGCGAAACTTCGAAACTGGCCCGCAAGAGGCTGGTGCGAAACACAAGGCGGACGAGCGGGAAAACGAACGGGCAGCACTGGAAGCGGCAATCAACTACGCAATCCAATGTGCGCGCGAAACGGATATTCTCGGTGCAGGCGACTCTTTGGAGCAAGCCAGGCTGAACCTCAGCCGGGCCGTCCTGACCTGATCCCCTTAGATTGTGCCGGACGGCAGACAGCCGCTGTTTTGGACAGCGGCAGGGCTTTGTCGGCCTAAGAACCCCCAAGTGAAAACACCGGCGCCAAGGCACCGGTGCTTGTTTTTTTAACTTATTGCCGTCTGGCAGGACGGCCGCAGCTGCGCGAAACTCCCGCAGTGAAGCCGGGCGGGCGGTTCAGACCTGTTCCACCTTGACGGAGTCGCTCAGCACAAAGGCCAGGTGGCCCTTGATCTCTGCAACTTCATCCTTGGGGTCCTCATAGCTCCAAGCGGCGTTTTCGGTCACCGAGGACTTGTTGGCGATCGAGAAATAGCTGGCGTCACCCTTGTGCGGGCAGTGGGTGGTCTTGCTGGTGCGGTCCAGGAACGCCATCGCAATGTCTTCGCGCGGGAAATAGATGACCGGATCCAGATCGCCCTCCGACAGCTCCAGTGCATTGGAGGTTTCCCCCAATACGGCGCCGCCTGAGCGGACAGTCCAGGTGCCTTCGGCCTTGCGGATGCGGATAGTGGTCATGCGTGTTTTCCCATTCTCTTCGGTCTTGTCGTCTTGTGTTCAGCCTATGTAACACTTCCGTGTCACAAGGGGGCGGTTGCGGCATCAAGCCACGCCTTTGCGGCGGGGCTGAGCTGCGGGCCGATTTTTGCCAGAACCTCCTGGTGGTAGCTGTCGAGCCAGTCTTTCTCGTCTGCTGTCAGCATGGAGGCATTCACCAGCCGCCGGTCTACCGGGGCAAAGGTGAGCGTGCGCCAGCACAGCATGTCGCGCTCTGCGTCGCTGGTGTCAAGGGCCGGGGCGGTTTCAACAACCAGAAGGTTCTCGATCCGGATGCCAAAGGCACCCTCGCGGTAGTATCCCGGCTCATTGGACAGGATCATGCCGGGCTCAAACGGCACATGGCTGGTGCGCGCCAGCCGCTGCGGGCCTTCATGCACACTCAAGTAAGCTCCGACGCCGTGGCCAAGCCCGTGGTTGAAGTCCTGGCCTGCCAGCCACAGCGGCATCCGCCCGATACATTCGATGTCGCGGCCCGCCAGCCCCTTGGGCCAGCGCAGGCGGGACATGGCGATCATGCCCTGCAGCACGCGGGTAAAGGCCGCGCGCTCCTCCTCGCCGGGCGTGCCGATGGCGATGGTGCGGGTGATGTCGGTGGTGCCGTCCAGATACTGGCCGCCGCTGTCCATCACCAGCAGGTGGCCGTCCTCCAGCCGTGTGTCGGTCTCCTCAGTCACGCGGTAATGCATGACGGCGCCGTTCTCGCCGGTGCCTGCGATGGTTTCAAAGCTGATGTCGCGCAGGGCAGGGTCGGCACTGCGGAGGCTCTCCAGCTTCTTCACCACATCAATCTCGGTAATGGTGCCGGGTGCCTGCGCATCCAGCCAGGCCAGCATTTCCACGATGGCGGCACCGTCACGCAGATGCGCTGCCGCGCTGCCCGCGATCTCGGCGGCGTTCTTGCGGGCCTTAGGCAGGGCGCAGGGGTCGCCTGCGGGCACCAGCCGTTCGCCCAGCTTGTCCGCCACGATCTGCGGCACGGTGCCGGAGTCGGCAGCGACTGACCCGTTGAGTGCTGCAGTGGCTTTGAGGAAGTCTTCCGGCGCATGCACGGTGACGGAGCTGTCAAAGTGGCCCTCAAGCCCTTCCAGCTTCTCCGCAGCCATGAACAGGTCCACCCGCGCGTCATCGTGCAGGATGGCAAAGCCATGCGCCACCGGGTTGCGGGCCACGTCGCTGCCGCGGATGTTCAACAGCCACATGATGCTGTCGGGCAGGGTGATGACCGCCGCCGCCTGGCCTGCCTCGCGCAGTCCCTTGGCCAGCCGCGCGCATTTGTCCGCCGCACTTTCGCCTGCGTAGTCCAGCGGGTGCGCGGCCACCGGGTTCATCGGCGGCGCGGGCTGGTCCGCCCAGATCCGGTCCACCAGGTTATCGCATTGAACCAGGGTGATGCCGCTGCCCTTCAGCTCCTTTTCCAGGGCGGTGATCTGCCCCGCCGCATGCAGCCAGGGATCAAAGCCCACCTTGCCGCCGCTGGGCAGCTGTTCTTTCAGCCAGTCCGCCAGCTGCACATCGGGCCAGGGTACGGGGGTGTAGTCCGCGGCGACCTGCCGTTTCACCTGGGTGCGGTAGCGGCCGTCGATGAAGACGCCGGCAATCTCCCGCAGCACCGCGCAAAAGCCCGCGGAGCCGGTGAAACCGGTGAGCCAGGAAAGGCGCTCATCAGGTGGTGCCACGTATTCGCCCTGATGGGCATCGGAGCGCGGCACCAGGAACCCGTCGAGACCTTCCGCCGCCAGTTCCTTGCGCAGGGCAGCCAGACGGGGCGGGCCCTGGTCCGGGCGGGCAGTCACGTCAAAGGTCTGATACATCGGCGTCTCTCCTGCTAATGGGGCGGGGCGGCAGCAGGGGAAACCCTGAGTGCCGCAGCAAAGAAAAGGCGCGGGGCTGAGCAGCCGCGCGCCCCTTCTTGTCCCAAATACCCCTGCGGCTGGCAAGGGCGGCGGCAGAGAGATTTGCCGGGACCTGACGGAACAAGCGGGAAGGCTTGAATCGGGCGAGGCTCCCGCCCGTCCTTGGCGCATCCAAGATGCGCTGCGGCCCGTTGGGCCACGCGCCGGATGCAGGGCATCCGGCGCCGCCGCGCGCGTCAGCGCGCGGCCATGCCCAAGGCTGAGGACGGCATCTGCAGATGCAGGCCGCAGGCGCGGGAGCCCGCCCTTGCCTTTGTCCGCTACAGGATCAGCTCGCCCGTTTGATGCCCATCACCCGGGCGCGGGCGCGCGGGTCGCTGTCGAACAGGGCGGCCAGCTGTTCGGTCATGGCGCCGGCCAGCTGCTCAACATCGGTGATCGTCACCGCACGCTCATAATAGCGGGTCACGTCATGGCCGATGCCAATCGCCAGCAGCTCCACCTGCTTGCGCTTCTCCACCATCGCAATCACGTCGCGCAGGTGCTTCTCCAGATAGTTCGCCGGGTTCACTGACAGCGTCGAATCATCCACCGGCGCGCCGTCGGAGATCACCATCAGGATCTTGCGGGCCTCGCGCCGCGCCACCATCCGCCGGTGCGCCCATTCCAGCGCCTCGCCGTCGATGTTTTCCTTCAAGAGGCCCTCTTTCATCATCAGGCCCAGATTGGCGCGGGTGCGGCGCATCGGGGCGTCGGCGCCCTTGTAGATGATGTGGCGCAGGTCGTTCAGGCGGCCGGGCTGCTGCGGGCGGCCGTCGTTCAGCCAGGCCTCGCGCGCCATGCCGCCTTTCCAGGCGCGGGTGGTGAAGCCGAGGACTTCAACCTTCACGTTGCAGCGCTCCAGCGTGCGGGCCAGCACGTCGGCGCAGATCGCCGCGATGGAAATCGGGCGGCCGCGCATAGAGCCGGAGTTGTCGAGCAGCAGCGTCACCACGGTGTCGCGGAACTCGGTGTCCTTTTCGACCTTGAAGCTGAGCGGCGTGGTCGGGTTGGCAACCACCCGCGCCAGGCGGCCTGCATCCAGGATGCCTTCTTCGCGGTCAAACTCCCAGCTGCGGTTCTGCTGCGCCTGCAGGCGGCGCTGCAGCTTGTTGGCCAAGCGGCTGACGGCGCCCTTCAGCGGCTCCAGCTGCTGGTCGAGATAGGCGCGCAGGCGCTCCAGCTCGGCAGGCTCGGCCAGTTCCTCGGCGTTGATTTCCTCATCATGGGCATCCAGGAACACCTTGTAGTCCGGGTCGGCGTCAGAGACCGGCGGCGGGGCAGGCGGCTCCAGCGGCGCCTCGCCATCGGGCATCTCGGTGTCCTCGGCCAGATCATCGTCGGCCATTTCGTCCATCGAGACCTGGGCCTGGCTCTCGTCCTGCTGCTGCTCCTGGCTCTGCTCAGGAGAGGCGTCGGCCTGCTCCTCCTCGCTATCGTCCTGGCCGGTGCTGTCCGGATCCTGCTGCTCCTCGGCGTTGTCCTCGGCCTCATCATTGGCCTCGTCGTCCAGCTCATCCGGGTCGTCGCCCAACTGGTCGCCATAGCCAAGGTCGGAGATTACCTGCCGTGCCAGCTTGGCAAAGGCAGCCTGGTCGGCAATGGTTTCGTCCAGGTTCTCCAGCGTGCCGCCGGCCTGGGATTCGATGAACCCGCGCCACAGCTCCATGATGTTGCCCGCGCCTTCGGGCAGCTCGCGGCCGGTTGCCAGATGGCGCACCAGATAGCCCGCGGCGGCAGCCAGCGGTGCCTCGGAGGAGGACTTCATCTGGTCATAGCCGCGGCGGATCGACTCGTTGCGGATCTTGACGTCGATGTTCGACGCGGTGCCGGGCATATGCCGCGCGCCCATCGCCTCGCAGCGGGCGGTTTCCATCGCCTCATAGAGATCGCGGGCCATTTCGCCCTGCGGCACGTATTTGGCGTGGGTAGCGTCGTCGTGGAACTTGTGGCGCAGCGCCAGCGCATCCGCGGTGCCACGGGCCAGCAGCACCTCCTCGCGGGTCATCCGGCGGGAGACCTGCGGCAGCCGCATCGAGTCACCCGACAGCCCCGAGGGGTCGACGGTATAGCTGACCGACAGTTCCGGGTCGTCGGCCATCACCTTGGTGGCTTCGGCCAGCGCCTTCTTGAACGGATCGGCTGGGTTGTCGTTCGGCTTTTTCATGGTCGCACCTTTTCCGCCAGTCAGCATCGCCCTTGCCTGATTGAAAGTCCAGCGAGTGTGCTGCGGATAGGGCAGCGGCCGGCCCGGCGGGGTGGGCGAGAAGCGCCCGCCCCGTGGGGGGCGGGTCGGGCGCTGCCCGGCCTGCGGCCGGGCGGCATTTTACCAGTTAGCCCAGCGAAACGCTCGCGGCGCTCTCCGGCAGCTCCTCGTCAAAGCAGCGCTGGTAGAACTCGGCCACGGTCTGGCGCTCCAGCTCGTCGCATTTGTTCAGGAACGACAGGCGGAAGGCATAACCCACATTGCGGAAGATCTCGGCGTTCTGGGCCCAGTTAATCACCGTCCGCGGCGACATCACGGTCGACAGGTCGCCGTTCATGAAGGCTGTGCGGGTGAGGTCTGCAACGGTTACCATCTGAGAGATCTTCTTGCGGCCCTCGGCGGTGTTGTAATGCGGCGCCTTGGACAGGACGATGGCGCTCTCGGCGTCATGGCTCAGGTAGTTCAGGGTCGAGACCAGCGACCAGCGGTCCATCTGTGCCTGGTTGATCTGCTGGGTACCGTGATAGAGCCCGGTGGTATCGCCGAGGCCGACGGTGTTGGCGGTGGCAAACAGGCGGAAGAACGGGTTCGGAGTGATGATCTCGTTCTGGTCCAAGAGGGTCAGCTTGCCGTCATGCTCCAGCACCCGCTGGATCACAAACATCACGTCGGCGCGGCCCGCGTCGTATTCGTCGAACACGATGGCAACCGGATTGCGCAGCGCCCAGGGCAGGATGCCCTCGTGGAATTCAGTGACCTGCTTGCCGTCGCGCAGCTTGATCGCGTCCTTGCCAATGAGGTCGATCCGGGAGATGTGGCTGTCCAGATTCACCCTCACGGAGGGCCAGTTCAGCCGCGCCGCAACCTGTTCGATATGGGTCGATTTACCGGTGCCGTGGTAGCCCTGGATCATCACCCGGCGGTTGTGGCTGAAGCCCGCCAGAATCGCCAGCGTGGTTTCCGGGTCGAACTTGTAGGTGTGGTCCATCGCCGGAACGCGCTCTGAGCTGTCGGCAAACCCCTTGACCGTCATGTCAGTGTCGATCCCGAACACATCGCGCACCGAAATCGTTTCGGTCGGTTTCGCATCCATATCCACAAATCCGTCGGTCATCGCAGTCGGTCCTTATCCCTCTTCCCTGCTGTCAGGGGCCAATTCGCGGGATTGGTGCCTGATCTGGCCGCCAAGGGCAAGGGAAAGTCGCGCCGGAAGCCAGCTGAACGTGCGATTGATCCGCAACTGGACGGGCCAGAGCGGGCCGACCAGGCAGTTCAGCGCTGCAGGGGAAATTCAAAGCGCCCCCAGCCGGGCAGCAGGGGGCGCGTTTTGCCGGTTATGTCGCGCTTTTGGGGGGACAGCTGCGCCCGGCATGCCCCTGCGTAACCGGTCAGGGCGGTATGCGTCAAAGAAATAAAATTTCTATCATAAACTTTCGGCAAAAGACCGCCCATCGCAACCTATGGCGCGGCAATGAAAAAAGGGCGGCTGCTGCCGCCCCGGTTTCCGGAAATCCCCCCCCGGCTCACTTGAAGCTGCGGCTGTCCTTGATCTGGTCCCAGGCCCAGCGGACCTCCTGCAGCTGTTCTTCCTGGCTGCGGTCGCCACCGTTCATGTCCGGGTGCAGCACCTTGATCAGCTTCTTGTAGGCCTTGCGGATGTCGGCCTTGGACCAGTCGTCCTTGGCTTCCAGGATCTCGATGGCGCGGCGTTCAGTGGGCGGCAGGCGGCGGCCTGCCTTGGCCGCGCGGCCCGGGTTCTGGGTCGCATTGGCGCCCAGCACCTGATGCGGGTCCTCGATGCCCAGCCGTGCCCAGGCGCGCGCCTCCGGGTCGCCCAGCGGCTTGGTCTCGCGCTCCCAGACCTTGTCCTTGGAGCGCTGCGCATTCATCTCTGCCTCGGTGGTGCCTTCAAAGAAGTTCCACTGGTTGTTGTACTCGCGCACGTGCTCCTGGCAGAACCAGTAGAAGTCATCCAGCACATCCGGCGCCTTGGGGGCGCGGAACTTGCCGGCCTCCTCGCAGCCGTCCTTGTCGCACACGCGCTGGGACGTCTCGGAGGCGCCGCTGGCAGCGCGCCGCCCGCGCGGGTTCTTCTTCTTGGCGGAGCGGACGGACATATCGAAGCCAAAGGGATCGGATTTGCTCATGGGGCGCACCTTCTAGACGCATCTGTTCGACTCGGAGGCAGCAGTTTAGTCTAAGGGGCGCCAGATTGAAGGGGGCGCAGGCAAAAAAGATGGGGATGAGCGGAAAATGAGCGTTCAGCAGGAAATGGAAGCGGCGCTGCAGGCGGCCTTTGCGCCAACCGCGCTGGAAGTGGTCAACGAAAGCCACAAACACGCGGGCCACGCGGGCGATGACGGCTCCGGCGAGAGCCATTTTGCGGTGCGAATCCGTGCCGGGGCCTTTCAGGGCATGAACCGGGTGCAGCAGCACCGCGCGGTGCATAAGGCGCTGGGCGGCATCGTGCCGCGCATCCACGCGCTGGCGCTGGATATCGGCGCCTGAGACCAAAGAGCGGCGGGCAATCTGCCCGCCCTTCCAAGAGCTTACTCTTTATCGCCGTCCTTGATTCCGGCCCGTGCCTTCAGCGCGGCGGTCATGCCGGAGACCGGGCTCAGTTCCTCGACCCCGTCATCGGCCTGCATCTTTGCGGCACCGGGGCCAGGCACCTGTTCCGCTTCCGGCGGGGCCTCCGGGTCGCCTGCGGCCGCCGTCAGCCGCGGTGTTTCCGGTTCGCTGTGACGGAATTCCACCGACGGTGCGGCAGGCTCCTTGCGGGTGCTCGCGGCCTTCTCAGCAGGCTTGTCCGTCGCCAGCGCGCGGCGGAACACCATCACGTTGCGCCAGTTGGTGGCAGAGCCCATCATGCCGGAGCGCTCCTCGCTCGGCAGCAGCTCGGCGCGCTGGAACTCCCAGCCCTCGGCGGCCATCTCATTGAGCAGGATCTCGATCGAATTGGCAAAGCGCGCCTCCGGTGTCTTCACGCCCTTGGCCTTGGTGCCCTTGGCCGGGGCGGGGACAACCTTGTATTCAAATGCTTGCATGAACGTCTCCTGTCTCAGGCCGCAGGTTTAGCGGAATGGGGGGGGCGGTCAAGGGGCAGGGCGTTTGGGCAATGCGCGGTCCTTCGCCGTTTTCCGGCGCGGAAAACGGCCCGGAAAACACGTGTTTTCCGAGCCGGAATTTTCGCAGAATTCCGGTTTCTGGGCTGTTTCAGCCCTCTGACGTCGCCATCTGCACCAGGGTCAGGCACACCTCCGTGGCTTTGGCCATGTCCTGCACCGAAATCCACTCCAGCGGCCCGTGCACATTCTGCATGCCGGTGAAGATATTGGGTGTCGGCACCCCGAATTCAGTCAGGCGCGATCCATCTGTGCCACCGCGGATCGGGGCAGAGATCGGTTCGATCCCATGCGCGCGGCAGGCCGCCAGCGCCAGCTCCACCGGCGTCATGTCATTTTCCAGCCAATAGCGCATGTTGCGGTATTGCGGGAAAATCTCACAGGTGATTTCCGCCCGCGGCTCAGTGGCTTGCACCGCCTCGCAGACACTGCGCAGCAGGGTGCCCTTGGCGGCCAGCCCGTCCAGTTCGAAGTCACGCAGGATCAGCTTGATCTCCATCTCCGAAGACCCGCCGTTCATGTCGGTGATGTGGATGAACCCTTCGCGGCCCGCGGTGGTTTCCGGGGTCATGGTGGCCTGCGGCAGGGTCTGCACGATCTTCGCGGCCAGGTGCGCGGCGTTGACCATCTCTTCCTTGGCCCAGCCGGGGTGGATCGACACACCCTTCACACTCACCACCGCGCGGTCGGCAGAGAAGCTCTCATAGACGATCTCGCCTGCGTCGCCGCCGTCCAGCGTATAGGCGAAGTCCACACCCAGGTCCTTGGGCAGCTGTTCGCCGACCCCGCGGCCGATTTCCTCGTCCGGGGTGAAGGCGAGGCGGATCTTCGGATGCTGGATCTCCGGGTTTGCCAGCAAGTGCTGCGCCAGCGTCATGACGATGGCGACGCCCGCCTTGTCGTCTGCGCCCAGCAAGGTGAGGCCGGAGGCGGTGATCAGATCATCGCCCTGTTTGGAGGCCAGATAAGGGGATTTCTGCGGCGACAACACCAGGTCCGGATTGTCGGGGAAGGTGATATCACCGCCGTCATACCCTTTGATCACCCGCGGCTTGACGCCGGTGGCATTGAACTGGGGCGCGGTATCCACATGGGCGAGCAGTCCGATGGCCGGCCCCGGCGCTGTGGCGGGAATGGTCGCCAGCACCACGCCATAGCTGGTGAGAGCGACGTCTACAGCGCCGATTTCCTGCAATTCTGCCACCAGCAGGTTCAGCATGCCGAACTGGATTTCAGTGCTGGGTGTTGTGGCGGATGTCTCGTCGCTCTGGCTGTCGATGGCGGCGTAGCGGACCAGACGGTTCTCAAGTTCCTGATCGAAATTGGGCTGCATGAAACCTCCGGGATTTTGGCAGGAGCAAAGCCCTTGGCGCGGCGAAGGTCAAGGCGGGGAATTCCGGTGCAGTGGCGGGGAAAGGCACCGCCCGCTGCACAGGGGGTGCACAGGGGGTGCACGCAGGACACCCCCATTTCCGGCACGAAAAAGGGCGCCGCGAGGGGCGCCCTTCCGGTATCGGATGTGCGGCGGATCAGCTGCCCAGTTTCTTGGCAACCAGCTCGTTCACCGCCTTGGGGTTGGCCTTGCCGCCGGTGGCCTTCATCACCTGGCCGACAAACCAGCCTGCCAGCTTCGGGTTCACCTTGGCCTTCTCCACCTGCGCCGGGTTGGCGGCGATGATTTCGTCCAGGGCGGTCTCGATGGCGCCGGTATCCGTCACCTGCTTCATGCCGCGTTCCTCGACGATCTGCGCCGGGTCGCCGCCTTCGGTATAGACGATCTCAAAGAGGTCCTTGGCGATCTTGCCGGAGATGGCGTCAGAGGCGATCAGGTCGATGATGCCGCCCAGCTGGGCCGGAGAGACCGGGGATTCGGTGATCGCGTGGTCTTCTTTCTTCAGGCGGCCGAACAGCTCGTTGATGACCCAGTTTGCAGCCAGCTTGCCGCTGCGGCCCTTGGCGGTTTCCTCAAAGAAGGCCGCCGATTCCACGTCTGCGGTCAGTACCGAGGCGTCATAGTCGCTGAGTCCGAAGTCGTTGATGAACCTCGCCTTTTTCTCGTCCGGCAGCTCCGGCAGGTTGGCGGCGATATCATCAACCCAGGCCTGCTCGATTTCCAGCGGCAAGAGGTCGGGATCGGGGAAATAGCGGTAGTCATGCGCTTCTTCCTTGGAACGCATGGAGCGGGTTTCGCCCTTGTCCGGATCGTACAGACGGGTTTCCTGCTCAACCTTGCCGCCGCCCTCGATGATGGCGATCTGGCGGCGCGCCTCGACTTCGATTGCCTGCTGGATAAAGCGCATGGAGTTCATGTTCTTGATCTCGCAGCGGGTGCCGAGGTGGCTGAAGTCCTGGGTTTCCTGGTACTTCTCATACTGGCCCGGCAGGCAGACCGAGACGTTCACGTCGGCGCGCAGGTTGCCGTTCTGCATGTTGCCGTCGCAGGTGCCCAAGTACTGCATGATCTGGCGCAGCTTGGCGATATAGGCGGCGGCTTCCTCCGGTCCCCGGATGTCGGGGCGGGAGACGATCTCCATCAGGCAGACGCCGGTGCGGTTGAGGTCGACAAAGGACATGTTGGGGTCCATGTCGTGGATCGACTTGCCCGCGTCCTGCTCCATGTGGATACGCTCCACCCGCACGTTGCGCGCGGTGCCGTCACCCAGTTCCACCAGCACTTCGCCTTCGCCTACAATGGGATGATAAAGCTGGGAAATCTGGTAGCCCTGCGGCAGGTCGGGGTAGAAGTAGTTCTTGCGGTCAAAGGCGGACCACAGGTTGATATCGGCCTTCAGCCCCAGCCCGGTGCGCACGGCCTGTTCGACGCAGTATTCGTTGATCACCGGCAGCATGCCGGGCATCGCCGCGTCCACAAAGGCCACGTTGGAGTTCGGCTCGGCGCCGAACTTGGTGGAGGCACCGGAGAACAGCTTGGCATTGGAGCTGACCTGGGCGTGCACCTCCATGCCGATGACCAGTTCCCAGTCATGCTTGGCGCCCGCGATCACCTTGGGCTTGGGGAGTTCATATGTCAGGTCGAGCATGGTTTTCCGCCGTATCCGAATGTCAGTTGCAGTGGCATGGTGCGATGTTTCACCGGCACAATGTCATTTTCAGTTGCACAGCGTTCTAGGCCCGGCGGCGCGCAGGGGCAAGAGGGCAGGTGACGGAGAAAATTCTGCGCGGTGCGGATAGCCCTTATTTTGCACGGGCTGCAAGCCCGGGCAGCGCCCGTCCGCCCCCACGGGCGGGCGCTGCCCTTCGCAATGGTTCGCTTGGGGCAGATTCAGCCTCTTGGCGGGGTGCATCAGGAGGGCTAAAACTGGCAGCCCGAGCAGTTCAACAGGAGGCCGCCTTGGACACATCCGCCCGCATCAGCCAGACCATTGCCACGGAAATCGGCGCCGCCGCCAAGCAGGTGAGCGCCGCGGTTGCGCTGCTGGATGAAGGCGCCACGGTCCCCTTTGTCGCACGCTACCGGAAGGAGGCAACCGGCGGGCTGGATGACACCCAGTTGCGCACCCTGGCGGAACGGCTGGCGTACTTGCGGGAGTTGGAAGCGCGCCGGGCCGCCATTCTTGAGTCGATCAAGGGGCAGGACAAGCTGACCGATGATCTGGCGGCCTCGATCGCCAAAGCGGAGACCAAGGCGCAGCTGGAAGATATCTATCTGCCTTACAAGCCCAAGCGGCGCACCAAAGCGATGATCGCCAAGGAAAACGGGCTGGAGCCGCTGGCAGATGCCATCCTGGGCGACCGCAGTGCCGATCCGGAGAAGCTGGCGGAAGGGTATATCACCGAGGCCGTGGCCACGGTGAAGGACGCGCTGAACGGCGCGCGGGATATCCTGACCGAGCGGCTGACGGAAAACGCTTCCCTGCTGGGGCGGCTGCGGGAGTTCCTGCAGCGGGAGGCGGTGCTGACCGCTAAGGTGATTGAGGGCAAGGAGCAGGAGGGCGCCAAGTTCTCTGACTATTTTGCACATTCGGAGCGCTGGGCGGATGTGCCCTCGCACCGGGCGCTGGCGATGCTTCGCGGCTCAAACGAAGGCGTGCTGACGCTGGACGTGGGACCGGAGCCGGAAGAGGGCGTGGCCCGGGCGGAAGGAATGGTCGCGGCGGAGCTGGGCGCGGGCGGCAATGGCCCAGGCGACAAGTGGCTGCGCAAGGTCGCGGGCTGGACCTGGCGGGTGAAACTGAGCCTCTCGATGATGCTGGAGCTGATGGGCGATCTGCGCGGCCGCGCGCAGGAAGACGCCATTCAGGTTTTTGCCCGCAACCTCAAGGACCTGCTGTTTGCAGCTCCGGCCGGTGCGCGGCCGACCCTCGGGCTGGACCCGGGCATCCGCACCGGCGTCAAGGCGGCGGTGGTTGATGCAACCGGCAAACTGGTGGCGACAGAGACCTTGTACCCGTTCCAGCCGAAGAACGATCTGCGCGGCGCGCAGGTGTCGATTGTGAAACTGATTGCCGAACATGGCGTGGAGCTGATCGCCATCGGCAATGGCACCGCCAGCCGCGAGACCGAGCGGATGGTGGCCGAAGTGCTGAAACATCTGCCTGCCAAGATCAAGGCGCCGACCAAGGTTGTGGTGAGCGAGGCCGGCGCTTCGGTCTATTCCGCCTCCGAACTGGCAGCGCGGGAGTTTCCCGGTCTGGATGTGAGCTTGCGCGGCGCGGTGTCGATTGCCCGGCGCCTGCAGGACCCGCTGGCGGAACTGGTGAAGATCGAACCCAAGAGCATCGGTGTCGGCCAGTACCAGCACGATGTGGACCAGCACAAACTGTCGAAGTCGCTGGAGGCCGTGATCGAGGACGTGGTGAACGCAGTTGGCGTCGACCTCAACATGGCGTCGGCGCCGCTGCTCTCTCATGTCTCGGGCCTTGGCCCCGGCCTGGCGGAGGCGATTGTGGCGCACCGCGACATGAACGGCGCATTCAGCTCGCGCAAGGAACTGCTGAAGGTGGCGCGGCTTGGCCCCAAGGCGTTTGAGCAATGCGCGGGCTTCCTGCGCATCCGCGACGGCAAGGAGCCGCTGGATGCCTCGTCAGTTCACCCCGAAAGCTATGATGTGGCACGCAAGATCGTCGCTGCCTGCGGGCGCGATATCCGCCAGATCATGGGCGACGGCGCGGCGCTGAAGTCCCTGCGGGTGGAGGATTTTGTGGGCGGAGAGGTAGGCTTGCCCACCGTGCGCGACATCTTTCAGGAACTGGAAAAACCGGGCCGCGACCCGCGCCCGTCTTTCGTGACGGCCTCTTTCAAGGACGGGGTGGAGGAGATTACCGACCTGAAGCCTGGCATGGTGCTGGAGGGCACAGTGACCAATGTGGCGGCCTTTGGCGCATTCGTCGACATCGGCGTGCATCAGGATGGTCTGGTGCATGTGAGCCAGCTGGCCGACCGGTTTGTGAAGGACCCGCATGAGGTGGTGAAGACCGGCCAGGTGGTCAAGGTCACCGTCACCGAGGTGGACGTGCCGCGCAAGCGGATCGGGCTGACGATGAAGAAGGACGGCGGCGCCTCAGCCAAGGAGGAGCGGAACGCCCGCGGCCCGGCCAAGGGCGCGGGACCGCGCCGTGGCGGCAAGCCGGGCGGGCATCAGGGAGGCGGCAAGGGCAGGACGCCTGCCGCACCCAAGGGCGGCCAGAGCCGTGATCAGGGTTCCGGCCAAGGCACAGGGGCGCTGGGCGCGGCTTTGATGGATGCCTTCAAGAAGAAATGATGGAACGGGGCCGCGGCCCCGTTTTTCTTTTCAAAACAATATCTTCAAGCTGAAGTGAGCTGCAGGCCTTGTTCTGTAAAGGCAACCTGCTGGCCGTTTTCGATTTCCTCACGGAACTGGGCGGCAATTGCTTGCAGCGCGCCGGCGTGACCGCGGGCGGCGAAGCGGCTGACCGAGCGGATGCGGGTGCTGTTGTCGAAGCCTTCCTCTGCGTGGGCCCAGACCAGCGGGTGCAATTCGCTCAGGTGATCGCGGATCAGCCAGTTTGCGGCCTCAGCGATCTTCAGCCTCTGCCTTTCGCCCTGCGGGTCCCGGTCCGGCCCCTTGGACAGGGCAACGGTGCAATATGCGGTCAGCAGGTTGATCATCTCCTGCGAGGGGTTGGCCCGCACGATGTCGCGCAGCCCGTCCAGAAAGAACTGGGTGTCGACGCGGGCGCAAGCCTGATCGTCGATGGAGATGGCGTCAAAATAGACCCAAGCGTAGCCGCCTGCGCCCCAGGTCTGTTCGGTGCGGGCAGCGGTGCGGCGGGCTTCCAGCTCCAGCGCGGCATAGGAGCCTGAAGCGCCGGGCAGCATCTGTGTGCCAAGCGCGCGCATGTGGCGGTGGTTGCCGGGGGCCAGATCAATCAGCGCGCTGTAGGCGTCTGCCACCTGCATGGTGCCGCTGCGGCGGCCGGCATAGAGCGCGCATTGCGCCGCCAGCAGGAACGGGCTGTTCTGGCTGGACTGCGCAATCGGGTCCAGCAGGGCCGCGGCACGGTCGAAATGAGCGGCGCAGCGGCGCTGGTTCGGGGGTGGCGTATCCTGCCCGCCGGTGCCGCGCCAGGCCCAGCCGATATCGATATGGGCCAGCGCCACCAGGGCTGTCAGATACGGATCGTGGCGGTTCTCTGCCCGCAGCGCCTCAAACGCCATCAGGCCACGGATCAGGGCGCGGCTGCCGGCGTTTTGGCTTTCGGCCAGGGCATGTTCGGTTGCGGTCACCACATCGGCGCGGGCGCCATAGGCGATGAGATCGGCCAGCGGCAGGCCGCATCGGGCGGCGGCGCGGGTCTCGTCAGCGTCGCGGATCTGCTGCGACAGATCTTCCCACAGCTCCTGGCGGGCCAGGAACTGGCCGCGGTCCTGGGCCGCGATGCACTCGGGGTCGCCGTGTTCGCTGCGGACCGGGATGGACAGGCTGTCTTCGAGCCGCCGTGCAGGATTCTGACCGGCAGCGGCAGGGGCTGGTGAAGGGGCTGGGACCTGGCGCGCAGCAGGCCGGGACCGGCTGGAAACCAGGCCTGATATGCGGGACAGAAGATCCCGTGCCTGTCGAGACTGTGTGAGCATTTGTGCTTCCTGATACGTGGCAGCTTATCGTTGTTCACAGTTTCGTCAGGCAATGGGGCGCAAAGATGGCGGCACTGAGGAAGTTAACGCGCTTGGGCGGTTAACCGCGCAAGGCTGTTTAAAATCCAAAATGGTTTTGCCGCGCGATTGACGGAGGCTTTCAGAACGCCGTGAAATGGTGGCGTTCCGTGCGGATGCCGCGCTTCTGAAATTCGGCATCGGCTTCGCCGTGCGGCGGGGTGGCCTCCTGCGGCAGGCGGATTCGCTTTCCGTTGCGCAGGACCAGCGTCGCGCGCACCGAGAAGTCCCAGCGGGTGTCGAACCGCACGTGGTCTATCTCATCCAGCTGCGCCTGTCCGGTCAGCTTGCCGGTGAACCACTCAATCCGGTCTTGGGAAATATTCAGCCCGGACAGCGGGTTGCGGATCAGGTCCGCAATGGCAGGCAGAACGGGAAGTGCCAGAAGGATCACCAGCCACAGGGCGGCGTCCAGCACCAGCCACAGCACCAGAAGGGCAGCCAGCCAGCCGCCCGTTGCAATAATGGCCGCCCGGGAGCGGCCCCGGCGGGAGAAGCTATAGTCCTCCGCCGGGACTGGTGTGACAGGCGTTTCAGGCATCCAGGATCCGGGTCACCATTTCATTGGTGTCACGGCTGAGGCCTTCTGTATCCGCAATACGTGTCAGCTGGGCGCGGATCATCGACTGGCGCCCTGCATCATAGCGCTTCCAGGTCTGGAAGGCGGCGCACATGCGGGCAGTGGTCTGCGGGTTCAGCCTGTCCAGCGCGATCAGGTTGTCGGCCAGCAACTGATAACCCTCGCCGCTGGAATGGTGGAAGCCCGCGTGATTGCCGGCCAGCGCCCCCATCACCGCACGGAAGCGGTTTGGGTTCTTCATGTCGAACAGCGGGTGTTTGGTAAGCGCCGCAGCGGTTGCAGCTGTCTTCTCCGGCGCGGCGCAGGCGATCTGCAGGGCAAACCACTTGTCCATCACCAGCCGGTCGTCCTGCCATTGATCAAAGAACGCCTGGCTTTGCGTTTCGCCGTTCTCCGCCTTCATCAGGGCAGCCAGCGCGGCAGACTGCTGGGTCATGTTGTCGGCAGAGGCATACTGGCGCGCGGCCTGTTCGCCGCCGTCGAGCCGGGTCAGCAGCGACAGGATGCGGCCATTCAGGGCGCGTTTGCCGGCGCTTTCGGCATCCGGGGAATAGGGGCCTTCGACGGTGGTGGCTGCATAGAGCCGGGGCAGGCTGGTTTCCAATTGCTGCGCCAGGGTCTGGGCGAAGGTCTCTGCGGCGTCGTAGATCTTCTGCGGATCGGGGGTATAGCCGCGCTCATGCAGGGTTTGGGCGATGTCGGCCTGGCTGGGCGGTGACAGCACCAGGGCGCGGAACGCCGGATCCTGATCGTCGTCGCGCACCAGTTTTTCCAGCGCGTCGAGATAGGCGGCATCGGGCGCGGCCCCGTCCAGCACCATCGCCACGCGGGTTTCTTTGGCCAGCGCATTGCCGGCCTCCCAGCGGTTGAACGGGTCGGTGTCGTGGGCCAGCAAAAAGGCGCGTTCGGCGTTGGTGGTCTCGCGCTCCAGGATCACCGGGGCGGAGAATTCACGCAGGATAGAAGGAACCGGCTTGGAGGCGAGGCCGCCGAAGGTGAAGCTTTGCTTGGCTTCGGTCAGTTCCAGCACTTCTGTGCCGCGCACCTCGTCGCCGTTGGGGGACAACAGGCCCACCGCCACCGGAATGACCCGCGGCGCCTTGTCGGGCTGGCCCGGCGTCGGCGGCGCCGATTGCTCAAACGTCAGGGTATAGGTGCCGTCGGCGTAGTCTTCCGTGACCTTGACCCGCGGAGTGCCCGCCTGGCTGTACCACAGTTTGAACTGGCTGAGGTCGCGACCGGTGGCATCCTCGAACACTTTCAGCCAGTCCTCGATGGTGCAGGCTTGGCCGTCGTGGCGCTCGAAATAGAGCTTCAGAGCCTTGTAGTAGTTGTCATCGCCCACCAGCCGCTTCAGCATGCCAATCACCTCGGCGCCTTTTTCATAGACGGTCGCGGTGTAGAAGTTGTTGATTTCCTGGAAGGCTTCCGGGCGCGGCGGATGGGCCAGCGGGCCGTTGTCCTCGGGGAACTGGCGGGCGCGGAGCGTAATCACGTCGTCGATCCGTTTCACCGGCTCAGAGCGCATGTCGGCAGTGAACTGGGCGTCGCGGAAGACGGTCAGGCCCTCCTTCAGGCACAGCTGGAACCAGTCACGGCAGGTGATGCGGTTGCCGGTCCAGTTGTGGAAATACTCATGCGCGATGATCGCCTCGATGCGTTCGAAATTGGCATCCGTGGAGGTTTCGGGCGACGCGAGAACGCAGGAGGAGTTGAAGATGTTCAGCCCTTTGTTCTCCATCGCGCCCATGTTGAAGTCGTCGACGGCGACGATGTTGAACAGCTCCAGGTCGTATTCCAGGCCGTAGACGTCCTCGTCCCATTTCATCGACTTCTTCAGCGCCTCCATGCCAAAGGCGCATTTGCCTTCGTCGCCGGGGCGGACCCAGATGTTCAGCTCCACATCCTTGCCGGATTTGGTAGTGAAGCTGCCGGGATGGTTCACCAGATCGCCGGCCACCAGCGCAAACAGATAGGCCGGTTTCGGCCAGGGGTCGTGCCATTCGGCCCAGCCTTCGCCCTGGCCCATGGGATTGCCGTTTGACAGCATCACCGGCTCGTCGCCCTCAATCCGCACGGTGAAGGTGGACATCACGTCGGGGCGGTCGGGGTAATAGGTGATCTTGCGGAAGCCCTCGGCCTCGCATTGGGTGCAGTACATGCGATTGGACATGTAAAGCCCTTCCAGCGCGGTATTGCCGGCCGGGTTGATCTCCACCTCGGCTTCCCAGGTGAAGGGGGCGCTGGGCACGTCGCATTTCAGGCCGCCCTCGACCATTTCCGGCGTGACCGGCTGGCCGTCGATTTTGGCCGAGATCAGCTGCAAATCCTCGCCGTGCAGGAAGAAGGTCTTGTTTGCCGCGTCCGGTTTCGGGGCAAAGCGGATTTTGCTCAGGACGCGGGTGGTTTCCGGCGCCAGGCGGAAGGTCAGGTGAACGCTTTCGACGTCAAACCCAAAGGGCGTGTAGTCTTTCAGGTAGAAGGTCTGGGGCGTGTCTTTGGCCATTCTCGCTCTCCTCTGCACTGCTTCTTTTCAGGTGTAGAGGATAGGGGCGGGACTGCAAGCGGATTGGCGGTTGAAATGCGGCTTCCGGAAAATCCGCAGCACTTTCTTGAAAATCAAGAAATTGAGTTCGGTTTCACAAGGCGCCTGTTTTGTTGCCGATCGGAAACCTCTATCCTAGACAGGTGTCAGCATACAGTGGTGTACCGCCGGAAGGAGCAGAGCATGAACCGGGTCGAAAAACAGGGAATTCAGGTGACGCCTGAGCTGGCGGAGTTCATCGAGAAGCAGGCGCTGCCGGGCACCGGGATCGAGGCGGAGGCGTTCTGGAAAGGCCTGGCGGAGCTGGTGAACGCCTTCGGCCCGGAAAACCGGGCGCTGCTGGCCAAGCGCGAGGACATCCAGGCCAAAATCGACGCCTGGCATATCGCCAACCGCGACAAGCCGCATGACCACGAGGCCTACAAGGCGTTTCTGACAGAGATCGGCTACCTGCTGCCGGAGGGTGGCGATTTTGAGATCGAAACCCAGAACGTGGACCCGGAGATTGCCAAGGTGCCGGGGCCGCAGCTGGTGGTGCCGATCACCAATGCCCGCTACGCGCTGAACGCGGCCAATGCGCGCTGGGGCAGCCTTTATGACGGGTTCTATGGCACTGACGCGATGGGCACTCCGGCCCCCAAGGGCGGCTATGACAAGGGCCGCGGCGCGCGGGTTGTGGCGCGGGCGCGGGTGTTCCTGGATGAGGCATTTCCGATCAATGGCGCCAGCCACGCCGACGTGCGCCGCTATCACGTGCAGGATGGCCAACTGCTGATCGACGACCTGCCGCTGGCGCAGCCGGAGAAATTTGCAGGCTACCGCGGCAACCCCAAGGCGCCCGAAGCCGTGCTGCTGCGCAACAATGGCTTGCATGTGGAGCTGGTGTTCGACCGCGCCCACGCCATCGGCGCCCGCGATCAGGCCGGTCTGGCCGATGTGCGGCTGGAAAGCGCGATGTCGGCGATCATGGACTGCGAGGATTCGGTCGCCTGCGTCGATGCCGAGGACAAGGTGCAGGCCTATTCAAATTGGCTGGGCCTGATGAAGGGCGATCTGGAGGCGGAACTGGAGAAGGGCGGCAAGACTATCACCCGCCGCCTGAACCCGGACTTCGGCTATACCGCACCGGACGGCTCTGCCATGTCGGTGAAAGGCCGCGCCCTGCTGTGGGTGCGCAATGTCGGCCACCTGATGACCAACCCGGCGGTGCTGGATCAGGATGGCAGGGAGGCCTACGAGGGCCTGCTGGACGCGCTGATCACCGTGATGATCGCCAAACACGACCTGAAGCGCGAGGGCGGCAACTCTGCCCATGGCTCTGTCTATGTGGTGAAGCCCAAGATGCACGGGCCGGAAGAAGTGGCGTTCACCGACCGGATTTTCGGCAAGGTCGAGGAAATCCTGAGCCTGCCGCGCCACACCGTGAAAATCGGCATCATGGACGAGGAACGCCGCACTTCGGTCAACCTCAAGGAATGCATCCGTGCCGCCAAGCACCGGGTGGCCTTCATCAACACCGGCTTCCTCGACCGCACCGGTGACGAGATCCACACCTCGATGGAGGCGGGGCCGTTCAGCCGCAAGGATTTCATCAAGCGCAAGGGCTGGATCGGCGCCTATGAGAACTTGAACGTCGACATCGGCCTGGAATGCGGGCTGAGCGGCAAGGCGCAGATCGGCAAGGGCATGTGGGCAATGCCTGACATGATGGCGGCGATGCTGGAGCAGAAGATCGAGCATCCGAAATCCGGCGCCAATTGCGCCTGGGTGCCGAGCCCGACTGCCGCCACACTTCACGCGCTGCATTACCACAAGGTGGATGTGCTGGCGGTGCAGGCCAAGCTGAAAGAGGGCGGCCGCCGCGCCCATGTGGACGGTATCCTGGAAATCCCGCTGGCCACCTACCGCAAATGGACCCCGCGCCAGATTGCCCGCGAAGTGGACAACAACGCGCAAGGCATCCTGGGCTATGTGGTGCGCTGGGTGGATCAGGGCGTCGGCTGCTCCAAGGTGCCGGACATCAACGACGTCGGCCTGATGGAGGACCGCGCCACCTGCCGGATTTCGGCGCAGCACATCGCCAATTGGCTGCACCATGGCGTCGTCTCGGAAGAGGAGGTGATGGGCTCTTTGCGCAAGATGGCCAAAGTGGTGGACGAGCAGAACCGCGGCGACAATACCTACCGCGCGATGGCACCGGGGTATGACACCATCGCCTTCAACGCGGCCTGCGATTTGGTCTTCAAGGGGCGGGTGCAGCCCTCCGGCTATACCGAGCCGGTGCTGCACGCCCGGCGGCTGGAGTTGAAGGCCCAGGAAGCCGCGGCCTGACCGCGGCAAACTGACCGGATGAAACAGTTTCCCCGCAAAAAGGGGTAGTCAAAAGGGGCCTTTTGGCCTCCTTTTCTGTTCCGTAACGTCAGGAGAGGAGGCTGAACTGATGGCTGGGATTTCACTGGAGCAGGCGCGCACCATCATCCGCGTGGCGCTGGAGAAGGGGCATGAGCTGAACCTGAAACCGCTGTCGGTAGTGGTGCTGGACGCTGGCGGCCATGTGCAGGCATTTGAGCGTGAAGACGGCGCCGCGCCGGGCCGCTTTCCGATTGCGCACGGTAAGGCCTATGGCTCGGTGATGCTGGGAATGGCCGGCAGCGCCCAGATGGCGCGGGCAGAGGCGCAGTCCTATTTTATGGCAGCGGTGAACGGCGTTTACGGCGGCCAGGTGGTGCCGGTGCCCGGCGGTGTGCTGGTGCGCGGTGCCGATGGCGCAGTGATCGGAGCGGTCGGCGTGACCGGCGATACCTCGGACAACGACGCCATTGCGGCTATGGCGGGCATCGAAGCTGCGGGCCTCAAGGGCGAAATCTGAAAAAGTGCCCCTCCCGCAGGGACGGGAGGGGATGCTCTGCAAGCGGTCTTACTGCCCTAAACTAAGGGCAGGAGGGGAAGGCCGCTATTAGGGCAGGATTACGGTGTCGATCACATGGATGACGCCGTTTGCGGTTTCGATATCCGCGGTGGTGACCGAGGCGTCATTGATCTTGACGCCGCCGTTCAGGGACACCGTGATTTCCTTGCCCATCACGGTTTCCGCTTTCATCCCATCGCTCAGATCGGACGACATCACCTTGCCCGGCACCACGTGGTAGGTGAGGATCTGGGTCAGCTGCTCGCGGTTCTCCGGCTTGAGCAGGTTTTCGACCGTGCCTTCGGGCAGGGCGGCAAAGGCTTCATCAGTCGGGGCGAAGACCGTGAAAGGCCCGTCGCCCTTGAGCGTGCCCACCAGGTCCGCGGCGGTCAGCGCGGCGGCCAGGGTTTCAAAGCTGCCGGCTTCAACTGCAGTGTCGACAATGTCCTTGGATGCGGCAGGCGCGGCGGCAGGCAGGGCCAGGCCGATGGCGATTGCGAGAGCTGTCAGGGAAGGGCGGTTAAACATCTCGGATGATCCTTTCTGTCACTGGCAGGAGCGGAAAGCCCCTTGGTGATTGCAGCATTTCATGCAAGAATTTTGCATACAGTGCACATTTGTGTGATGTGCATGATTTTTGCATGATGTTAAAATCAAGAGCGCAAGTTTGCTCTGGAGGTGAAACCGTGAACCGGACAGCGCTGTCAGACACCCTGCAGGACGGGCTGGAGGCCTATCGAATCGGTCCGAAAGTACGGACCCTGCGCCTGGCCAAGGACATGGGGCTGGCCCAATTGGGGGAACATACCGGCCTGTCCGCGGCCATGCTGTCGCGGATCGAGCGCGGGCAGGTGTTTCCGACACTGGCAACGCTGCTGCGCATCGCCTTGGTGTTTGGCGTCGGGCTGGATCATTTCTTTGGACCCGGCGAGGAAGAACCGGTGTTTGAGGTGGTGCGGGCGCGCGACCGCCTGAAACTGGGGGACAAGACCGACGGGCCGGTGTCCTACCTGTTTGAAAGCCTGGATTTCCCGGTCTCAAAAAGCCGGTTTCAGGCCTATCTGGCGGAGTTCCCGGCAACGGCGGTGCAAAGCAAGCCGCACAGCCACGAGGGCGCGGAGATGCTCTATGTCATCGAGGGCAGCCTGCAACTGTCCATTCATGGCAAAACCGAAGTGCTGCAGAAGGGCGACTCGGTCTATTTCGATGCGGGTTTCGAACACAGCTACCGGGCTGCAGGCGGCCAGAGATGCAAGGTGATCACCGTCGTGTCCGGCGGCAATGCGGCAGGCAAGGAGGGCAGCTGAGGCGGAGGCGTGTGCGCATGTGAACAATCTGTTGCGCCGCAGGAACTGTTGAACCCGGGCAGTGGCAGAGCTAGGTTTTTCTAAAGGACAAGGATTTACAGGCAGATCATGGCGCGACCCAAAGTAGGCATCATCGGCAATTCCTATCTGCTGAACGATCAGTATCCCGTGCACGCGGGCGGGACGATGAATTCCGAGGCAATCGCCGAGGTGGCGGGCTGCATGCCGCTGATGATCCCCTCGGATCCGCGGTTCGTGACGGTGGCGGAACTGCTGGATACCTTCGACGGCTTCCTGCTGACTGGCGGGCGGCCCAACGTGCATCCCAATGAATATGGCGAGGCCGAGACGGAGGCGCATGGTGCCTTTGACCGGGCACGCGACGCGATCACGCTGCCGCTGGTGCGTGCCTGCGTGGAGCGCGGCCAGCCGTTTCTGGGCATCTGCCGCGGTTTCCAGGAGGTGAACGTGGCGATGGGCGGCACCCTGCACCCGGAAATCCGCGACCTGCCGGGGCGGATGAATCACCGGATGCCGCCGGACGGCACGCTGGAGGAGAAATTCGCCCTGCGCCACACGGTCAAATTCAGCTCTGGCGGGGTGTTTCACCGCCTGTTCGGCGCGGAGGAAGTGATGACCAACACCCTGCACGGTCAGGGCATCAAGCGTCCCGGCGCGCGGGTTGTCATCGACGGCCACGCGCCTGATGGCACGCCGGAGGCGGTCTATATCAAGGACGCGCCGGGGTTCACCCTGTCGGTGCAATGGCATCCGGAGTGGGAGGCGGCGGCGGACCCGGTTTCGCGGCCGCTGTTCGAAGCCTTTGGCGCTGCGGTGCAAGCCTGGGCCGCGGGCGGCCCGCAGGCTGGTCTTCAGAAGACGGCATAGGGTTCTTTCATGACACAAGAAGGTGCAGGCGGCGCTGCCTCGGGGCTGCGGGCGTTCACTGTCAGGCGCGGCAGGGCTGAAGATGCAGCCGCGCTGGCGGATGTATTCCATTCAGCGGTGCATGGCCTTGCCAGCCGCCATTATACTCCGGAGCAGATTGCCGCCTGGTGTCCGGAGGCTCCGCCGCCGGAGCTGTTCCGGCAGCGGGTTTGCGATGGCCGCAAGCTGTGGGTGGCCGCGGACAAGGCGGATGTTGCTGCGGCCTTCATCGACCTGGAGGCAGACGGCCATATCGACATGCTGTTCTGCCATCCGCGGGCTGCGGAGCAGGGCGTTGCAGCAGCCTTGTACGGGCAGTTGGAGGCCGCAGCGCAAAGGCAAGGGCTGGTGCAGTTATACGTGAATGCCAGCGAGGCCGCGCGCGGGTTCTTTGAGCGGCAGGGGTTTGCCGTTGAACGGCGGCGTGAGGTGGAGCGCCGCGGTGTGACGCTCCACAATTACCGCATGGTGAAACCGCTCGCCTGAGAATTTGCGGCACGCCCCGGCAGGGCAGGCCGCGCAGGTGTCAGATCAGCAGATCGAAGTCATGCATCAGCGGCAGCCGCCGGGCGCGTTTGCCGGTGAGGTCAAAGAGCGCATTGGCCAGCGCCGGAGCCGCTGGCGGGGTGCCGGGCTCGCCTGCGCCGCTGATATGCGATTGCTCTTCCAGAATACGCACCTCCACTTCAGGCATCGTGTGCATGCGGATGGCGTCGTAGTCGGGGAAGTTCCCTTGCTCCGCCGCACCTTCGGCGAAGGTGATCTCGCCGAACATGGCAGCTGACAGCCCATAGGCCATGCCGCCGAACATCTGTGCTTCCAGGTTCCGCGGATCCAGCGCAATGCCCAGGTCGGCGGCGATCCAGGCCTTCCTGAGGCGGATCAGCCCGTCTTCCTCCGCCACCTCGATCACCTGTGCCACGGGCGTGCCGAAGCTGTAGGTCATGGCAACGCCCCGGCCCACGCCGTCAGGCGTCTTGCCGGTCCAGCCGGACATCTCCTTGACCGCTTCCAGCACCTTGGCTGCAGGTGCCCATTCCTGGCGTGTGAGGGCCAGCCGGAATTCCAGCGGATCGGCTCCGGCCGCATGGGCCATCTCGTCCATGAAGCTTTCCATGAAGAAGCCGTTGAAGGACGCCCCGACAGACCGCCAGGCGCCGATCGGGACCTGCAGGTCCGCGGCGTGGCCGCGGATGCGGTAGTTGGGGATGCCGTAGGGCTGGTTGAAGGCGCCGTCGACAAGTGTTGTGTCGGGACCCGCAGG
Organism: Leisingera sp. ANG-M6; assembly: GCF_000813905.1. Taxonomy (NCBI): domain Bacteria; kingdom Pseudomonadati; phylum Pseudomonadota; class Alphaproteobacteria; order Rhodobacterales; family Roseobacteraceae; genus Leisingera; species Leisingera sp. ANG-M6. The sequence continues at coordinate 224,884 of NZ_JWLG01000005.1, forward strand.
TGTCATGCCGAACCAGCGGCTCATCAGCTGCGGGGTCAGCGCTTGGCTGGCGATCTGACCGTCCAGCAGGACCGCGCTGCCGTCCTTCACCGCGCCCCGCATCCGGGCCATGGCACCGGGGCGGTAGAAATCATGGGTCATGTCTTCTTCCCGGCTCCAGGTGAGCTGTACCGGGGTGCCCGGCATCTGCCGCGCCAGCTTGGCGGCATAGACCGAGAAGTCCATCTCGCCGCGCCGCCCGAAGCCGCCGCCCATCAGAGAGGTGTTCACTTGGACCTGTTCAGGGTCGATCCCCAACGCATCGGCGCAGTGGTTGCGGGTGAGAAGCGGCCCCTGGTTGCCGCTCCAGAGCTGCAGTTTGCTGCCGTCGTAGAGTGCGGTGGCGTTCAGCGGCTCCATCGTCGCGTGGGCCAGGAAGGGCACCTCGTATTCGGCGGAGACTTCCTGCGCCCCTTGGGGAAGTGCGGAGGCATCGCCATCGTCGCGCAGGGTGGAGTTCGGCTCAGCGTCAAAGGCCGCGCGGATGGCGTCCTGAATTTCCGCTTGCGTGTCCGGAATGGGGGCAGGCCCCCAGTCTGCGGCGACCGCCTCGGCGGCCTGGATGGCGAGCCATGTGTTGTTTGCAACCACGGCAAAGGCATTGCCCAGGTCCACGACCTGTTCGACGCCCGGCATCTGCAGCGCTTCGCTGGCATCAAAGCCGTTCATTGTGCCGCCAAGGTGGGGGTTCGCCTTGAGGGCCGCGAACTTCATCCCCGGCAGGCGGGCGTCGATGCCGAATTTAGCGGTGCCGGTGGCCTTGCCGGGCATGTCCACACGCGGCTGCGCTTTGCCCAGCAGTTTCCACTCGCTGCGGTGGCGCAACTGGGCCTCGACCGGTTCCAGCCCGGCGGCTTCAGCAGCCAGATCGGTATAGGCAATCTCGATGCTGCCGGGGGCAATTACCTTGCCGTCCTTGGTCGACAGCTGGCTGCTGGCAATGCCCAGCCGGTTGGCGGCGGCAAGCTTCAGCGTTTCCCGGGCAGAGGCGCCCGCGGCCCGCATCCGTTCATACCCGTCCTTCATCGAGGACGAGCCGCCAGTGACCTGCATATCCATCAGCTTGCCCGCATGGCCAAGCGCCTCGCCCAGCGAATGCACAAAGCGGGACTTGTCGTATCCCTTGGAGGGGATCACTTCCCCCAGCAAGGCGGAGTTGTAATAGGCGGTGGCGGCCGGACCGTGGATGACTTCAACCTGGTCCAGGGTCACGTCCAGCTCTTCGGCGATTAATGCGGCCCAGGTGGTGTGCACGCCCTGGCCCATCTCGGCGCGGGGGGCGATCAGAGTGATCTTTTCGTGTGAGATCATCACAAACGGGTTAAACGCCGCTTCGCCATCTGCCGGTTTCAGCGGGTTCGGGGCAGGGCGGCTGACGTAATAGGCGCCGAAGGCAACACCGCCGACGATCGCGGCAGAGCCGATCAGGAAGCTGCGGCGGGCGATTTTCTTGAAACTGGCCATCGGTTACGCCTCCTGCATCTTCTGGGCTGCGGAATGGATGGCGGCGCGGATGCGCGGGTAGGTGCCGCAGCGGCACAGGTTGCCCTGCATCGCCTCGTCAATCTCCGCGTCCGAGGGCGCCGGGTTCTCCGCCAGCAGGCTTGCCGCCTGCATAATCTGGCCGGACTGGCAGTAGCCGCATTGGGCCACCTGATGCTCAACCCAGGCCTGCTGGATCGCAGCCATGGTGTCCGGCGTGCCGAGGCCCTCAATCGTGGTCACCTCGCCCCAGACATCCGACAGCGCCACCTGGCAGGAGCGTACTGCCTCGCCGTCGATATGCACGGTGCAGGCGCCGCAGGCAGCCACGCCGCAGCCGAACTTGGTGCCGGTGAGGCCAACCTCATCCCGCAGAACCCAGAGGAGGGGCACATCATCAGGCAGATTCACCTGATGGGTTTTTCCATTGATGCGCAGGTCTGTTGGCATGGCGGGACTCCGTTGCTGTGCTTCTGACAAAAATAACGAGTTTTGTCAGGGTGTCAATTGACATTTTTAACAAACAATGTCAGAAGCGGAAACATGAACATGGCAGGCATTGATCCGAAACAGCAGGCAATCCTCGAGGCCGCCTGGATGGCGTTCTCAACTTACGGATTCCGCAAGACCTCGATGGATGACATCGCCAAGGGCGCGGGCATGTCTCGGCCTGCGCTGTATCTGCATTTCAAGAACAAGGACGCGATTTTTCGGGCGTTGGTGGCAGCTTACTATGGGAATGCCGCCGCCGGGGTTCAGGCAGCACTGGCGGATCCGGGGCCGCTGCCGGAGCGGCTGCTGGCGGCCTTTCAGGCCCAGGGCGGCGAAGCGGTTGAGCAGATGATGGCCTCGCCGCACGGGATGGAGCTGTTCGAGGTCACCAAACATGTGGCCGGTGCGGAAATCGAAGATGGCGAGGCTGCCCTCTGCGCGCATTACGCCGCTTGGCTGGAGCAGCAGGCCGGGGCGGGAGAGGCCGCGCTGAGCGGTGAGGCGGCGGAGATTGCCCGCACCATCTGCGCCTCATTGAAGGGGATCAAGCAGACTGCCGCGGATTACGCGGCCTACCAGGCGGGGGTGCGCCAGCTGGCCGCGCTGATCGGGGCAGGGCTGACGCCGCGGTGATGCGGACCGGTAAAAGGCCGGTCCGCCGAAGTTTCAAAGCTCAGTGCGCAAGTGCCAGAGTTCGGGGAACAGCTCCACCTCCAGCATCCGTTTCAGATAGCTGACGCCGCCAGTGCCGCCGGTGCCGCGCTTGAAGCCGATGACGCGCTCCACCGTGGTCACATGGTTGAAACGCCAACGGCGGAAGTAGTCCTCGAAATCCACCAGTTTTTCGGCCAGCTCATACAGTTCCCAGTGGGCCTCGGTGTCGCGGTAGACCTCGGTCCAGGCGGCCTGCACCGCCTCATGCGGGTGATAGGCCTCCGACACATCCCGGTTCACCACCTCATCCGGCAGCGCAAAGCTCTGCGCCAGCGTCTTCAGCGCCACATCGTATAGCGACGGCTGTTTCAGTTCCGCCTCCAGCAGCGCCAGAATGTCCGGGCGGTGGGCGTGCGGGCGCAGCATCGCCTTGTTGCGGTTGCCGAGCATGAATTCGATCTGCCGGTATTGATGGGACTGAAAGCCGGAGCTTTGGCCCAGCTCATCCCGGAACGCAGTATAGTCCGAGGGTGTCATGGTGCGCAGAACATCCCAGGCGGAATTGAGCTGCTCAAAGATGCGCGCCACCCGCGCCAGCATCTTGAACGCCTGCCGCGCCTGACCGCCCAGAAGCCGCTCGCGGGCGGCGCTCAGCTCGTGAATGGCCAGCCGCATCCACAGTTCTGACGTCTGGTGCTGAATGATGAACAGCATTTCGTCATGGGTATTGGTCCATGTTTTCTGCGCGTTCAGCAGCATGTCGAGCGACAGGTAATCGCCATAGGACATGCGCCCGTCAAAGGACATCTGGGCGCCGTCTTCGGCGGGATCATAGGGTTGTGTCATCGGATTATTCCTTTTCCTAAATGCAGTATATGTCAGGGAAAGGAATGCGTCCTCCGGTTCAGGGTGCCGCATTGGGCCAGGCGGCGCCACAGCGCGACCCAGCCCGCCGGGCGGCAGAGCGGCAGATGGTATGCGCGGCGCAGGCGCATCAGGTGACCGTGTGGCGGACCATGTATTCCGGCCGGTCCCACAGGGCGTTGGTCATGACATCCGTGATGATCTCAGCCGCCGTGCGCACGTCACCCTCGTCGATATACAGCGGGGTGAAGCCGAACCGCATGATATCCGGCGCCCGGAAATCGCCGATCACGCCGCGGGCGATCAGCGCCTGCATCGCAGCATAGCCTTCGTCGAACTTGAACGACACCTGGCTGCCACGGAACGCCGGGTCACGGGGCGAGGCCAGCTCCAGCTGCGGGCAGCTTTCCTCAACCAGGGCAATGAACAGGTCGCACAGCTCAATGGACTTGGCGCGCACCGCGTCCATCTCCGCCATGTCCCAGATATCCATCGCCGCCTCCAGCGCGGTCAACTGCAGGATCGGCGGGGTGCCGACGCGCATCCGGTCGATGCCTTGGCCCGGGCGGTAGTCGAGGTCGAAAGCAAAGGGTGCCTCATGCCCCAGCCAGCCCGACAGCGCCGGGCGGGCGGTCTCCGCGTGGCGCGGCGAGACATAGATGAAGGCCGGCGCGCCAGGGCCGCCATTAAGGTACTTGTAGGTGCAGCCAACCGCAAAATCCGCCTGGCGCCCGGCCAGATCCACCGGAACGGCACCGGCAGAATGGGCCAGATCCCAGACCGTCAGAACGCCATGGGCATGGGCCTTTTCAGTCAGCGCCTTCATGTCGTGCTTGCGGCCGGTGCGGTAATCCACCTCGGTGATCATCAGCACCGCGATCTCATCGGTAATGGCATCTTCAACCGCTTCCGGGTCCACCACCCGCAGCTCATAGTCCGGCCCCAGCGACTTCAGCAGCCCGCTGGCCATATAGAGGTCAGTTGGGAAGTTGCCGTTGTCCGACAGCACCACCTTGCGGCCCGGGTTCAGCTCCAGCGCCGAGGCAACTGCCTGATAGACCTTGATCGACAGTGTGTCGCCCATCACCACGTGGCCCGGCTCCGCCCCGATCAGCCGCCCGATCCGGTCCCCCAGCGCCTTGGGCTTGTCCATCCAGCCGGCCTGATTCCAGCCGGTGATCAGCATCTGGCCCCATTCGTCCTGCATCATCGCCCCGACGCGGTCTTTGGCAGCGCGGGGCAGGGGGCCGAGCGAGTTGCCATCCAGATAGATCACACCTTCGGGCAGGTCGAACATCGCCTTGGTTGCGGCAAAATCGGTCATGGAGGGCCTCGCGTCTGATGGGTATTTTAAGCTTGAAGCTTTGCCGGTTTGCTATCCTATCCTGGACGTTCTGTCCAGTGCCTAGCCGCCCGCCGGCTGCGGATCCGGTATCCCGAACTCGGCGCGTTTCTTCTTTGACAGCTTGGCTGTGACCATCTGATAGGACAGGGTGATCTGCTCCTTCAGTTCCGCATCCGTCAGCCCGTTTTCATCAAACTGCTGCAGCCATTTCATGCCCCGCGACGCCAGATAGGGCGCCGGTCGGACCCCGGGGCGCTCTTGCAGCACCTCATAGGCGATGTCGCCGGCCTTGAAGGTGAAGGCATCCCTGCCATCGGCCCAGCCGCAGACGGCGAACAGCTTGCCGCCCGCCTTCCAGACGTCTGCGTTGCCCCATTGAACCACATGTTCGGCTGCTGGAAAGGTGGCGCAGAACTCATTGAAATCCTTGCGGTCCATCACATCTGACCGCCCGAGATTTCGATGCACTGGCCGTTGACCGATCCGGACCCGGGCCCGCAGAGCCACAGGGCGGCGGCGGCCACTTCCTCCGGCTCGATCAGCCGCTTGTGGCGGTTGGCATTGACCATCACGTCCAGTGCCTCCACCGCGCTCATACCGGCGCGCTGGGCGATGGAGGTGATGTTGCGCTCCACAATCGGGGTGTCCACGTAGCCGGGGCACAGCGCGTTGAAAGTGAAGGGAGTGCCCAGGTAATCCTCGCTGAGGGCGCGGGTCAGCCCGACCAGCCCGTGTTTGCTGGCGGTGTAGCAGGCGCCGCCCTTCAGCCCGCGCAGGCCCGCGACAGATGAGACGGTAATAACCCGCCCCCAATCGGTCTGCCGCATTGACGTGAAGCACTCGCGGATGGTCAGGAAGGCACCGTCCAGATTGGTGGCCATCATGTTGCGCCAGAACGCCATCGAGGTCTTGTGCAGCGCCGCGCCTTCGGCAACGCCGGCATTGGCGACGCAGATCTGGACCGGGCCGCGGGCCTCCACCGCCACGTTCACTTTGGCCGCCACATCCTCTTCGTCGCGCACGTCCATTATCAGCGGATGCAGCCCTTCTGTTGCAGCATCCTCCAGCACTTCCTGCCTGCGTCCGGTAATGGTGACCTGCGCCCCCTCCGACGCCAAGGCCCTGGCAATTGCCAGCCCGATCCCGGTGCCGCCGCCGGTCACCAGCGCGTGTTTGCCTTGCAAAGTCATGATATCCGGCCTCCCTGTTTTCCGGTCAGCCTATCGTGGGGCGGCCATCTGGCAAGACCGTCGTGCCGTCACGGCCGCTTTGGGGGACGAATTACGTGTTTCTGAGGCGGCCGCGCAGGCAACCGGGCTGCGGATGCCAAACAGTACACGAAGAAATACATAGGCATCCGGACGAAACTATGCAGGATCATGCCGCAAGCGGGAACGGATTCGCCGTTTTCGCGGCATGTGGGGCAAATTGTCCTTTTCTTTCAATCCCGGCCAAAGCGGGCTGGACGAGCAGGCCGGTTAAAGGAAGGTTGCCCGCGATGCGTGGTGTTTCAAACAGATGTCTGCAAGAGGGCAGAGCGTGATGCGGTGGCTGGATGTGCCGCCGGTCTGGCTGGCTGTCTTTGTTGCCGCGGCTTGGCTGCAAGCGGACCATTTTGCTCTGGGTGTTTCCTTTGGCGGCGCCTGGGCGGAATTTCTGGCGGGCATCCTGACCGGCGGCGGCATCGTGCTGGCACTGCTGGCAATCACCGAAATGCGGCGCCAGAAAACCACCGTGATCCCGCACCAGACACCCAGCCGGCTGGTGCAATCGGGCATCTTCAGCCGCAGCCGCAACCCGATCTACCTGGGCGATGTGCTGATCCTGGCGGGGCTCATCCTGTGGTTCGATGCGGTCTTGTCGCTGCCGCTGATCCCCATCTTCCTGTGGCTGCTGGAGAAGCGGTTTGTCATCCCGGAGGAAAACCGGATGCGGCGCGAATTCCGGGCGGACTGGGCCCGGTACGAGAAGAAAGTGCGCCGCTGGGTGTGACGTCAATGCGGCGATGCGGCATAACTTTGCGGCAATGCGGCAAAATCCTTGCGCAATAATATTGCGCAATGTAGAGAGAATTATTGTGATCCGAACCCGGGCGTTGCTGGCGCGGGCAAGACGAGGGGAACCAAAAGGTGAAAATAGGTACACCAAAAGAAACATTCCCGGGTGAAAACCGGGTTGCGATGACGCCGGATTCGGCGAAGCAGCTGCAGAAGCTGGGCTATGAGTGCGCGATTGAGGCCGGGGCGGGCGCCGCTGCGGGCTTTTCCGATGCGGTCTATGAGG